>NZ_JAOWDS010000074.1:0-161720 GCF_030334545.1 Citrobacter sp. Ce129
GGAGTAAGCTCCTAAGGATTCACTGCGTCGCCGCCTTGCTGTGATTCGAACTACTTTGCAAAAATCTTACATCAAATTTTAATTGGTTGCGGGGGCCAGATTTGAACTGACGACCTTCGGGTTATGAGCCCGACGAGCTACCAGGCTGCTCCACCCCGCGTCCGTGGATGCGCACTATACTCTGCTCGCATTTTCATGCAACCCTTTTTTCACCTTGATCACGTTTTTAGGGTGAAAATGAACAAAAACAACGCATTCTGGATTATTTTTTGCTCAAAATTTGCGTCGGGGTATGTATACGCATTTCATTAGGTACGGGGGTTTGTTATCTTCGTCTCGCATTCAGGCAACATAAGACGAGAACAATGAAAGGACGTTGGGCAAAATATCTTCTGGCGGGAGCAGTAGTCGCGATGCTCGCCGCGTGTTCCTCAAAACCCACCGATCGTGGGCAGCAGTATAAAGACGGGAAATTTACCCAGCCTTTCTCACTGGTGAACCAGCCTGATGCGGTTGGCGCACCAATCAATGCCGGTGATTTCGCCGAGCAGGTTAATCAAATTCGCAGCGCTTCGCCGCGTTTGTACGGTAACCAGAGCAACGTCTACAACGCTATCCAGCAATGGCTACGCGCGGGCGGTGATACGCGCAGTATGCGCCAGTTTGGTATTGATGCCTGGCAAATGGAAGGGGCGGACAATTACGGTAACGTCCAGTTTACCGGTTACTACACGCCGGTGATTCAGGCGCGCCATACGCGTCAGGGCGAGTTTCAGTATCCTATCTATCGTATGCCGCCAAAACGTGGGCGCTTACCCTCTCGTGCCGAGATCTACGCTGGCGCGCTAAGCGATAATTACATTCTGGCGTACAGCAACTCCCTGATGGATAACTTCATTATGGATGTTCAGGGCAGTGGTTACATCGATTTTGGCGATGGCAGCCCACTCAACTTCTTTAGCTATTCCGGGAAAAACGGCCACGCCTATCGCAGTATCGGCAAAGTGCTTATCGACCGTGGCGAAGTGAAAAAAGAAGATATGTCGATGCAGGCCATTCGCCACTGGGGAGAAACGCACAGCGAGGCCGAAGTGCGTGAGCTGCTGGAGCAGAACCCATCGTTTGTCTTCTTTAAACCGCAATCTTTTGCTCCGGTAAAAGGGGCCAGCGCGGTACCGTTGATTGGCCGTGCATCCGTGGCTTCTGACCGTAGTATCATTCCTGCGGGCACAACGTTACTGGCGGAAGTTCCGTTACTGGACAACAACGGCAAGTTTACTGGTCAGTACGAACTGCGTCTGATGGTGGCGTTAGATGTGGGTGGGGCGATTAAAGGGCAACACTTCGATATCTACCAGGGCATTGGCGCTGACGCCGGACACCGTGCCGGGTGGTATAATCACTACGGTCGCGTATGGGTACTGAAAACAGCGCCGGGTGCGGGTAACGTTTTTAGCGGTTAATTGCCGGATGGCGCTTCGCTTATCCGGCCTACATTATTGAGTAGGCCTGATAAGGCGTAGCCGCCATCAGGCAGTGATGCAGTCATCAAGGGCGGTATTTGTCCGCTCTTTTTGTTTTCTATATTTGAGGTTCTATGTCTGTGGTTATCAGTGATGCCTGGCGCCAGCGTTTTGGCGGTACGGCGCGTCTGTATGGCGAAAATGCGTTGCAGCTGTTTGCCCAATCGCATGTTTGTGTGGTTGGAATTGGCGGAGTGGGGTCATGGGCGGCGGAAGCGCTGGCGCGTACCGGCATTGGTGCCATTACACTTATCGATATGGATGATGTGTGCGTCACCAATACTAACCGCCAGATCCATGCTCTGCGCGATAACGTCGGCCTGGCAAAAGCTGAAGTGATGGCAGAACGTATCCGCCAGATTAACCCGGAGTGCCGTGTTAGCGTGGTCGATGATTTTGTTACGCCAGAAAACGTTGCTGAGTATATGAGTGCGGGATTTTCGTATGTCATTGATGCGATTGATAGCGTGCGCCCAAAAGCGGCACTGATTGCTTATTGTCGGCGTAATAAAATTCCGCTGGTGACTACCGGCGGTGCTGGCGGGCAGATCGACCCGACGCAGATTCAGGTCGTTGATTTGGCAAAAACCATTCAGGATCCGCTGGCGGCCAAGCTACGTGAGCGGCTGAAAAGCGATTTTGGCGTAGTGAAAAACAGCAAAGGCAAACTGGGTGTGGACTGTGTGTTCTCGACCGAAGCGCTGGTTTACCCGCAGGCAGATGGCTCGGTATGTGCGATGAAAGCGACGGCGGAAGGGCCAAAACGTATGGATTGCGCGTCCGGATTTGGCGCAGCCACTATGGTGACCGCCACCTTTGGCTTTGTTGCCGTCTCACATGCGCTGAAGAAGATGATGGCGAAAGCGGCGCGCCAACTCTGATAGTGTCGGATAGCGCTGTGCTTATCCGACCTACGGTTCGTGCGGTGTTGTAGGCCGGATAAGACACATCAGCGCCGTCATTCGGCTTTCTGAGCAGCCTCAAGAATAGCTTCGTTAAGAGCATGCAGGCCCTGGCTACGCGAGGCGCTAAGCTGCGCGCGTAAACCCAGTTCGTCAAATAATGCCATGGGCGAGTGCGCCAGTAACTCGGCTGCGGTTTTACCTTCGACCGCCGTGAGTAATACCGCCAACAGCCCGCGTACTATGCGACCTTCGCTGTCGCCGAAGAAATGCAGAGTGCCATTCTCATGAAGGGTATGTCCCAACCAGACGCGGTTTTCGCAGCCCGCAATTTCTTTGGCCTGTGCTTTTAGCGTATCCGGAAGCGCCGGCAACTGCTTACCCAGCAGAATCAGCTGGCGATATTTATCTTCCCACTGAGTGAGCGGGATAAAGGTATTGCGTAACGTCTCTTCGGTTACGGTTGTGCCAAACGGGTGTCCGGCGAACAGAGGGCTTGTCATTAATCCACCAATATTTCCAGCGCGCGGTCCACGGCTGTGACCAGCGCATCCACATCACTTTGGGTATTATAAGGTGCAAATGAGGCGCGTAGCGTCCCGGATACGCCCAGTTCTGCCAGCAGCGGTTGCGCACAATGTTGCCCTGCGCGTAGCGCAATGCCATATTCGGCCAGCAGAGTGACCATGTCACTGTGATGAACACCAGCGAAATCAAAGGCTAGCAGACTGGAATCCTGGCAGCGGAAGGAACGAAAGCCGGGGCGTTTTGCCAGCGCATCTTCTGCCAGCGTCGCCAGACCCCGGCTCCAGTTTTCGGCCTGCGCAACGTCGACGTCCGCCAGCCATTCGAGCGCCGCGCTCAGCCCGATAACGCCAGCAACGTTAGGCGTACCGGCCTCCAGCTTCCATGGCGCTGCCTGGGGGGTGAAACCATCAAAACTGACTTCACTAATCATCTTGCCGCCGCCGAGCCAGGGAGACATCGCTTCCAGTAGTTCAGGTTTACCGTACAGCACGCCAATGCCGGTCGGGCCATACAGTTTGTGGCCCGAGAATGCATAGAAATCAATATCTAACTGCTGTACGTCAGCAGGGAAATGGACAATACCCTGGGCGCCATCAACCATCACCACCATGTCAGCCGCATGGGCGAGCGTGATGGCGCGGGCCAGATCCGGGCAACCGCCGGTGACGTTCGACATCTGCCCGAGCGCCAGAATGCGGCTGCGGGGAGTAATGAGTTGCGCGAGGTTTTCAACATCTGGCAATAAATGGGCATTGAGCGGCAGCCGGACTACCTTAGCTCCCGTTTGCTCCGCCACCATCAGCCAGGGCACGAGGTTGGCGTGATGTTCTGCCACGCTAACGATAATCTCATCGCCCGGTTGTAAGCGCGGTCGCGCATAGCTTTGGGCAACCATATTAATCGCCTCGGTCGTGCCGCGGGTCCAGACGATTGTTTTGTCATCCGGCGCATTAATCAGACTTGCGACTTTTCCCCGCGCGGCTTCATAGCGTGCGGTCAGGCGTTGTGCTTCGGCAAACTGGCTGCGATGGACGTTCCCGGCGCTCAGGCTATAAAACTGGTGGATAGCTTCAATCACCGCCTGCGGCTTCAGCGCCGTAGCAGCGCTGTCGAGATAAACGCCAGCATCGTTGAGTGCGGGAAATTGGGCGCGAAACTGCGCGGGGTTAAAAGCGTTCATGGTATTCCTCAGTTCAGTAAACCGATCGTGGCGCAAAAATGGCGCTGATACAAGAGTTGTGCTAACCATCGGAATACTCTGGATATCCTGGCAAAGTCCGCGCAGTGTCTTATGCTAATTAGCGTTAGGCGAGCAATTTTGCCTGTTACGGAGTGTATTTTTAATAGCATAAATCGCTTTAAGGAGAAGAAGATGAAAAAGACTGCCGCAATTATCTCTGCTTGTATGCTGACTTTTGCCCTGAGCGCCTGTTCCGGTTCGAATTACGTGATGCACACCAACGATGGTCGATCAATCGTGTCTGATGGTAAGCCACAGACTGATAATGAAACGGGGATGATTTCGTATAAAGACGCTAACGGCAACAAACAGCAGATTAACCGTACCGATGTGAAAGAGATGGTAGAACTGGATAACTAACCGGTCGTCCATCGACAAAGAGTCGGACAAAAAAAAGCACCGCAAGTTGGCGGTGCTACATTAATCACTATGGACAGACAGGGTAAATGTACAGGAAGTGAAAAAGGGTAGCCTTGCTACCATGGTCTGAATCGCAGACCAATTGCAAACACAACAACACAACATCACAACCGTAAGCCAAAAGCCCACCAGAACACGCATTCCGATAAAACTTTTCGTTCCGGCTTCAGGAAGTGCCGCCACTATAGGTATTTGCTGGTAGAACCTCAACGGACAATTTATAATGGCTCAGATAAAAAAAACTAATAGGTTACAGCCTGTTAGATAATTGTTAAATTCATTTAACATCAAAGCCTAAAAGTCATGTCAAAACGATTACCACCCTTAAATGCGTTGCGTGTTTTTGATGCTGCAGCGCGTCATTTGAGCTTTACTCGCGCAGCAGAAGAGCTTTTTGTGACGCAGGCCGCAGTAAGTCATCAAATCAAGTCTCTTGAGGATTTCCTGGGGCTAAAGCTGTTTCGTCGACGCAATCGATCTTTGCTGTTAACGGAAGAAGGCCAAAGTTACTTCCTCGACATCAAAGAGATTTTTTCGCAATTAACCGACGCGACGCGTAAGCTTCAGGCTCGCAGCGCAAAAGGTGCGCTCACCGTTAGTTTATTGCCCAGTTTTGCGATCCAGTGGCTGGTGCCCAGACTCTCTAGCTTTAACTCAGCTTATCCGGGAATCGATGTCAGGATCCAGGCGGTGGACCGTCAGGAAGACAAACTGGCTGACGATGTTGATGTGGCGATTTTCTACGGACGCGGCAACTGGCCGGGTCTGCGCGTTGAAAAATTGTACGCTGAATATTTATTGCCGGTCTGCTCGCCGCTATTATTGACCGGTGATAAACCGCTGAAGGCGCCTGATGACCTGGCTAAGCACACATTATTGCACGATGCGTCGCGTCGTGACTGGCAAGCCTATACGCGTCAGCTTGGCCTGAATCATATCAACGTACAGCAGGGACCTATCTTCAGCCATAGCGCCATGGTGCTACAGGCTGCTATCCATGGACAGGGGGTTGCGCTGGCGAATAACGTCATGGCGCAATCCGAAATTGAAGCCGGACGTCTGGTTTGTCCGTTTAACGATGTTCTGGTCAGCAAAAACGCATTTTATCTGGTTTGTCATGACAGTCAGGCAGAACTGGGTAAAATAGCCGCCTTCCGTCAGTGGATTCTGGCGAAAGCGGCCACGGAACAAGAAAAATTCCGCTTTCGTTATGAACAATAATTTACGTAGGGTATTCACATGACCAGCCGTTTTATGCTGATTTTTGCCGCCATAAGTGGCTTTATCTTTGTGGCGTTGGGCGCCTTTGGGGCACATGTTCTGAGTAAAACCCTCGGTGTCGTTGAGATGGGGTGGATCCAGACTGGCCTTGAGTATCAGGCGTTTCATACGTTGGCTATCTTTGGTCTGGCCGTCGCCATGCAGCGACGTATTAGCATTTGGTTTTACTGGAGTAGCGTGTTTCTGGCATTGGGAACGGTGCTGTTTAGCGGCAGCCTCTATTGCCTCGCGCTCTCTCATTTACGCCTGTGGGCGTTTGTTACCCCCGTTGGTGGTTTCAGCTTCCTTGTGGGCTGGGCGCTGATGTTAGTGGGCGCTATTAGATTGAAACGTAAGGGCGTTAGCCATGAATAAGGTAGTATTGTTGTGTCGCCCGGGTTTTGAAAAAGAGTGCGCCGCAGAAATTACGGATAAAGCAGGACGCCGGGAAATCTTCGGTTTTGCCCGCGTGAAAGACAATGCGGGTTACGTCATCTTCGAATGCTATCAGCAGGACGATGCCGAAAAGCTAGTGAAAGAGTTGCCGTTTAGCTCGCTGATTTTTGCCCGCCAGATGTTTGTGGTAGGCGAGCTGCTGCAATATTTACCGCCGGAAGACCGTATTACGCCAATTGTCGGCATGTTGCAGGGCGTGGTGGAAAAAGGCGGCGATCTGCGTGTCGAAGTTGCTGACACCAATGAAAGCAAAGAGCTGGTCAAATTTTGCCGTAAATTTACCGTACCGCTGCGCGCGGCGCTGCGTGAAGCTGGCGTGCTGGCAAAGTATGAAACGCCAAAACGTCCGGTGGTTCATGTTTTCTTTATCGCTCCTGGCTGTTGCTATACAGGCTATTCCTGGCCTGACAATAACTCCCCGTTCTACATGGGTATTCCACGTCTGAAGTTCCCGGCCGATGCGCCAAGCCGTTCAACGCTGAAGCTGGAAGAAGCGCTGCACGTGTTTATCCCAGCTGATGAATGGGATGAGCGTCTGGCTAACGGAATGTATGCGGTGGATTTAGGCGCATGCCCCGGCGGTTGGACCTATCAACTGGTTAAACGCAACATGTGGGTTTATTCCGTGGATAATGGTCCGATGGCGCAAAGCCTGATGGATACCGGACAGGTTACATGGCTGCGCGAAGACGGATTTAAGTATCGCCCGAATCGTAACAACATTTCGTGGATGGTTTGCGACATGGTGGAGAAGCCCGCGAAGGTTGCCGCCCTGATGGCGCAGTGGCTGGTCAACGGCTGGTGTCGTGAGACTATCTTCAACCTCAAGCTGCCGATGAAAAAACGCTACGAAGAAGTGTCGCAAAATCTGGCTTACATTCAGGCGCAGCTTGACGAGCATGGCGTAAATGCCCAGATTCAGGCGCGTCAGCTGTATCATGACCGTGAAGAAGTGACCGTGCATGTACGTCGCCTGTGGGCTGCCGTCGGCGGTCGTCGCGACGAGCGATAAGATAAAATTGAAGGCCGGATCAAGGCATAACCGCCTTATTCGGCCTGAATTGTTTCAATCAGCGGCGTATCCGAAACAATATGCGTCACATCATCCAGATGCCCAATCCGGGCCTCCCCCGAACGATTAAATTTGCTTTTATCAATCAGCAATAATGATTGCGCTGCACGCTTAAGCAAGATGGACTTGAAGTCGGCGTTGGTCGCATTTGAGTCCCAGAGCGCGCCGTCGCGGTCGATCCCTTCGCAGGAAAAAATAAACAGGTCGATGTCGAGTGGTTTGAGCTGCGAGATAAGCGAGGGGTTAACGTAGCATCCGTATTTACGCTCGAGGCGACCGCCGGAGCTGATAAGCTGAATGTGTTCACGTTTAGCCAATTCCTGGCAGATGGACTGGCTGTTGGTAAAAACGTGAATGTTGATGTCCGGTAACTGTCGCGCCAGATACCAGCAGGTTGAGCTGGCGTCTAAGGCTATCACCATACCTTCTTCGATCCATGCCAGCGCTTCGCGGGCAATATGTGCTTTGTGGGCATAATGGCTTTTGAGCCGCATATGAAACGGGTCGCCGCTGTCCTGATCTTCCCGGTGAATCACTTTGGCCCGCCCGTGATTACGCAACACTTTTCCCTGGGCTTGTAACTCACTGAGATCGCGGCGGATGGTCTCTCTGCTGACGTTAAGCTGCAAAGAAAGGGCTTCGGTTGTCAGACTTTTGTGGTGAGTAAGTAGATCTACAATTGCCTGCTGGCGCGCCGCTTTCATGTTCTGATCCTTATCTTTTGATGAATGCCCGTAGCTGACGGGCATTCAGACCAGAGATTACGGCGTTACCCCTTTTTTTAATAGAATATTCCCGTACTTTGCCCGCTCTCCTGTGATAACGATCGCAAACGCCTGTTGCGCGCGGTCATAGAAGGCATAGCGGTCAATACGTGTGATATCCGGGCAGGGGGTTTGTAGTGAAAGCGCCTGACGATAACGTGACTCGACATCAGGATCGAGGGTGTCGCCTTCAACAGCGGCCATCATCACCAGTGGTGGGGCGTAGCTGTCCAGTTCAAACAGTGGAATAATCGCCTGCAGCAGATCGCTGACCAGTAGACCATCTGCGCGAATGACCTGCGGTCCCATGCTGTGGGCCGGGAAGTGGGCATCGGAAAAGATAATCTCATCACCGTGTCCCATTTCAGCCAGCACCTTCAGTAGATCTGGGGAAATTAAGGGAGATATCGTTTTGAGCATGTTACACGACTCCTGTCAGTTCGGATTCGGTTTGCGGATAGAAGTAACGGTACTGGTAGCACACCTGCGCGCGTGCCTGTTCGGGAGAGGTAAATTCCCCGATGCCTGACCAGGCAAACATCGCGGCCCCGGCCACGGTGGTTTCGGCATCATCCAGCACTTTGACAGGGATCCCGAGTACATTCGCTTTGATCTGATTCCACAATGCGTTGCGGCTTCCTCCACCAACCAATAGCAGTTCCGTGGCCTGAAAATGACCGATTGTTTCCAGCGTGTGCAGATTTCGCTGCAACTGTTCTGTGAGCGCTTCCAGCGCGGCGCGATAAAAGTGCCCGCGGGTGGTATTGAGCGTAACCCCTCGCCAGCCCGCATTCTGACAGGCCAACAAGTCGCAGTGCATCTTCACCCCTTCGGCACCTGCGGGAATAGCCAGGGCTTCATCAATCAGCATCTGCCAGGGGGTGTCGGCAGTCCACAGTAGCTTACGTACCCACTCGAGAACACCGGAAGCCAGCCACTGCATGCCGGGGTTTTTCAGTCCTGCCTGGCTATCCAGTTCACAGGTGGAACCCGCATAATGGCTGAGCTGGGAGGTATCTACCTGTGAACTGCGCACCATCAGAATCTCCCATGTGCCGGAAGAGAGCACCGGTTCATCGGGCTGCGCCCCTGCGCCAAATAGCGCAAACTGCGTGTCGTGTCCGGCAGAAATGACCGGAATACCCGCCGCAAGCCCGAGCTGGCTGGCGGCCTCTGGCTGCAGAATCCCAATCTGTTCGCCAGCTTCTACCAGGCGTGGGAACAGACGACGCGGTATGCCTGTTGCTTGCAAAATGTCATGACTAAAATCGCGCTGGCGAATATCCAGCATCTGGCTGGTGCCCGCCATGGTGATATCGGTGGTGAACTCGCCGGTTAATCGGTGGTTGATAAGCGATGAGATAAATAGCCAGGCATGCGCCTGTTCCAGTAATTGCGGATGGTTTTCTTTGAGCCACACCAGTTTATACAGCGTATTAAAGCTAAACGCGCCGACGCCGGAGATTTCCTGCAACTGCTGCAGTGACATATAGCGGTGGATAGTTTCCATTACCGCTGCGGTGCGTGGGCATTTCCAACTTATTACCGGATACAGTTGCTTGCCGGTTTTATCAACCAACGCGCCGTCTACGCCGAAGGTGGTGACGGCGATCCCGCGGATATGGCAGGCGGCCAGCTGCGTTTTGAGTCGCTGACAGCAGTCGGCGAAGCGTTGCAGAATGGCCTCCAGCGACCATTGATGCCAGCTACTATTTTCTGTTGCGGTGTCGCTGGCATTCGGGGTCGCTGCGCGGGCGACAATCTTTCCCTGTCGGTCAACGGCGATTGCCCGCACGTTGGTCGCGCCGCAGTCAAGGACCAGGATAACCTCTTGTTTCATAATCGCTCCCGAGACGTTGCCGGATGGCGGCGTAAACGCCTTATCCGGCCTACACGTTGTGCTCCTATAGGCCCGGTAAGCTTGCGCCACCGGGCGGAGTCGCATTAACGCTTATACAGCGGGCCGTAGTTCAGGCAGGCGCGATAATCCTGGCCTTCCATATCCATTCCGTGGGCTGCCCAGGCTGAAGGACGGTAAATTTTCTCGTCTTCCACGTTGTGCATGCAAACCGGGATACGCAGCATGGCGGCGAGCGTAATAAAGTCCGCGCCCACGTGACCAATCGTCAACACACCGTGGTTTGCGCCCCAGTTTGCCATCACTGAATAGACATCGCTGAACGGGCCTTTACCGGTTAAGCGCGGGGCAAACCAGGTGGTCGGCCAGGTAGAGTTGGTACGCGCATCGAGCTGGTCATGCATATCTTTCGGTAATTCCACGCTCCAGCCTTCCGCGATTTGCAGCACCGGCCCCAGGCCTTTGATGATGTTGATGCGAGTCATGGTGAACGGCACGCCACCCTCGGTCAGGAAGCGAGAGGAGTAGCCGCCGCCGCGGAAGTATTCGTGAATAGCCGGACACCATTCGGTTGCCGCCAGGCAATCATCGACCTCTTTCTGCGCGATCTCCCAGTGCGGCTTCATAGTCGGTTTCCCTGCGCCGTCGCGCTGTTTGCAGGAGCCGTCCAGTGCTGCCGAGCCGGAGTTAATCAGGTGAATAATGCCGTGCTCAGCAAGGCCGGTCAGTGGTTTCCCCGTGACGCGTTCAACCGCCTCTGGCGACCAGTAGGTGCGTACATCGGCAAAGACCTGCGCCGTGCCGGTGAGTTGATGACCAAACAGCATCGCCACGCCGTTCAGGCTGTCGTTTTCGGTGGCGACAACAAACGGTTCGCGTATGCCATTCCAGTCAAAGGAGCTGTTGAGCAGGGCTTCGGCGGTATCACCATTCGGGTATTGATCGGTCCAGTGACGCTGGCCCTGGAAGCCTGCGGCAATCGCGTTGTACCCCAGCGACTCTTCAACCCGACCTTTGTCGGCCAGCTTCTGGTTACCCTGCATCATGTCGCGAATGCACATGGCCATCAGCAGACTTTCTTTCAGCACAGCCCGGCTTTGCTCTGCGTTACGCTTATATTGTTGCGCATTCTGATCCTCGCCGTAGCGGAAGTTTTTGTCCGCCCAGGCCAGTGCGATATCCAGTTCAGCTTCATCATAAATTTTCTGATCAATTCGACGGCGAAGTTCAGTCATATCAACAGGTTGAACCTTCATTCCCAGCCAGGATTCAAAGAAGTTATGATCGACAATAGAACCGGCGATGCCCATAGAAACGCCGCCTACGGATAAATAGCTTTTACCTTTCATACTGGCAACGGCTAAGCCCGCCCGGGTGAAACGCAGCAGTTTTTCTTCGACATCGGCGGGGATGGTGGTGTCGCCGGCATCCTGTACGTCGTGACCGTAAATGGAGAACGCGGGCAGACCTTTTTGATTATGTGCAGCCAGCGCGGCAGCAAGATAAACGGCACCAGGACGTTCTGTGCCGTTAAAGCCCCAGATAGCTTTCGGACGCATCGGATCCATGTCGATGGTTTCGCTGCCGTAGCACCAGCAGGGGGTAACGGTAATCGTTACGCCAACATTTTGGCTGCTGAACTTTTCTTCACAGGCTGCGGATTCCGCCAGACCGGCAATACAGGTGTCGGCAATTACACATTCAATTTGTGCGCCACAGGCGTGACGAAGTTTCTCAGCGATCAGCGCAGCGGTGGCTTTAGCCATATTCATGGTTTGCTCTTCGAGCGATTCGCGAACACCCATACGGCGCCCATCAATCACCGGACGAATGCCAATTTTCGGCAAGCTATTTTTTTTCATTCGAGGTTCCTCATCTCACTTTATGCCGTGCTGCAAAAGCGGATTTTGAACACCACCGTCGCAGTTGGCCGAATAACCCATTTTTGCTAACTCGAGTTAGCTTAGGTATCAGAGAGTTTTTTGCACAACTTTTTTGTTGTGGAACTGTGAGAGGCTTCACGAGAAGTGGTTAAAATTCGATCTGCGTCAAATAAACCAGGACGGATATTTTTAGATAAGTTCTTTTAAATTAATTGTTTGCAATAAATTGTCTGTTCAGCGTCACAGTTTTAAACCAAATGATTTGGCTAATTTGAGTAGCTAAAATAGCTTTAAAAGGCAATTCGCTAACTCGAGTTAGCATGATTGATAAAACGCATATGAACGTGAAGGTAGTATTCGCATTAACGGTGACGATGGCTTCCTGGCAACGTTTTTTCGCCTGATTCACTGATTGCAGTTTCTGTATATTGAGGAAAGCAGCAATGTCTGAAACATTTTTACAGATGAGTCATATTACGAAACGTTTTCCCGGCGTATTAGCGTTGAGTAATGTGGATTTTGCTTTACGCAAAGGTGAGGTTCATGCGCTGCTGGGTGAGAATGGCGCAGGAAAGTCTACGTTGATGAAGATTTTATCCGGTGTTTATCAGCCTGATGAAGGAGATATTATTTTCGAAGGGCAACCTGTTACTTTTGCGAACCCACTGAGCGCACAAAGCGCAGGTATCACTATTATTCACCAGGAATTCAATCTATTCCCTGAGCTCACAGTAGAAGAAAATATATTTATTGGCAGGGAGTTTTGCAAAAATAATCGCTGGCGTCTGGATGAAAAACAGCAGCGACAGACTGCTATCGATATTTTGCAAAAATTAAACCTGAATATTTCACCAGAAACGCTGGTGGCCGATCTGACCGTCGCGCAACAACAAATGGTTGAGATTGCTAAAGCGATATCGGTGAATGCCAAGATCCTTATTATGGATGAACCGACGGCGGCACTGACGGAAACGGAAATCGACAGCTTATTTCAGGTGACCCGTTTGTTGAAGGAACAGGGAACAGGCATTGTTTATATCTCGCACAGGCTGGAGGAACTGGCGCTGATAGCCGACCGCGCGACGGTGATGAGGGATGGTCAGTTTATTGCCACCGTAGATTATGATGCGGTTAAAATTAGCGATCTGATTGCCATGATGGTTGGGCGTGACCTCGGCAATATCTATCCTCGTCGTGGACCTTTGGCTCAACGTAAGCCGGTGTTGGAAGTAAGCGGTCTGACGCGCAATGGCGTACTGAACAACATTGATTTCACCCTGTATCAGGGCGAAATTTTGGGCTTTGCCGGCTTGATGGGCGCAGGGCGTACTGAGCTGGCGCGGGCGATTTTTGGTGCGGATCCCATTGATGGCGGAACTCTCAAGCTAAACGGCAAAGTTACGGTAATTAAAGATATTCCTGATGCTATCAAACAGGGCATCAGCTATTTAACCGAGGACAGAAAAAAAGAGGGGCTGGCATTAGGGCTGTCCGTTGAGCGCAATATCATGTTGGGCAATTATCCTGAGTATTCCGACCGTTATGGCAATGTGGACAGCAAACGTTGTCAGAAAACCAGCGAGGAACAGGTTAAGGCCCTACGTATTAAAACACCACATTTAGAGCAGGCAGCACTGAATTTAAGTGGCGGTAATCAGCAGAAAATTATTATTGCCAGATGGGTATGTAAAGATACCGATATTCTCATCTTTGACGAACCAACTCGCGGTATTGATGTGGGTGCCAAACTTGAAATTTATGAATTAATGAATCGACTGGTGGCAAAAGGGAAGTCAATTATCATGATTTCCTCTGAATTACCGGAAGTGCTGGGTATGTGCGATCGCATTTTAGTGATGCGTAATGGACGTATTACCGGGGAGTTAGCTTCTGATGACGCCACACAAGAAAAAATCATGCAATATGCGACGTTAGAGGACTAATTTATGACTATCTCTGTAACCTCTTCAGACAGCAATAATAAGAAAATAAAAATTAATAAAGAACTTTTAATGCGCCTTGCGCCGCTTTTGAGTCTGATTATTTTAGTAATATTTTTTAGCTTCGGTTCGCCATTTTTCTTTAACACTGAAAACATTATGACAATTGCCCTGCAAACGTCGGTGATTGGCATCATGGCGATTGGCGTTACCTTCGTCATTATCACTTCAGGAATCGACCTTTCTCTTGGCTCGGTCGTGGCCTTTTCTGGTGTTGCGGTCGGTATCAGCGCCACGCTGGGACTGCCTCTGCCCGTATGTATTCTGGCGGGGGTGCTGGCCGGGGGATTATGCGGCTATATCAACGGCTTGCTGGTCACCAAAATGACTATCCCGCCTTTTATCGCCACGCTGGGCCTGATGATGTCCGTCAGAGGCATCAATATGGTGATGACGGATGGTCGTGCGATTTATTTCGCCGATTACCCCACCTTCAAAATGCTGGCCCAGGGACGTTTGTTCGATGTGCTGCCTTATCCCGTTTTTTACCTGGTAGTGGTGGCGTTAATCGCCGCCTACATCCTGAAGAAAACGGTGATTGGTCGCTATGTTTACGCCGTGGGTAGCAATGAGGTGGCCGCACATCTTTCCGGTATTAAAGTTCAGCGCGTCAAAATTTTCGTCTACGCCTTTTGTGGTCTGCTGACCGGGATTGCCGGGGTGATTCTGGCCTCTCGTTTGAACTCTGGTCAGCCAACGGTCGGCGTGGGATATGAGCTGGAAGCCATCGCGGCGGTTGTTATTGGCGGTACGAGCCTGATGGGCGGAATTGGCACCATCGGCGGCACGATCATCGGCGCATTCATTATGAGCGTGCTGAAGAATGGCCTGAACCTGATGGGCGTTTCCCAGTTCTGGCAAATGGTAGCCATGGGAGTGGTGGTCATTGCCGCGGTTTATCTCGACACATTACGCAAAAAAATTCGTTGATTTACGCTCCCGGAAGTCACGGGGCATCATAACCCTGACGTTTAGGGTGACTCACTCAGAACGGAGTAAAACAATGAGAACCAGGAATTTTGTCTATGCGTTATCCCTGCTGGCCTGTATGACATCCAGCGTATTGGCTAAAGATATGAACCTTCCGGTGGTCAGTAAAGGTTTCCAGCATGAATTCTGGCAAACCGTAAAAATGGGGACGGAAGCGGCAGCAAAAGAGTTGGGTGATAAAACCAGCTATGTTGGCCCGGCGGATGAAACTCAGATTGCCGAGCAGATTCAGTTAGTTGAAAACGCGATGGCGCAAAAACCGAATGGGCTATTACTGGCCGCGTTAGATGCCAATGCGCTGGCGCCATTAGTTGAGACCGCAAATTCACGCGGCATTAAAGTTGTGACGTTTGACTCCGGCGTGAATTCCGATATTCCGGTGAGCTTTGTCGCTACGAATAACCGAAAAGCCGGTGCTGAAGCCGCAGACGCGCTGGCAGCGGAAGTGGGCAGCAAAGGGAAAGTGGGCATTATTGCGCACGTAGCAGGGACTTCTTCAGCGATTGAACGTTCGGAAGGGTTTATTGCCCGTATGAAGGAGAAATATCCGGATATTCAGGTGCTACCGGTCCAGTACAGCGATGGCGATCCGCAAAAAGCGATGGATAAAACCATCGATATGATCCAGGCCAACCCGGATATCGCAGGAATTTATGGTACGAATGAAGGCTCAACGCTTGGCGTAGCAAACGCTATTGATAGCCAAAATCTGAAAGGCAAAGTGAAGGTGATTGGTTTTGATAGCACCGAGGCAATCATTGCTTTCCTGAAGTCCGGAGTGATTCAGGGATTTGTGGTGCAGGACGCTTATCAAATTGGCTACCAGGGTATTAAGACGCTGAATGCAGCGGTATCGGGTCAGTCTGTACCGAAAGAAATTGATATTCCGGTGAAATTTGTCAGCGCGAAGAATATTGATACGCCAGAAATTGACAAGCTGTTACACCCATTCGGTAAAAAATAAGACCGTTGGGGCGAGGTGCTCGCCCCATCATTAGCCAGCGTCAGGGAGTTACTATGGGCAGTGGATATTTCCTCGGTGTGGATGTCGGTTCCGCCAGCGTCAGGGCGGGTGTCTTTGATGCCAGTGGCAAACGGCTGGCTTTTGCGACTCGTTCCATCTCGCAGTTTCGACCCGGTCCTGAGCGGGTTGAGCAGTCATCTGCAGAAATCTGGCAGCAGGTTTGCCATGCAGTGAAGGAGGCGGTGTCGTCATCCGGGGTTTGCATTGAGGATATTCGCTCATTGGGTTTTGATGCCACCTGTTCATTGGTAGCACTGGACGAACAGGGGCGGGGACTGGCGGTTTCCCCCGGCGAACCGTCAGACCATAACATCATCATGTGGATGGATCATCGTGCGGCGCAGGAGACGCAGCGTATTAACGCCACGCAGGATCCCTCTCTGCGCTATGTTGGCGGTGAGGTCAGCGTCGAAATGGAGCTTCCCAAAGTGCTATGGCTGAAAAACCATTTTCCAGCCACCTGGCAGAGTGCGCATCGATTCTACGATTTGGCGGACTTTCTGGTCTCTAAAGCTACCGCCACTGATGTTGCGGGGTTGTGCACGCTAACCTGTAAATGGAACTATCTGGCACATGAACAACGCTTCAGCCACTCCCTGCTCGATGCCGTTGAATTAACGGATTTATTGGGCAAAATCCCGTCGCGTATTCTGCCGCCAGGCGCTGGCGTTGGAACGCTTAGCAGCGATGCGGCCCAGGCGCTGGGGCTGACGACTGCAGTGGTCGTCGCCAGTGGAATGATTGATGCCCATGCAGGCGGAGTGGCGCTAGCTGGTGCCGAGCCTGAGGGGACGTTGGCGCTGATCAGCGGAACGTCAAATTGCCATATGCTGTGCAGCCGGCACGAAATTCATACGCCAGGCGTATGGGGACCATACTGGTCAGCCATGCTGCCAGGCTACTGGCTGACGGAAGGGGGACAAAGCGCCGCCGGGGCGTTAGTCGACTGGACGCTTCAGGAGTCAGGTGCCAGCGCTGAGCTGTTTAACAAAGCTGAAGCGCGGGGGTGCCATCCCATCGTTTTAGTTAATGAGTGGGTTGCAGCACTTGAGGAGCAGGAGTCAGAGCCTGGTCGTTATTTGCATGTGCTGGCCGATCACCACGGTAATCGTTCGCCGCGCGCGCGACCCGATGCCCGGGGGAGTGTGTGTGGTTTAACGCTGGAACGAGGCGAGATGCAGGTTGCTCGTCTGTACCTGGCGACAATACAGGCGATCGCCTGCGGTACGCGACATATTATGGAGGTGATGCGCGAAAACGGTCACACCATTTCCCGTCTGACGCTGTGCGGCGGCGCAACGCATAACCCACTGTGGTTGCGAGAATATGCCGATGCCACCGGATGCGATATTCATCTTATGCAGGAAGAGGATGCGGTAACGTTAGGTGCGGCCATTACCGGCGCGGTGGCATGCGGCGCGTGGACCACGATTCCGTCCGCATGTCAGGCGATGGTTCGATCGGGCGAGGTGATCAAGGCTAACCCGGCACGGCGGAACTTCTATGATCGTAAATACCAGGCTTATCTGATGCTGTGGGATCAGCAGCAGGCGATTAACCAACTTATGCAGTAAGACAAAAGTTTAAAATACTTTTATGATTGGGGATTGACGTTTTTGGATGTGAACTGGGGCATATAAATGGCTAAAACAGTAGAACAGATAGCCAGCGATCTGAATTTATCGGTTACGACCGTACGACTGGTGCTGAACGGGAAAGCAGAGCAATATCGAATCAGTGTCAAAACCCAAACGCGTATTAATGAATATGTCGAGCGCTATGGTTACGTCATTAACCATTCAGCACGCAGCCTGAAATTGAATAAAACGGATACGTTAGGATTGATAGTCCCTAATATTTCCAACGTGTTTTTTGCCACACTTGCAGAAAAACTTGAGCAACGCTGTCGCCGTTCTGGTTATCAGCTAACGATTAGCTGTACCTATGACGATGTTGATTACGAAAATAAACTGACCAAAGCGTTAATCGCGCGCAATGTCGATGGCCTTTTTATTGTTCCTTCAACGTTAGAGAATCAGCAACACCATTTACGTCAGGTCAGGAAACCAATGGTGTTGCTTGACCGTGATTTTAAGTATACCGACAACGCACTGGTTGAAAGTCATAACATTTTGGGCGGCGAAAAGTTGACGCAAAGTTTGTTTGACGCTGGAAAGTCGCCGATCTGGTTTTTAGTAGGGGATACCGGATTACCCAGCATTGGTGACCGTTTGCAAGGTTATCTTAATGCATTGAACAATAATGGTATTTTTCACAGAAATTGGGTGCGAGAAGGTCCGGATAACACACCAGAAGGTGGTTATCGACTCATGGATGAGTTGATCGGTGAACAGGACTGTCCGCAGGCATTTATCGCCTCATCATTACCCGTACTGGAAGGGGCCATTAACGCTATTCGTAATCGTTTAGGCACCATTCCACCAGAAATTAATATTGGGACATTCGATGAACACCCAATGCTGGGATTCCTCGCCAATAATGTCTGGTCAATGCAACAGGATGAAAATGTCTGGGCGGAAAAAGCATTCGATATGATGATGAGTGCTATTGATGACCGGCCAATTAAAGAAACTGTAAAAGTTGAAATGAAACTAATTAAGCGCGTAAGACAACCATAATACGTCGCTAAAAATAAATCGGCCAACTGAATCTGAATAAATACATTCAGTGGCAGCCTGTACCTGAAACCTGACCCGTCTTATTCTGCGGCTGCATTTTTCGCAATAAAGACGAGGGGAAACTGTACCCGGAGAATCATTATGGAAAGAATGCGTTTGTCGCGAGAAATCATTGAAACCTGTCTGGAAATGACCAGCCTTGGATTGAATCAGGGAACGGCGGGAAATGTGAGTGCGCGTTATGAAAATGGGATGCTGATCACACCCAGCGGTATTCCTTACGAAAGACTTACTGAAAACATGATCGTGTATGTAGATAACGACGGGAAATATGATAAAGGACAATTACCCTCCAGTGAATGGCGTTTTCACCTGGCGGCATACCAGACGCGTCCGGATGCCAATGCGGTTGTCCATAACCATGCCGTACACTGCACCGCCGTTTCAATTCTCAATCGCCCTATCCCGGCAATTCATTACATGATTGCAGCGGCGGGGGGAAACTCTATTCCGTGTGCGCCTTATGCGACGTTTGGTACACGAGAGCTGTCAGAGCATGTGAGCGTCGCCCTGAAAAACCGTAAGGCAACGCTTTTACAGCACCATGGGTTGATTGCTTGTGAAGCGAATTTGGAAAAAGCACTGTGGTTGGCGCATGAAGTGGAAGTTCTGGCCCGCCTGTATCTGAGCACGCTGGCGATTGTTGACCCAGTGCCGGTGCTGGATGACGAAGAGATCGCCATTGTGCTGGAGAAATTCAAATCTTACGGATTACGCATTGAAGAGTAATTTCGCATAGCGAAAAGGAGATATACGATGGCGAACAGAATGATTCTGAACGAAACGGCATGGTTTGGCCGGGGAGCTGTTGGCGCGTTAACCGATGAAGTCATCCGTCGTGGTTATCGCAAGGCGTTGATTGTGACAGATAAAAATCTGGTACAGTGCGGCGTCGTTGAAAAGGTGACTTCCCGAATGGATGCTGCAGGTCTGGCATGGGAAATCTATTCAGGCGTTATCCCTAACCCAACCATTGCGGTGGTGCAGGAAGGATTGGGTGTGTTTCAGCAAAGTGGCGCAGACTATCTGATAGCCATCGGCGGAGGCTCCCCGCAGGATACCTGTAAAGCGATTGGTATTATCCATAATAACCCTGAGTTTGCAGATGTCCGCAGCCTTGAAGGGTTATCGCCGACGCGCAGCCCGAGCGTGCCGGTTATGGCAGTCCCAACCACCGCGGGAACGGCAGCGGAAGTGACCATTAACTACGTGATCACTGACGAAGAGAACCGGCGTAAGTTTGTTTGTGTCGATCCACATGACATCCCGCAGGTGGCGTTCATCGATGCTGACATGATGGACGGCATGCCCGCTGCATTAAAAGCCGCCACAGGAGTGGATGCACTGACTCATGCCATTGAAGGGTACATCACGCGGGCGGCGTGGGCGCTTACCGATGCGCTGCACATCAAAGCCATCGAAATTATTGCCGGGGCATTACGCGGTTCGGTCGCGGGCGATAGCCAGGCGGGTGAAGCGATGGCGCTGGGCCAGTACGTTGCCGGAATGGGTTTTTCCAACGTTGGCCTGGGATTAGTGCATGGCATGGCACATCCGTTAGGCGCGTTTTACAACACGCCGCACGGCGTCGCGAATGCCATTTTGCTGCCGCACGTGATGCACTATAACGCCGAATTTACCGGGGAAAAATTCTGCGATATCGCCCGGGCGATGGGGGTTAAGGTTGAAGGCCTGACGCTGGCAGAAGCACGTAAAGCGGCGGTGGATGCTGTCTTCGCCCTTAACCGTGATGTAGGGATCCCACTGCATTTACGCGATGTTGGCGTACGCAAAGAGGATATTCCTGCACTGGCGCAGGCGGCATTTGACGATGTTTGTACCGGGGGAAATCCGCGTGAAGCGAGCCTTGGGGATATCGTCGAGCTATACCATACCGCCTGGTAATCACCTGGCGTTTATCCGGCCTGCTGGGTTGTACGATAAGTAGGCCGGATAAGGTGTTGACACCGCATCCGACAATAAGGCTACCGCGGCAGGCGTAATTGCTGTAGGTTTCCGTCGATATGTAAGTCCGTTTGCAGCCGCGCGATATCGCGGCACAGAAACGCCATCTCCCGATGTTCTTCGAGTTTCTTGCGCCATTTCTCCGGTACGTCATTAAGATGTTCATACAACGCTTCCAGCGTTGGAAACTGCGTCAGCAATTGTGTGGCGCTTTTGGGTCCAATACCGGCAACCCCTGGAACTTTAGAACTGCTGATCCCCGCCAGTCCCCAGTAATCAGGCAACTGTTGCGGTAGTACGCCGAACTCTTTCTCGATAAAGGGCGCATCCAGCCAGCGTTTCTGGAAATAGTCCCGAATACGCAGCGTTGGGGAGAGTAGCTGACAATAGCCTTTATCTGTTGAAACGATGGTTGCCTGATGTCCCGCCTGGCTAACTTTAACCGCCAGGGTAGCGGCTAAATCATCGGCTTCATTCCCGCTGGATTCCCAGCAGCAGACGCCGCGCTGTTCAAAAGCAGCGCGTAAGGCGGGCATTTCCTGGTGTAAATCGTCAGGCATTGGCGGGCGACCGGCTTTGTAGTCAGGTAAGCGTTGGTGACGCCAGCCGCTGTTGCGCGCCTCGTCATCAAATACCGCCACGGCGTGCGTGGGCTGACTGTGCACAATCAGCTGATCGAGTGCGTGCTGGCACGTCTCCACGCAGGGTGAGCCCTGTACGGCGTGAATACGGCGGATGAGATTCAGTGCATCAACAATGAGCAGATGGACGGCCACGGTGTTCTCCCTAACAAATCAGTCTGTAGGGTAACATTCACGGCGAAGGGAGGCGAATAGTTGGCAGAAAAACAGGAAGAGGCCTCGCAAAAGAGGCCTCTTCAGGGGACTTAATCGCAGGTGACAATCTTCATCGCCAGACCACCGCGAGAGGTTTCGCGGTATTTGGCATTCATGTCTTTACCGGTTTCGTACATGGTCTCGATAACTTTATCGAGGCACACGCGCGGTTCACTGGTACGGCGCAGCGCCATACGCGCGGCGTTAACTGCTTTAACCGAAGCAATAGCGTTACGCTCAATGCAGGGTACCTGTACCTGGCCGGCAACCGGATCGCAGGTCAGACCCAGGTTATGTTCCATACCGATTTCCGCCGCAATGCACACCTGCATTGGGCTACCGCCCAGCAGTTCAGCCAGACCGGCCGCAGCCATGGAGCAGGCAACACCGACTTCACCCTGACAGCCCACTTCGGCGCCAGAGATAGAGGCGTTCATCTTGTACAGTGAACCAATGGCGCTCGCGACCAGCATGTAGCGTGCCAGCGAGTTAGCGTTCACTTCGCGAATAAACTTGTCGTAGTACGCCAGTACAGCAGGAACAATCCCGCATGCGCCGTTGGTTGGCGCGGTAACCACGCGTCCACCGGCAGCGTTTTCTTCGTTCACGGCCAGCGCGAACATGTTGATCCAGTCAACAACCGCCATTGGGTCAGTGGTGGTTTTGTCGCTGCTGACCAGCATACGACGCAGCGCCGCAGCACGACGCGGAACGCGCAGTTTTCCTGGCAATACGCCTTCGGTGGTGATACCGCGCTCAATCCCGCTACGCATCACTTCCCAGACGTTGGCAAAGTGCTGTTCCAGCTCTTCTTTGCTGTGCAGCGCCAGTTCGTTTTGCATCATCAGACCAGAAAGCGACAGGCCGGTTTCCTGGCAATGACGTTGCAAATCAGCCGCAGATTTATACGGATACGGCACGTTTACCGGAGAGTTGTTCGGTAAACCAAAATGTTCTTCATCAACGATGAACCCACCGCCAATGGAATAGTAGGTCTGGCTGTAAATGGCTTTTTCGCCCGCCAGTGCGGTAATACGCATCCCGTTTTCGTGCAGGGACAGATTGTCCGCATGGAAATTCATGCACTTGTCGACCGGGAACTCAACCTCATGTTGACCGTCCGCTAGCAGCAAACGTCCATGAGTATTCACATCCTGGATAAAGGCCGGGATGGCATCAATGTCTACGGTATCCGGCAGATTACCCGCCAGGCCCATAATAATCGCGATGTCGGTATGGTGACCTTTCCCCGTGAGAGACAAAGAGCCATAGACATCAACCACTACGCGGGTTACGTCAGTGAGAATTCCGCGTGCAATCAGGTCATCCGTGAATTGTTTGCCTGCTTTCATCGGGCCAACAGTATGGGAGCTGGAAGGGCCAATGCCGATTTTAAAAATATCGAATACGCTAATCATGAGGCGTCCATTGTGTATCGAGGTGCGCCGCCCCGAAGAGCGGCGCAGGGGAATTAACTGAACAGAGAGTAGAAAATAGCGGAGATAGCGATCAGGCCCATAATCACAACGAAGACGTTGCTGATATGGCCGCTGTATTTACACATTGCCGGTACTTTCTGAATGGCATACATCGGCATCAGGAACAGAATCATCGCGATGATTGGGCCACCCAGGGTTTCAATCATACCGAGGATGCTCGGGTTCAGCGTCGCCACAATCCAGGTGGTTACCAGCATGAACAGCGCAGTGATTTTGTTCAGTTTGTTGATTTCGATGGTTTTGCCTTTGCCGCGCAGAGACTTAATCACCATACCGTTGAAACCTTCACGCGCGCCCAGATAGTGGCCGAGGAAGGATTTGGTGATAGCGATAATCGCGATGATCGGTGCCATCCAGGCGATGATCGGCGCGTTAAAGTGGTTTGCCAGGTAAGACAGGATAGAGATGTTCTGCTCTTTCGCTGCAGCCAGGTCCGCTGGGGACAGGCTAAACACGCAGCTGAAGACGAAGAACATTACGGTCAGCACCATCATGATGTGAGCGAATGCCAGGATCTTGGAGCATTTTTTCTCAGCTTCATCACCGTATTCTTCACGCTTCGCCACGGCGAAGGAGGAGATGATTGGTGAGTGGTTGAAGGAGAACACCATTACCGGAATTGCCAGCCACAGGGTCAACAGCAGGCCGTTGCCGGTGGTTGCTGCAGAATCAAAGGACAGGGTTTCCAGAATCGCACCGCTCCACTGAGGGATCAGGTACAGCGCCAGCAGCATCAGAGCCGCAACGAACGGGAATACCAGGATGCTCATCGCCTTCACGATCATCTGCTCACCGAAGCGCACGATGGTCATCATGCCGACAATCAGGATCAGAGACAGGATTGCGCGCGGCGGCGGCGTAATCGCCAACTGGTGGGTCAGGAAGCTTTCAACGGTGTTGGTGATTGCAACGCTGTAGACCAACAGAATTGGGTAAATAGCGAAGAAGTAGAGCAGGGTAATCAGTTTACCCGCGCCGACACCAAAGTGTTCTTCTACAACTTCGGTGATGTCTTCACCCGGATTTTTACCGGACAGCACGAAGCGAGTCAGACCGCGGTGTGCAAAGAAGGTCATTGGGAAAGCAAGGATCGCCATGATGATAAGCGGGATCATGCCGCCTACGCCTGCGTTAATCGGCAGGAACAATACACCCGCGCCAATCGCCGTGCCGTAAAGGCCCAACATCCACATGGTGTCTGTCTTGCGCCATGCGCTGCGGGTCTGGCCCGTAACGATAGTGCTGGTTTGAGTGTTTTCCATCTATTTCTCCTGGAGGAAGCTTAAAAAGTCGGGTTTGGGTTCAATCCAATGAGAAAGCACCCGACTGTAAATCGAAATTCGTTGAGCGATTTTTTATATAATTTTTCGCCGTAATAATTTGCGGGCGGAAAGATACATTTTAGTAATGGATGTATCAGTGATCGGGATCCCAAATGCAATAATCCACCTTTTATGTGGATAAATTTGGGCCATTAATCTGTTAAAAAATAGTCAAAGCGAATTTACGGGCGCGAAGGCTAACATTAACGACATATCTCATGAAAGCGAAGGCGCGAAGATAGGCGTGTTAAGCTGTAAAAACTGTTGTTTTTAGAGGATTTTGGCGACTAATAATAATTTCCTAAGATAAATCACGGTTGGGTTTTAAAGGTAATCGTTTGCGTACCGCTTCTTTTTTAATGAAATATCACTGATATTTATATGATCCTCTGAGCTATGTGACTGGTATCACTAAAAAAAGCCGGGAGGCTAATGCGCCAGACCCGGCTTTAATATGGACAAAACTGTCACCGCGATAGCGTCTGCTGGCGGCTGTTGAAGGTTAGGCGCAGATCTCGTAGCAAGGGATATACGCAGAGCCTGGTAACTTCATACGATGCTGTGCAACAAAGCCCTGCAGGAGATCGTCCATGCGGCGCATCATCTCACGGTCACCGTGGATTTTGTACGGGCCAAACTCTTCAATGGCGCGGATCCCAACTTCCTTCACGTTCCCCGCCACAATACCCGAGAACGCACGACGCAGGTCGGCCGCCAGTACTTCAACGGGCTGATCCGGGTACAGCTTAAGGTTAGCCATGTTTTCATGGGACGGCTCGAACGGCATCTGCAAATCCGGTGCGATACGAATCGACCAGTTAAAGCTGTAGGCATCGCCTGTGTCGCGGCGGTTCTCTTTCACCAGCGGCATCGCTTTTTTCATCAGACGCGCCACTTCCGCTGCATCGTCAATGATAATGCGATAGTGGCGACGCGCATCTTCCCCCAGCGTGTGCACGATAAATTCGTCCAGCACGCGGAAGTAATCGGCGCTCTCTTTTGGTCCGGTCAGGATCAGCGGTAAAACTTGATCTTTGTTGGCCGGATTCATCAGGATCCCCAGCAGATACAGCAGCTCTTCTGCTGTCCCTACGCCGCCCGGGAAGATGATAATACCGTGGGCGATACGCACGAACGCCTCCAGACGTTTTTCAATGTCTGGCATGATGATCAGTTCGTTAACCAGCGGATTAGGCGGCTCTGCGGCAATGATTGACGGTTCGGTCATACCAATAAAGCGACTGTCTTTGTATCGCTGCTGGGCGTGACCGACTGCAGCGCCTTTCATTGGCGCTTCCATCGCCCCCGGACCACAGCCGGTACAGATGTTCAGTTCACGCAGGCCCAACTGGGTGCCTACGCGACGGGCGTACAGGTATTCATTCTCGTTGATTGAGTGACCGCCCCAGCAGACGACCATGTTCGGCGCTTCGCCAACGTGCAGTGCCCGGGCATTACGCAGGATCGAGAATACGAGGTTGGTAATATGCACCGAGCTTTCGAGATCCAGATGCTGAAAACGACCGGCGTTATGGATCTGGCCATTGACGAACAGAATGTCGCGCAGCACGGCAAACAAGTTGGCCTGTAGCGCGCGAATAATGCGTCCATCAACAAACGCATCTTCAGGCGGGTTGATCAGTTCCAGCTTCACGCCCCGTTCGCGGCGCAGCACGTTAATGTCGAAACTTTCAAAGCGGGACAGCAGCTCTTTGCTGTTATCGGTCAAACTGCCGGAGTTCAGAACGGCAAGCGAACAGTTACGAAACAGTTGATACAGGTCGCTGCTGGCCGTGCGTTTAAGCATATCGACTTCCAGCTGCGACAACATGTCCATTGAGCCAAGCGGGCTAATATGTGTAATCAAGTAAACTCCTTACGGGACGAGAGACATCATCCTCTACTGATTACAATAGCCCTGGCTTATGACCTTTCACAACCTTGTGCGCGGAATCGGGCACGCAAAATTGAGAAAAAAGATTACTGACGCACCAGACGACCCGTTGCCGGAGTGAAGTCGGTGTTGGTGCGCCATGGGTTAATGTCCAGACCGCCACGTCGCGTGTAGCGCGCGTAGACGCTCAGTTTCTCCGGCTGGCAGAAGCGCAGAATGTCATTGAAAATGCGCTCCACGCACTGCTCGTGAAATTCATTATGGTGGCGGAAGGAGACCAGATAACGCAGCAGCTTCTCCCGGTCGATTTTGCGTCCGCGATACTGAATTTGTATGGAGCCCCAGTCTGGCTGGTGGGTGATCAGGCAGTTAGATTTCAGCAGATGGCTGACCAGCGTCTCTTCCACCGCTTTTTCACCGCTCACGGCGTTTTCCAGATACTCAGTGCTGAACTGGTAGTTATCGATGACGATATCCTGATTATCGATACAGGTGCCGTTAAAGTGGGCAATCGGCTGTCCTTCCAGTTCGTCAAGACGGTACAGCGCCACGCTGACATCGCCCTCAGCACAAGTGCGCAGATCGTTTTCCAGCGTCTGGCGTACCGCTTCCCAGGAGTCAAAACGCGTCTGGTTAAAACTGTTCAGGTACAGCTTAAAGCTTTTCGATTCAATCAGATTTACGCTGGTGTAATCCAGTTCTACATGACCGACCGCGACCTGCGGTAAACCGTTGGCATTCAGCCACGACAGTTCATACAGCGTCCAGATATCGGCACCGTGAAAAGGCAGATTCTCGGCCTTTAAATCCAGTGGGTCGCGGTTCAGGCTGCGCGGGACGCCCTGCAGCAGGCTGGCATCGTAATTGTCACGGTAATCCGTTGATTTACCGAGAGTCAGGCCATCAAGCGCCTGATGATTTTCATAAGAGGACATGTTTCACCGTCATAAACCAGATACACTATGCGACAAGTGTATCCTGGCTTTTGTGAAGAGAGAAATCAGTGGACGAATTGACAGCGCAGGCGTTGACAGCCTTTACGACACGTTATTGCGACGCATGGCATGAAAAAAACAACAGCTGGCCGCTCAGTGAAGATCTGTATGGCGTACCTTCTCCGTGCATCATTTCTTCCACAAACGATGCGGTTTACTGGCAACCTCAGCCTTTTGTTGGCGAAAAAAACCTCAACGCGGTTGAACGGGCCTTTGATATCGTGATACAACCTGCGGTTCACGCTTTTTACACCACCCAGTTTGCCGGGGACATGCACGCGCAGTTTGCGGATGAAAAGTTATCGCTGCTGCAAACCTGGAGTGAAGATGACTTCAGGCGCGTTCAGGAAAACCTGATTGGTCATCTGGTCACGCAAAAGCGCCTCAAGCTATCGCCTACGCTTTTTATTGCCACACAGGACAATGAGCTCGATGTCATTTCGGTGTGCAATCTGTCCGGTGAAGTGTGCAAAGAAACGCTGGGAACCCGTAAAAGAAAGGTGCTGGCGGCCTCACTTGCGGAATTCCTCACTCAACTTAAGCCAGTTCTGTAATCCAGTTTGCCCTGAACCTTGTGAGAGATCTCTTACAAACCCTGTAGGACATTGCCAGGTAATAAGCGAAGACTTAATCAACGGATAAAATGATAATTCCTTATTATTCAGTTTGTTAATGATTCGATGTCAACTTTCATACGAAAATAATCTTAAGGGTATGTCTGTAAGCGTCTTGTAAGACAAGGCGAAACAGGCGATTCTATATCTGTCGACAAGGAGTCGCACAACGAAGAGAACATCAGGATGATGGCTCTTCGCCAGGACACACCAGGACGGTGTTACAAGGACAGGCTTCAGGATGAAGCAAAGCGGAAAACGCTGGATGCGTTAAAGGACACCTCCAGGACGGAGAATGAGAGCCGGTCAGGATGTTCGGCGGGTCAGGATGGCCAGGACACTTCAGGATGAAGTTTTCACATCGGGGTGATGTGAGCAGGATGCAAAAGTTCAGGATGAACACGGTCGCAAGACCACAGGAAAAGTTGTCACGGATGAGCAGGGAGCACTAAAAGTAGCTGGAATGCTGCGAAACGAACCGGGAGCACTGTTTTTACAGTGCTCCCTTTTTTTATTTCCCTTCACTAGTGCTATTCTTCGCGCCAGATTTTTCATCATTGAGGTTAATTTCATGACGACTCATGACCGTGTGCGCCAGCAGTTACACGCGCTTGAAGCGCTACTGCGTGAACATCATCATTGGCGGATGGATGAGCCTGCAGACCATCTGTTTACCAGCACGCAGCCTTTTTGTATGGATACCATGGAGCCGGTTGAATGGCTGCAATGGGTATTGATTCCCCGCATGCATACGCTGATTGATAACGCGCAGCCGCTTCCACAGGCTTTTGCCGTCGCACCGTATTACGAAATGGCATTGGCTGCCGATCACCCGCAACGCGACATCCTCCTGACTGCATTGCAGGAGCTGGATGCGCTGTTTACAAGTGATAACACCTGATGCTGGAGATCCTCTATCAGGACGAATGGCTGGTCGCAGTCAATAAACCTTCGGGCTGGTTAGTTCACCGTAGTTGGCTCGACCGGGATGAGAAAGTGGTGGTGATGCAAACGGTACGCGACCAGATTGGTCAGCACGTTTTTACCGCCCACCGACTCGACAGGCCGACCTCCGGCGTGCTGCTGATGGGGTTGTCCAGCGAAGCCGGGCGTTTGTTGTCTCAGCAGTTTGAGCACCATCAAATTCAGAAACGCTATCATGCGATTGTGCGTGGCTGGCTGATGGAGGATGCCGTGCTGGATTATCCGTTAGTCGAAGAACTGGATAAGATCGCCGATAAGTTTGCTCGTGATGATAAAGGCCCGCAGCCTGCCGTCACCCATTATCGCGGTCTGGCGACGGTGGAGATGCCGGTAGCGACCGGGCGTTATCCGACTACCCGCTACGGACTGGTGGAGCTGGACCCTAAAACCGGTCGAAAACACCAGCTCAGACGCCATCTGGCACACTTGCGCCATCCGATTATCGGTGACAGCAAGCACGGTGATTTGCGGCAAAACCGCAGCGCCGCAGAGCATTTTGGCTGTCAGCGCCTGATGCTGCATGCCAGCCAGCTTGCGCTGACGCATCCTTTTACCGGCGAACCGCTGGTGATTCGCGCCGGGCTGGATGATGTCTGGATGCAGGCGCTATCACAGTTTGGCTGGCGTGGACTTCTCCCTGAGAATGAAAGGGTTGAGTTCAGCGGGCTGTCAGGTCAGGATGAGCAAATAGATTCTTAAGTCCAGGAGATTACGGTTATGGCGGAAATTGGAATTTTTGTCGGCACGATGTACGGAAACGCACTGCTGGTTGCCGAAGAGGCCGAAGCTATTTTGACGGCGCAGGGCCATAAAGCCACGGTGTTCGAAGATCCGGAGCTCAGCGACTGGCAGGCATATCAGGATAAATATGTGCTGGTCGTGACCTCAACGACCGGGCAGGGCGATTTGCCGGATAGCATTGTGCCGCTGTTTCAGGGAATCAAAGATAATCTCGGTTTTCAGCCAAATCTGCATTACGGGGTCATTGCGCTGGGCGACAGTAGCTACGTTAATTTTTGCAATGGCGGTAAGCAGTTCGATGCGCTGTTGCAGGAGCAAAGTGCTCAACGCGTAGGTGAAATGCTGCTGATTGACGCCAGCGAACATCCTGAACCGGAAAGCGAATCTAATCCCTGGGTAGAAAACTGGGGAACCTTGCTTAAATAACCCTTCGCCTGCACGGGCATTCAATCCCCATTTGAACCGTAGGCCGGGTCTGGCGCAGCCGCCACCCGGCAATAAAACCCCAATTACGTGAACTAACTTCCACTGCTTTGGGCTTATGCCCCAAACAACTTCTCACTGCCTCCCTAATGTTGTGTTCATGCACGGTGAGGGTCAGTGGCACTCCTTCATATACTTTTCCCGTCAGTTCCCGAAAAGGCAGCGAGTCAGAATAAAACGGCCCTGAGCTGTACCAAAACTGCCACACACTAACCTCTCATTCTGATCACCCTACAGGTGCTGTACAGAATGAACTGGCGACAGCCAAGATTCAGGAGTGCAACAATGAGTTCATTAAGTCAGGCGGCGAGCAGCGCGGAAAAACGCACTAACGCTCGCTACTGGATAGTGGTGATGCTGTTTATCGTCACATCCTTCAACTACGGCGATCGCGCCACCTTATCCATTGCCGGTTCGGAGATGGCCAAAGACATTGGCCTGGATGCCGTAGGTATGGGGTATGTATTCTCCGCTTTCTCATGGGCCTATGTTATCGGCCAGATCCCCGGCGGCTGGCTGCTCGACCGCTTCGGTTCAAAACGCGTCTACTTCTGGTCCATCTTTATCTGGTCCATGTTTACTCTGCTGCAGGGCTTCGTTGATATCTTCAGTGGCTTCGGCATTATCGTTGCGCTGTTTACCCTGCGCTTCCTCGTGGGGCTAGCTGAAGCACCCTCCTTCCCCGGCAACAGTCGGATTGTGGCGGCGTGGTTCCCTGCGCAGGAAAGGGGCACGGCGGTCGCTATCTTTAACTCTGCGCAATACTTTGCCACCGTTATCTTCGCGCCAATCATGGGGTGGCTGACCCACGAAGTGGGCTGGTCGCACGTGTTCTTCTTTATGGGCGGTCTTGGGATTGTTATCAGCTTTATCTGGCTGAAGGTGATTCATGAACCGAATCAGCATCCGGGCGTAAACCAAAAAGAGCTGGAGTACATTGCCGAAGGCGGGGCGCTGATCAACATGGATCAGGCAGCCGCCAAAGCCAAAGTGCCGTTCAGCGTGAAGTGGGGGCAGATCAAGCAACTGCTGGGTTCACGGATGATGATCGGTATTTACATCGGCCAATACTGCATAAACGCGTTGACCTACTTCTTTATCACCTGGTTCCCGGTTTATCTGGTACAGGCGCGCGGCATGTCGATTTTGAAAGCCGGTTTTGTTGCCTCGGTCCCGGCCATATGCGGATTCGCAGGCGGTGTGCTCGGCGGCATTATTTCCGACTGGCTGATGCGCCGTACCGGCTCGCTAAATATCGCCCGTAAAACGCCAATCGTGCTGGGTATGCTGTTGTCGATGGTGATGGTGTTCTGTAACTACGTCAACGTGGAGTGGATGATCATCGGCTTTATGGCGCTGGCCTTCTTCGGTAAAGGCATCGGTGCGTTGGGATGGGCGGTGATGGCGGATACCGCGCCAAAAGAGATCAGCGGTCTGAGCGGCGGTCTGTTCAATATGTTTGGCAACATCTCCGGGATTGTCACGCCAATTGCTATCGGCTACATCGTAGGGACCACCGGCTCATTTAACGGCGCGTTGATTTACGTCGGGGTGCATGCGCTGATTGCGGTAGTGAGCTATCTGGTGCTGGTGGGTGATATTAAACGTATCGAACTGAAACCTGTCGCAGGACAATGATGATGACAACACAATCGAGTCCCGTTATTACCGATATGAAGGTCATCCCGGTGGCCGGGCATGACAGCATGCTGCTCAATATAGGCGGGGCGCATAACGCATACTTTACCCGCAATATCGTGGTGCTCACCGATAACGCCGGCAATACCGGGGTTGGTGAAGCGCCGGGCGGTGAAGTGATTTATCAGACGCTGGTTGAGGCGATTCCACAGGTGTTAGGCCAGGAGGTCGCACGCCTGAATAAGGTGGTTCAGCAGGTGCATAAAGGCAATCAGGCCGCTGATTTTGACACTTTCGGCAAAGGCGCCTGGACCTTTGAACTACGGGTCAACGCGGTGGCGGCGCTGGAAGCCGCGCTGCTCGACCTGCTGGGCAAGGCGCTGAACGTGCCGGTCTGTGAATTGTTAGGGCCTGGCAAACAGCGCGATGCGGTCACCGTGCTCGGCTATCTGTTTTATGTAGGCGATCGCAGCAAAACCGATCTGCCGTATCTGGAAAGCACGCCGGGTAACCATGAGTGGTATCACCTGCGTCACCAGCAAGCGATGAACAGTGAGGCGGTGGTGCGTCTGGCTCAGGCGTCGCAGGATCGCTACGGTTTTAAAGATTTCAAACTTAAAGGCGGCGTGCTGCCTGGCGAGCAGGAAATCGACACCGCTCGCGCGTTGAAAAAATGCTTCCCGGATGCGCGTATTACGGTCGATCCCAACGGCGCCTGGCTGCTGGATGAAGCCATCTCTCTGTGTAAAGGGCTGAACGATGTTCTGACCTACGCCGAAGATCCGTGCGGCGCTGAACAGGGTTTTTCGGGGCGTGAAGTGATGGCCGAGTTCCGCCGCGCGACCGGTCTGCCGGTAGCAACGAACATGATAGCCACCAACTGGCGTGAGATGGGCCATGCGGTGATGCTGAACTCAGTAGATATTCCGCTGGCCGATCCGCATTTCTGGACCCTTTCCGGCGCGGTGCGCGTGGCACAGTTATGCGATGACTGGGGACTGACCTGGGGCTGCCACTCGAACAATCATTTTGATATTTCATTGGCGATGTTCACTCACGTCGGCGCCGCGGCGCCGGGCAACCCGACGGCTATCGACACCCACTGGATCTGGCAGGAGGGAGATTGTCGCCTGACCAAAAATCCGCTGGAGATTAAAAACGGAAAAATTGCGGTACCCGACGCGCCCGGCCTGGGCGTGGAACTGGACTGGGAACAGGTACAAAAAGCGCATGAAGCCTATAAGGCGCTGCCCGGCGGCGCGCGTAATGACGCAGGCCCAATGCAGTATCTGATCCCCGGATGGACTTTTGACCGTAAACGTCCTGTTTTCGGCCGCCACTAATTTTGAATAAGGACTTAATTATGAGCGCACAATTTACCACTCCCGTCGTGACTTCCATGCAGGTTATTCCGGTGGCAGGCCATGACAGCATGCTGATGAACCTGAGCGGCGCACATGCCCCGTTCTTCACGCGTAATATTGTAATTATTAAAGATAACTCCGGTCATACCGGCGTGGGTGAGATACCCGGCGGCGAAAAAATTCGTCAGACCCTGGAAGATGCCATTCCGCTGGTGGTAGGCAAAACGTTAGGCGAATACAAAAACGTACTGAATGCGGTCCGCAATACCTTTGCCGATCGTGATGCCGGTGGACGTGGTTTGCAGACCTTCGATTTACGTACCACTATTCATGTGGTTACCGGGATCGAAGCGGCCATGTTGGATCTGCTGGGCCAGCATCTGGGCGTCAACGTCGCTTCATTGCTGGGCGAAGGCCAACAGCGTAGCGAAGTTGAAATGTTGGGTTACCTGTTCTTCGTCGGCAACCGCAACGCGACACCGCTGCCGTATCAGAGCCAACCGGATGAGAAATGCGACTGGTATCGCCTGCGTCATGAAGAGGCGATGACCCCGGATGCAGTGGTGCGCCTGGCGGAAGCGGCGTATGAGAAATATGGTTTCAACGACTTCAAGCTGAAAGGCGGCGTATTGGCCGGAGAAGAAGAAGCGGAATCTATTGTGGCGCTGGCGAAACGCTTTCCACAGGCGCGCGTCACGCTCGATCCCAATGGCGCATGGTCGTTAAATGAAGCGATTAAAATTGGTAAGTACCTGAAAGGAACTCTGGCTTATGCGGAAGATCCTTGCGGCGCTGAGCAGGGGTTCTCTGGTCGTGAAGTCATGGCGGAATTCCGTCGTGCAACCGGTCTGCCGACCGCCACCAACATGATCGCCACCGACTGGCGTCAGATGGGGCATACGCTGTCGTTACAGTCCGTGGATATCCCGCTGGCGGACCCGCACTTCTGGACCATGCAAGGGTCGGTTCGTGTGGCGCAGATGTGCCATGAGTTTGGGTTGACCTGGGGCTCGCACTCTAACAACCACTTTGATATTTCGCTGGCGATGTTTACGCATGTCGCGGCGGCGGCTCCGGGCAAAATTACCGCGATCGATACGCACTGGATCTGGCAGGAAGGCAATCAACGCCTGACCAAAGAGCCATTTGAAATCAAAGGCGGCATGGTACAGGTACCGGCGAAACCGGGTCTGGGCGTGGAGCTGGATATGGATCAGGTCATGAAAGCTCACGAGTTGTATCAGCAACATGGGCTGGGGGCGCGTGATGATGCGATGGGGATGCAGTATCTGATCCCGAACTGGACGTTTGATAATAAGCGTCCGTGCATGGTACGCTAAGCGAACTGGGACCGCTCCCATGGAGGGGCGGTTTTTATCCTGGTATATGCTTAACACAGTCAACATGCGTAAGGATGCTTTATGAAAATAGTAATCGCACCGGATTCCTATAAGGAAAGTTTGAGTGCGCTTGAAGTGGCAACGGCTATTGAGCTGGGATTTCGTGAGATCTGGCCTGAGGCGGATTACGTGAAGATCCCAGTCGCGGACGGCGGTGAAGGAACGGTCGAAGCGATGGTTGCCGCAACGCAAGGCCACCTTGTGCATGTTGATGTTACCGGCCCTCTGGGCAACACAATTCAGGCATTTTATGGTTTGTCCGGTGATGAGCGGTCGGCGTTTATCGAAATGGCGGCCGCCAGCGGACTGGAGCAGGTTCCTGCTGATTTACGCGATCCGTTGAAAACCACCTCTTGGGGAACCGGGGAGCTAATCCGTCATGCGCTGGACGCTGGTGTTGAGCATATCATTATTGGGATTGGCGGTAGCGCCACCAATGATGGCGGTGCCGGGATGGTGCAAGCGCTGGGAGCTAAATTGCTGGATGCGCAAAATAACGATATTGCTCATGGCGGGGCTGGCCTCGAATCGCTCGCCCGGATTGATATCTCTCAGTTAGACCAGCGACTTGCCGCGTGTCGTATTGAAGTGGCCTGCGACGTGACTAATCCGTTGACCGGTGAAGAGGGGGCCTCTGCGGTATTTGGCCCGCAAAAAGGGGCAACGCCGGAGATGATTACCCGCCTTGATCGGGCGCTCACGCACTATGCCCAACTCATTGCCCGCGATCTGGATATCAACGTGCTGGAGCTGACGGGCGGTGGCGCGGCTGGCGGCATGGGGGCGGCGCTGTATGCGTTTTGTGGCGCACAGCTACGCTGCGGTATTGAGGTGGTGACGGATGCGTTACACCTCGACGACTGCGTTGCGGATGCGGACTTAGTGGTCACGGGCGAAGGACGTATCGACAGCCAGACCATTCACGGTAAGGTTCCGGTTGGCGTAGCGAAGGTGGCAAAGCGTTACAATAAACCGGTTATCGGCATTGCCGGTAGCCTGACGGCCGATGTTGGTGTGGTACACGAGCATGGGCTGGATGCGGTTTTCAGCGTCATCTATACCATTTGTACGCTGGATGAAGCGCTAAAGAACGCGAGCGAGAACGTGCGAATGACGGCGAGAAACGTGGCTGCAACGCTCAAAGCAGGGCAACAATTACGCTGAATTGTTAGCCGCATTCGGCGATGTGCCCGATGCGCGACGCTTATCGGGCCTACGGTAAACAGCGAAACCTGTAGGCCGGATAAGGCGTTTACGCCGCATCCGGCGAATATCACCCCAATATCCGTTTCGCTTCCCGCGCAACGTTATCCATTTCATCCAGAAGCTCTAAAAACTCAGGCTCCAGCTCTTCTTCTTTGGTTCCGCTACGTAATTGCTGCTCAATAAGCTGACACAGGTTTTTCATACGGGGAACGCCGCTATAGCCGCAGCTGCCGTGCAGCTTGTGGATCATATCTACCAGTCCTTCCGGGTTTTCACCTACCAGCTGTTCTTCAATTCTGTTCCGCACTTCGGGCAGAAAATCGAGCAGCATTTGCAGCATGTCGCGCGCCAAATCGTTTTTACCTGCGGCTTGTCTTAATGCCAGTTGCCAGTCGAGTGTGGTATTTGGATTGACGACCGGCTCAACGGGTTCAACCGCGAGCGCCCGAAGCGATGAGCTTGCGCCGGGTTTGTAGCGTAACAGCAGATTATGCAACTTATCTTCTTCGATAGGCTTCGCCAGGTAATCGTTCATCCCGGCGCTGAGCAGCTTCTCTTTCTGCCCGGCCATGGCATGCGCGGTGACCGCAATGACCGGCGTCTGCTGTTGATGAGGAAGCTGGTGGATCAGTTCGCAGGCGCGAATACCGTCCATGTCTGGCATTTGAATATCCATCAGGATCAGATCAAACTGCATCTGTTTGGCGCGATCCACTGCCTGATGTCCGCTGTCGCAGAGCACCACGTGCTGCACTTTATCTTCCAGCAGTGCGCCAATCAGCTTGAGGTTCGCCGGGTTGTCGTCCACCGCCATGACGGTCATCGCGATTTTGCTCTCGTCTAATAGCAGCGGATCTGCGCGGTGGTTCAACTGACAATACTCTGTCAGCGCAGGCAGTAAGCGGGTTGAGGTGAGAGGTTTCAACAGACACGCCGCCGCGCCGCCTTGTTTTAACTTCTCTGCGTTAATCTGCGCATGGCAAGGCAGGGCCAGTAACAAAAAGTCGGTCATCGCCGCAGCGCTTGCCAACCGCTCATGCTGCATGGTGAGCGGTTCGCGTAACGTGACCGGAATGCCGAGCAGCAGAATATCGTAGTGATCCTTCGGCAGCCCGGAGAACGAAGGGCTGTAAATCACCTCCAGCGGCGTTTCACTCAAGATATCTAACGTACATTGCGCGGCTGTGGCGTTAGGTTCGACGTAGGCCAGTCGTTTACCGGCCAGACAGAGCGTGGTTGAACGATCAACGAGAACGTTAGGATTGAGATCGAGGCTGATATGGAACCAGAACGTGGATCCCCGGTTCGGTTGGCTGTGGAAGGAGATATCCCCGCCCATTTCGTTGACCAGTTTTTGCGTAATCACCAAACCCAGCCCCGTCCCGCCGTGGCGTCGGGAAATACTGGCATCCGCCTGGCGGAAGGCCTGGAACAGGCGTGACTGATCGCGCTCAGGGATACCAATCCCGGTATCGCGGATTTGTACTTCAATCTGCACTTTCGTGTTACTGAGGGCGCGTTTCTCAACCAGAATATCGATATTGCCGCCTTCGGTAAATTTGATGGCATTGCCGACCAGGTTAGTGATCACCTGCTGTAAGCGCAGCGGGTCGCCGATGACGTTGTCCGGCACGTCATTCTTAATATTCAGCGTCAGCTCAAGCCCTTTATCATGGGATGAGTGCGCTAATAGCGTGACGACGTCATCCAGCGTGCTGCGCAGCGGGAACGGGATGCTTTCCAGAATCAGCTTGCCGGCCTCCAGTTTGGAGAAGTCGAGCACATCATTGATGATGGCCAGCAGATTATTGGCCGAACGCTCAATCGTATTCAGGTGATCGCGCTGTGTGGTATTGAGCTCGGTTTTTAGCGTCAGACGGGTGAAGCCAATCACGCCATTCAGCGGGGTGCGCAGCTCGTGCGACATGTTAGCCAGAAACTCAGACTTAATACGCGCCGCTTCCTGGGCGCGTTTCTTCGCCAAATCCAGTTCGACGTTCTGGATTTCCATCTGCTCCAGGGTTTCGCGCAGATCAGAGGTGGCCTGATCGATGTTGTGCTGCATCTCTTCATGGTAAGCCGCGAGAGACATCGCCATCGAGTTGATGCCATTTTTGAGCATATCCAGCTCGCCCAGCATGAAACCTTCCACGCGGCTGTCGAGCTGTCCTCTACGTATTCGGTCAACGGTATTCACCATATTGCGAATCGGGCCGGTCACGTCGCGCATCAGACGCCAGCCAAAAATTAGCGCAATACCGATGCAAAACAACATCATTACGCTGGAGATAAAGATCTCTTTATACTGCTGCAATCGCACTGACTTGAGGTCCAGCTCAAGCGCCACGTACCCCAGCATGTTTTGCGTATTTTTGGCGTCGCTGACGGCGGATTCATCCGGCGAATAGCTTTCCGATATAATGGGTGTTCGCAGGATCATGATATCCCCGAGCCGGGTGACGCTCAGCTTGCGGGGGAATGGTGAACCCGTCGCCAACTGCATTTCAGACGGATCGAGATGAAAATTGGATGTGACGAACAGTCGGTTGTTCTCGTCATAGACAGAAATTGCCCGCACGATATCGGAATGGCGACGATGCAGCACGCTGATAAGTTGGCCGATGGATTCCCTGTTTTGCAGGTTCATGCCATATTCGCTGGAAACCGCGAGTGGCTCAATGATGCTGGCGCCAGCATCTTCCAGTTGACGCTGCAAGTCGTTATAGCGATGCACAACAAAAAAGATACTGAGCAGCAAACCAATCAGGACGGTCGGGGCCAGGATCAGAATCATCATGCGTGCGCGCAGGCTGTAGTTGGTCATGGAGTTCCGTTATGGGACAATTAGGGTCACACTGTTAAATAGAGAAATATCTCGTCGATGGCGCAATTCTACTCTGCAAAACGACGCGTGACGACGCGTCAGATCATAACCGTTACCGTCAATGACCTTGATCCTTTCGGTCAGGGCGTCGCTCGCCACGACGGAAAGGCGTTGTTTATACCGGAATTGCTGCCTCAGGAAAGCGCCGAGGTAGTCATTACCGAAGATAAAAAACAGTTCGCCCGCGCGCAAGTAAAACGACGTTTAAACGACAGTCCGCAGCGTGAAGTGCCACGTTGTCCGCATTTTGGCGTGTGCGGCGGTTGCCAGCAGCAGCATGCCAGCATCTCGTTGCAGCAGCGTAGCAAAAGCGCGGCGTTGTCGCGTTTAATGAAATGTGAAGTGTCGGATGTTATAGCTGATACCCCGTGGGGCTATCGTCGTCGTGCCAGGTTAAGCCTGAACTATCGGCCAAAAGAACAAAAGTTGCAGATGGGATTCCGCAAATCCGGCTCCAGCGACATTATTGATGTCAAACAATGCCCTATTTTGGTGCCCCAGCTTGACGCGTTATTGCCCCACATCAGGGCATGCCTGGAAAGTCTGCAAGGGTTACGCCATCTTGGTCATGTCGAGCTGGTGCAGGCAGGGAGCGGAACCCTGATGATTTTACGCCACACGGCGCCTTTGAGTGCGGCGGATAAAGAAAAACTGGAATGCTTTTCGCATTCTCAGGGGCTGTCTTTGTTTCTGGCCCCGCAAAGCGAGATACTGGAATCATTATCAGAAGAATCGCCCTGGTATGACTCAAATGGGCTACGGTTAACCTTCAGCCCGCGTGATTTTATTCAGGTCAACGAAGGGGTAAACCAACAAATGGTTGCCCGTGCGCTGGAATGGCTCGATGTGCAACCAGAAGATCGCGTACTCGATCTGTTCTGCGGAATGGGAAATTTTACCCTGCCGCTGGCCACCCGGGCAGCAAGCGTGGTGGGCGTGGAAGGGGTGCCTGCGCTGGTGGAAAAAGGCAGGGAAAATGCGCTGAATAACGGTTTGCACAATGTGACATTCTTTCATGAAAACCTTGAGGAAGATGTTACCCGGCAGCCATGGGCGAAAAACGGATTCGACAAAGTATTGCTCGATCCTGCGCGTGCGGGGGCTGCAGGTGTGATGCAACATATTATAAAATTGGAACCTATACGCGTTGTTTATGTATCCTGTAATCCGGCAACGCTGGCTCGTGACAGCGACGCTTTGCTCAACGCGGGATATGCCATACGGCGACTGGCGATGCTCGATATGTTCCCGCACACTGGACACCTGGAATCAATGGTCCTGTTTGAGCGTATGTAATGAATTTTGTACCCATTGGATTTCGGGTTGTAAAGCAGCATGAAAGACAATGGGTATGGCTTGTCGACTTCGACAGGCCTGGCCCCTTAAGGAGAGGACAATGGTTGCGGTAAGAAGTGCACATATAAATAAAGCTGGTGAGTTTGATCCAAAGAAATGGATCGCGAGTCTGGGGATCTCCAGCCAGCAGTCGTGTGAACGCTTAGCCGAAACCTGGGCGTACTGCCAGCAGCAGACACAGGGTCACCCTGATGCGGAGCTGCTGCTGTGGCGTGGCGTGGAGATGGTAGAAATACTCTCCATGTTGAGCATGGATATCGACACGCTGCGCGCAGCAATGCTGTTCCCTCTGGCAGATGCCAACGTGGTCAGTGAAGACATCCTGCGCGAGAGCGTGGGTAAATCCATTGTTCATCTTATCCACGGCGTGCGGGATATGGCGGCAATACGCCAGCTTAAAGCCACGCATACCGATTCAGTCTCTTCCGAGCAGGTCGATAACGTCCGCCGCATGCTGCTGGCTATGGTGGACGATTTTCGCTGCGTGGTCATCAAGCTGGCGGAGCGGATTGCCCATCTGCGCGAAGTGAAAGACGCGCCGGAAGATGAACGCGTACTGGCGGCAAAAGAGTGCACCAATATCTATGCGCCGCTGGCCAACCGTTTGGGCATTGGGCAGTTAAAATGGGAGCTGGAAGATTACTGCTTCCGTTACCTGCACCCGGCTGAATACAAACGTATAGCCAAGCTGCTGCATGAACGTCGTATCGACAGGGAGCATTACATCGATGAGTTCGTCGGTCATTTGCGCTCAGAGATGAAAACGGAAGGCGTCAAAGCCGAAGTGTACGGACGTCCGAAACACATCTACAGCATCTGGCGCAAAATGCAGAAAAAGCAGTTAGCCTTCGATGAACTGTTCGATGTGCGCGCGGTGCGTATCGTGGCCGAGCGTCTACAGGACTGCTACGCCGCGTTGGGGATAGTACATACTCACTATCGCCATCTGCCGGATGAGTTCGATGATTACGTTGCTAATCCGAAACCTAACGGCTACCAGTCAATCCATACGGTTGTACTGGGGCCGGGCGGGAAAACCATCGAAATTCAGATCCGTACCAAACAGATGCACGAAGATGCCGAACTGGGCGTCGCGGCACACTGGAAATACAAAGAGGGCACCGTCTCAGGCGCGGCGCGTTCTGGTCATGAAGATCGTATTGCATGGCTGCGTAAGCTGATCGCCTGGCAGGAAGAGATGGCGGATTCCGGTGAAATGCTGGATGAAGTCCGCAGCCAGGTCTTTGATGATCGCGTGTACGTCTTTACGCCAAAAGGTGATGTTGTGGACTTACCGGCGGGCTCCACGCCGCTCGATTTTGCTTACCACATTCACAGCGATGTGGGACACCGTTGCATTGGCGCGAAAATTGGTGGACGCATTGTACCGTTTACCTACCAGTTGCAGATGGGCGATCAAATTGAAATTATCACCCAGAAGCAGCCAAACCCAAGCCGCGACTGGTTGAACCCTAACCTCGGCTACGTGACCACCAGTCGTGGGCGCTCGAAGATCCACGCCTGGTTCCGTAAACAGGACCGCGACAAAAACATCCTTGCTGGCCGTCAGATCCTTGACGATGAGCTCGCGCATTTAGGCATTAGCCTGAAAGAAGCGGAAAAACACCTGCTGCCGCGCTACAGCTTCAATGAGCTGGAGGAGTTGCTGGCAGCGATTGGCGGGGGCGATATCCGCCTCAACCAGATGGTGAACTTCCTGCAGGCGCAGTTTAATAAGCCAAGCGCTGCCGAACAGGATGCCGCCGCGCTGAAACAGCTTCAGCAGAAAACGCAGGCGCCGCAGAGCCGCCGTAAAGACGACGGTCGCGTGGTGGTTGAAGGGGTGGGTAACCTGATGCACCACATCGCGCGCTGCTGCCAGCCGATTCCTGGCGATGAAATTGTCGGTTTTATCACTCAGGGCCGCGGTATTTCCGTACACCGGGCGGATTGCGAACAGCTGACTGAGCTGCGCTCGCATGCGCCGGAACGTATTGTTGATGCAGTTTGGGGCGAAAGCTACTCGGCAGGATATTCGCTGGTGGTTCGCGTCCAGGCGAACGATCGCAGCGGCTTATTGCGTGATATCACCACGATCCTTGCCAACGAGAAGGTGAACGTACTGGGGGTTGCCAGCCGGAGTGATACCAAACAACAGCTTGCTACCATCGATATGACCATCGAAATCTATAACCTGCAGGTGCTCGGTCGCGTGCTTGGCAAGCTGAACCAGGTACCGGACGTGATCGACGCACGTCGTCTGCACGGTAATTAATTATTTTGTAGGCCGGATAATCTTGTAGGCCTGATAAAACGCGTTAGCGTTGCCATCAGGCATTGCCATGTTGCCGGATGTAGGCTATCGCCTTATCCGGCCTACCGTATTGAAATTTCAGGATATTCCAATGAATCAAATCGACCGACTGCTCGGTATTATGCAGCGCCTGCGCGACCCGGAAAACGGCTGTCCGTGGGACAAAGAGCAGACATTTGCCACTATTGCCCCTTACACCCTCGAAGAAACTTATGAAGTGCTGGACGCGATTGCGCGAGAAGATTTCGACGACCTGCGTGGAGAGTTGGGTGATCTGCTGTTCCAGGTGGTGTTTTACGCCCAGATGGCGCAGGAAGAAGGGCGCTTCAACTTTGATGATATCTGTGCTGCGATAAGCGATAAGCTTGAACGCCGCCACCCGCATGTTTTTGCGGATGTTTCTGCCAGTAACAGCACTGAGGTATTGACCCGCTGGGAGCAAATCAAAAGCGAAGAACGCGCCGAGAAGGCGCAGCATTCCGCGCTCGACGATATCCCCCGTAGTTTACCGGCATTAATGCGCGCCCAAAAAATCCAGAAACGTTGCTCAAATGTTGGATTCGACTGGAAAACATTAGGGCCGGTTGTCGACAAGGTTTACGAAGAGATCGACGAAGTCATGTTTGAGGCGAAGCAGGCTGTTGTCGACCAGGCTAAACTGGAGGAGGAAATGGGCGATCTGCTGTTTGCTACGGTCAATATGGCCCGGCATTTAGGCACCAAAGCAGAGACCGCATTGCAAAAAGCGAACGAGAAATTTGAGCGGCGTTTTCGTGAGGTTGAGCGAATTGTGGCTGCTCGCGGTCTGGAAATGACTGGTGTTGATCTGGAAACTATGGAAGAAGTCTGGCAACAGGTAAAACGGCAGGAAATTGATCTCTAAGGGATTTCGTCGGTCAAGGGCGATTTGTGTGATTTTTTAAATAACAAGCGCTTGATTTACGTCAAAAACATTTACCCAAAAGAGGCTATTTTCTCTTCCCGTTATGTTGATGAAACACCTTGTATACTGCCTCATCGAGTGATTCGAGTCGCAACAAGGCGGCGACTGAAAGAATCCTCAGGAACATAGAAATGCTATGTGACTGGGGTGAGTGAAGGAAGCCAACACCGGTGCGGCTTGAAGAACGAAGGAGAGGGAATAATGAAAGTTTGTGGCGCTCGTCATGTTCGGGTATACTACTTTCCCGTCTTGGTAATTCCATCGTTTCACCCTAACTTCTCAGGTCCAGCATGACAACGAACTATATTTTTGTGACCGGCGGGGTCGTATCCTCTCTGGGAAAAGGCATTGCCGCAGCCTCCCTGGCAGCCATTCTTGAAGCCCGTGGCCTCAATGTGACCATGATGAAACTGGATCCGTACATCAACGTCGATCCAGGTACTATGAGCCCAATCCAACACGGGGAAGTGTTCGTTACCGAAGACGGCGCTGAAACCGACCTGGACCTGGGTCACTATGAGCGTTTCATCCGTACCAAAATGAGCCGCCGCAACAACTTCACCACGGGTCGTATCTATTCCGACGTTCTGCGTAAAGAACGCCGTGGCGACTACCTGGGCGCTACCGTTCAGGTTATCCCGCACATCACGAATGCGATTAAAGAACGCGTTCTGGAAGGCGGCGAAGGTCATGATGTTGTTCTGGTCGAAATCGGCGGAACCGTTGGGGATATCGAATCTCTGCCGTTCCTTGAAGCGATTCGCCAGATGGCCGTAGAAATTGGCCGTGAGCACACGCTGTTTATGCATCTGACGCTGGTTCCGTACATGGCGGCGGCAGGTGAAGTCAAAACTAAACCGACCCAGCACTCGGTAAAAGAGCTGCTTTCTATCGGTATTCAGCCAGATATCCTGATTTGCCGCTCCGATCGCGCAGTTCCGGCTAATGAACGTGCGAAAATTGCATTGTTCTGTAACGTTCCGGAAAAAGCGGTGATTTCTCTGAAAGATGTCGATTCCATCTATAAAATTCCGGGCCTGTTGAAATCCCAGGGCCTTGACGATTATATTTGTAAACGATTCAGCTTGAACTGTCCGGAAGCTAATCTGTCAGAATGGGAACAGGTTATCTATGAAGAAGCGAATCCGGCAGGCGAAGTGACTATCGGTATGGTTGGCAAGTACATTGAACTGCCAGATGCCTATAAGTCAGTTATCGAAGCGCTGAAGCACGGTGGTCTGAAGAATCGTGTCACCGTCAATATCAAGCTGATCGATTCGCAAGATGTTGAAACACGCGGCGTTGAGATCCTGAAAGGTCTTGATGCAATCCTGATCCCTGGCGGCTTCGGCTACCGTGGCGTTGAAGGTAAAATCGCGACGGCGCGCTTTGCGCGTGAGAACAATATTCCTTATCTGGGCATTTGCCTGGGTATGCAGGTTGCGTTGATTGAGTTTGCACGTAACGTAGTAGGTATGGACAACGCCAACTCCACGGAATTTGTGCCAGACTGTAAGTACCCAGTGGTGGCCCTGATTACCGAATGGCGCGATGAAGACGGCAACGTCGAAGTCCGTACCGAGAAGAGCGATCTGGGTGGCACAATGCGCCTTGGCGCGCAGCAGTGTCAGTTGGACGATGAGAGTCTGGTGCGTAAGTTATATGGTACGCCGACTATCGTTGAACGCCATCGCCACCGTTACGAAGTCAACAATATGCTGTTGAAACAGATTGAAGCTGCGGGTCTGCGTATTGCAGGCCGTTCCGGTGATGATCAGTTGGTCGAGATCATTGAGGTACCGAATCATCCGTGGTTCGTGGCCTGTCAGTTCCACCCGGAATTTACTTCCACGCCACGTGATGGGCACCCGCTGTTTGCCGGCTTTGTGAAAGCCGCCAGTGAACATCAGAAGCGTCAGGCGAAGTAAGAAGTAAATAAGTTAGAACGGCAATGCACCCATCCGGGTGCATTGTTTGTCTGGAGTTTTAGTTTAACTTGTACTGAGGAAAATCTAATGTCCAAAATCGTTAAAATCATCGGTCGTGAAATCATCGACTCCCGTGGTAACCCGACTGTTGAAGCCGAAGTACACCTGGAAGGTGGTTTCGTTGGTATGGCAGCAGCTCCGTCAGGTGCTTCTACTGGTTCCCGCGAAGCACTGGAACTGCGCGATGGCGACAAATCTCGTTTCATGGGTAAAGGCGTACTGAAAGCTGTTGCAGCTGTTAACGGCCCAATTGCTCAGGCTCTGCTGGGTAAAGATGCTAAAGATCAGGCTGGCATCGACAAGATCATGATCGATCTGGACGGTACTGAAAACAAATCCAACTTCGGTGCAAACGCCATCCTGGCTGTGTCCCTGGCGAACGCCAAAGCAGCAGCTGCTGCTAAAGGCCTGCCGCTGTATGCACACATCGCTGAACTGAACGGTACTCCGGGTAAATACTCCATGCCGGTTCCGATGATGAACATCATCAACGGTGGTGAGCACGCTGACAACAACGTCGACATCCAGGAATTCATGATTCAGCCGGTTGGCGCTAAGACTCTGAAAGAAGCCGTTCGTATGGGTTCTGAAGTGTTCCACAACCTGGCTAAAGTTCTGAAAGCTAAAGGTATGAACACTGCTGTTGGTGACGAAGGCGGCTACGCGCCGAACCTGGGTTCCAACGCTGAAGCTCTGGCTGTAATCGCTGAAGCGGTAAAAGCAGCTGGCTACGAGCTGGGCAAAGACATCACCCTGGCGATGGACTGTGCAGCTTCTGAATTCTACAAAGACGGTAAATACGTTCTGGCTGGCGAAGGCAACAAAGCATTCACCTCCGAAGAATTCACCCACTTCCTGGAAGAACTGACCAAACAGTACCCGATCGTGTCCATCGAAGATGGTCTGGACGAGTCTGACTGGGACGGTTTTGCATACCAGACTAAAGTACTGGGCGACAAAATCCAGCTGGTTGGTGACGATCTGTTCGTAACCAACACCAAGATCCTGAAAGAAGGCATCGAAAAAGGCATCGTTAACTCCATCCTGATCAAATTCAACCAGATCGGTTCTCTGACCGAAACTCTGGCTGCGATCAAAATGGCGAAAGACGCTGGCTACACTGCTGTCATCTCTCACCGTTCTGGCGAAACTGAAGACGCTACCATCGCTGACCTGGCTGTTGGTACCGCTGCAGGCCAGATCAAAACAGGTTCTATGAGCCGTTCTGACCGCGTTGCTAAATACAACCAGCTGATTCGTATCGAAGAAGCTCTGGGTGAACAAGCACCGTACAACGGTCGTAAAGAGATCAAAGGCCAGGCGTAATCCTGTTCTTTAGCTCTTAACGTAAAAACCCGCTGCGGCGGGTTTTTTTATGTCTTTAAAGCAGCAGTGGTAAGGTCGCGCTGGCGGTTTGCTGGCTCACATCACTGTACTTTTCATCCAGCGCAATCAGCGATGTGGTGAGCAGTTCTACCAACAGCATCACTCCCACCTTGGCGTTTAGCGCGCCAGCACTCAACGGACCCTCAGGTTTGGCTGCGACCAGTTGAATATCACTCAGCGAAGCCAACGGGCTGCGCGGCGTATTACTCAACGCCAGCACGCGCACGCCTTGCTTACGCGCCAGTTTAACGACGTGCAGCAGATCGCGCGTCGAGCCAGAACTGGAAATCGCTACCACGATCGTGTCTTTGTTAAGCGTCGTGGCATTCATGGCTGCACGATGCATGTCGCTGAACAATTGTGCAGGTTTGCCGAGACGCAGGAGTTTGTAATGTAAATACTCCCCCAGAATGGCGCTGGCCGCTACGCCATAAATCTGTACTGACTGAGCCTGATGCAACGCAAGGGCGGCGGCTTCAAGTAATGTCCTGTCGAGTAACTTTGCAGTGTCCTGCAATGCTTGCACCGATTCATTGACCACATTGTCAATTTCATCCCCGCAGTGCTCTACCGGCTGTTCTTGCTGGAGATCGAGTGCCAGCGCCATCTTGAATTCGTTGTAGCCCTTACACCCCAGCGTACGGCACAGACGCGTAACGCTCGCCTCGCTGGTGTCGCTTTCACGCGCCAGTTCGGTAATCGTCAGGTAGACAACTTTTGCCGGATCGCTGAGCACAAACTCTCCCAACTTCTGCTGTGTTCGGCTATATCCGTCAACGCTCTGGCGCAATCTCAGCAGCAGGTTTTCATTTTCTGACATGCAAAATCCTTAATGCGTTTCTCTGCTGATAGTGTGGCGGAAAGCAGGGGAGAGATGCCAGTCATTTTAAAAAAGTATGATCGGCTTCCTGGGTTTTGATGATAATTTTCACTTTTAAAAATTAATATGGTAAAAATTTTCATCATCAATCGGGGAGATGAAAAAATGATGCAAATGTTTAGCGGCGCCTCGTCGGGGGCATGGTTTGAAAAGGCACAGCGGTTCGGCAAATCGTTCATGCTGCCGATTGCGGTATTGCCCGCCGCGGGGCTGTTGCTAGGGATTGGCGGCGCGCTGTCGAATCCAAACACATTGACGGCTTATCCGTTTTTGGACGTTGACTGGTTACAGGCAATCTTCACAATCATGACCAGCGCAGGTTCTATTGTATTTGCCAACCTGTCGGTGCTCTTTGCGGTGGGTGTCGCAGTAGGACTGGCGAAAACGGATAAAGGCACCGCCGGGCTTGCGGCATTGCTGGCATTTCTGGTGATGAATGCCACCATTAATGCCTTATTGACGCTCAACGGAACGCTGGCACACGAGAATCCCGGTGCCGTAGGCCAGGGGATGACGCTGGGCATTCAGACGCTGGAAACAGGTGTGTTTGGTGGGGTGGTGATTGGCCTGGTTACCTGTGCGCTGCATGGCCGTTTCAATAAAGTCTCACTCCCTCAGTTCCTTGGTTTCTTCAGCGGCTCGCGCTTTGTGCCGATTATTAGCTCCCTTGCCGCGATAGTCGTGGGGGCGGTCATGACGGTGGTTTGGCCGCATTTCCAGAAACTCATTTTTGGACTGGGTGGTCTGGTTGATGCGACAGGCTATCTGGGGACGCTGCTGTACGGCTTCATCCTGCGTATGCTCGGCCCATTGGGGTTACACCATATCTTTTATTTGCCGTTCTGGACGACGGCGCTGGGCGGGAGCGAAATCGTCAACGGCCAGTTAGTTGAAGGTACGCAGCGGATTTTCTTTGCCCAACTTGCCGATCCGAATACGCAGCAATTCTATGCGGGCACCTCGCGCTTTATGTCCGGGCGCTTCATCACCATGATGTTTGGCCTGCTTGGTGCATGCCTGGCGATGTACCATACTGCCAGGCCGGAGAACAGAAAGCTTGTTGCTGGCCTGCTGTTGTCTGCGGCCCTGACCTCTTTCCTGACGGGGATCACTGAGCCTATCGAATTCTCATTTCTGTTTGTGGCGCCCGTGTTATACGTCATTCACGCCTTCTTCGATGGTCTGGCGTTTATGATGGCTCATATTTTACATATCACTATTGGGCAAACCTTTTCGGGTGGGCTTATCGATTTCCTCCTCTTTGGCGTGCTACAGGGGGAAGCGAAAACCAACTGGATGTACGTCCCCCTGGTGGGGGTACCGTGGTTCTTTCTTTACTACTTCACCTTCCGCTATTTGATTAACCGCTTTAACTGGCTAACGCCTGGCCGTGAAAACGCAACTCCGATGGAATCCAGCCTGCCGCAAAGTGAGCGAGCAGCGGCAGTGATCGCCGGGCTGGGAGGCAAAGATAATCTGGAAGAGGTGGACTGTTGCGCCACACGCTTACGCGTGACGGTGAAAGAGAGCAGCAAGGTAGATGAAGCGGCGCTGAAAGCGACCGGAGCGCGAGGCGTAATTATTCGCGGTAACGGTGTTCAGGTGATTTATGGCCCGCATGTCACCATCATTAAAAACGAAGTCGAAGAGATCTTATCGTAATGAAAACTGTACTGGATTCCCTAAAAGGTAAATTAATCGTCTCCTGTCAGGCGCTGGAAAATGAGCCCCTGCACAGTTCGTTTATTATGTCGCGTATGGCGCTGGCGGCAGCCCAGGGCGGTGCGGTAGGTATCCGTGCGAACAGTGTGGTGGATATTCGCGCGATCAAAGAGAGCGTCTCCCTGCCGGTGATTGGGATTATTAAGCGCGATTATCCGGGCAGTGATGTGTTTATTACGGCTACTCTACGGGAAGTGGATGAGCTAATGACAGTTGGACCGGAAATTATTGCTCTGGATGCGACAGCGCGCCCGCGCCCTGGTGGACAAACGCTGGAAGAGCTGGTCACGCAAATCCGCGCTCGATACCCGTCCGTACTGCTGATGGCGGATATCGCCACCGTAAACGAGGCGGTGACAGCTGAGCGTCTGGGTTTTGACTGCGTGGGCACCACGCTTTACGGCTATACCGCTGACACTGCCGGGCATGTGCTGGCGGAAAACGACTGTGGTTTTTTACGTGAGGTATTGGCTGCGGTCAGCATACCGGTCGTAGCGGAAGGAAACGTCGATACCCCGGAACGCGCCGCACGTTGTCTGGCATTAGGCGCTCATACCGTGGTGGTTGGGGGGGCTATAACGCGTCCGCAGCAGATAACGGCACGCTTTGTCGCGGCGATCGCCTCGTAAAGCATCGATGGGGCATGATACTTTGGCGGGGATCTGCGATAATTATCGTTTATCCCCATATTGAGAGCGCTATGCAGTACCCGATTAACGAGATGTTCCAGACCCTGCAAGGCGAGGGCTACTTTACCGGCGTCCCCGCCATTTTTATTCGTTTACAGGGATGCCCGGTTGGCTGTGCCTGGTGCGATACCAAACACACCTGGGATAAGCTTGAGGATCGGGAAGTCTCCCTGTACAGCATCCTGGCCAAGACTAAAGAGAGCGACAAATGGGGCGCGGCGAGCAGCGAAGATCTGCTGGCGGTCATTTTGCGTCAGGGCTATACCGCCCGTCACGTGGTGATCACTGGCGGCGAGCCCTGCATTCATGACCTGATGCCGCTGACTGACCTGCTGGAAAAGAACGGCTTTAGCTGCCAGATTGAGACCAGTGGTACCCACGAAGTACGCTGTACGCCGAATACCTGGGTAACCGTATCGCCGAAGGTGAATATGCGCGGTGGTTATGATGTGCTGTCGCAGGCGCTGGAGCGCGCGAATGAAATCAAACATCCGGTTGGTCGCGTTCGCGATATTGAAGCGCTGGATGAACTGCTGGCAACGTTGAGTGACGACAAACCACGAATCATCGCCTTACAGCCAATCAGCCAGAAAGAGGATGCGACGCGTTTGTGCATTGATACCTGTATTGCGCGAAACTGGCGTCTGTCGATGCAAACCCATAAATATCTGAATATTGCCTGATAACTGTGCCGGGAGCGTTTCGCTTACCCGGCCAGAGTTTGTTGTTCGTTGCTGGCCGGAGAAGACGTTTCGCCATCCGTCAAGGCTACAATCACTCGCCGCGATACACGCAGCCCGCTGTGCAGGTCTCTTTCACCATTACGGCACTCAGCAGAGGGACAACCGGTTTTACCTGATCCCAAATCCATTTTGCCAGCACTTCACTGGTTGGGTTTTCTAAGCCTGGAATATCGTTCAGATAGTAGTGATCAAGCCTATCATACGTCGGCTTAAACGCCGCTTTTAACTCAGAAAAATCCATAATCCAACCGGTATGCGGATCGACTTCACCGGTAATTTCAAGACGCACCATAAATGAGTGACCATGCAGGCGGCCACACTTATGCCCTTCCGGTACATGTGGCAGGCGGTGAGCGGCTTCGAAGGTGAAATCTTTAAACAAGGTGGTGGACATTATTTACTCTCAAGAATGCGAAAAACCGCCGTAGGGTACCGTAAAGAGCAAATTTTATCATTAGTTAAAAGGGCGCAGAGTATCAGAACAATCCATTCATAAAGATAATGTTCAATAACTATTTATATATCAAATGCTTATTAAATCGATTTTGCTGTTAATAACTATAACTAAAACAGGTTAGTCCATTTGGTTATTTGTTATTTCCATCACTTCTTTAATTGTTACTATCCCCGCCGTTAACCTTATCTTCAGTTTGGGTTTTATTGCTGAAATCCGCTTTGCTTACTGGAACATGACAACGCATGACGACACAGGCCCCACCTTCCGCTTTGCTACCGCTAAACCCGGAGCAACTGGCACGCCTTCAGGCGGCCACGACCGATTTCACTCCCGCACAGCTTGCGTGGGTTTCTGGCTATTTCTGGGGCGTGCTGAATCAGCAGCCAGGCAGCAATACGGCGTCACCAGCGCCTGCCGCTCAAATGCCGGGTATTACGCTTATCTCCGCCTCGCAAACCGGTAATGCGCGTCGTGTGGCGGAAGCCCTGCGCGATGATCTGATCGCCGCGAAGCTCAACGTCACTCTCATCAACGCTGGCGACTATAAATTCAAACAAATCGCCAATGAAAAACTGCTGATCGTGGTGGCGTCGACGCAAGGGGAAGGTGAACCGGCGGAAGAAGCCGTGGCGTTGCATAAATTCCTGTTCTCGAAAAAAGCGCCGAAGCTCGATAACACCGCTTTTGCCGTGTTTGGTCTTGGCGACACCTCTTACGAGTTTTTCTGTCAGTCAGGAAAAGACTTTGATACGAAACTGGCTGAGCTGGGCGGTGAACGTCTGCTTGACCGCGTCGACGCTGATGTTGAATACCAGGCCGCGGCTGCCCAGTGGCGTGCCCGTCTGGTTGATGTCCTGAAAGCACGTGCGCCTGCGGCATCGTCTGTGCAAGTTGCCGCGAGCGGTGCGGTAAACGAAGTACACACCAGTCCGTATACCAAAGAAGCGCCGCTGACGGCGTCGCTTGCGGTGAATCAGAAAATTACCGGCCGCGACTCTGAAAAAGATGTGCGCCATATTGAGATTGATTTAGGCGATTCCGGCCTGCGCTATCAGCCGGGCGATGCATTGGGTGTCTGGTATCAAAACGATCCGGCTTTGGTCAAAGAGCTGGTAGAACTGCTGTGGCTGAAAGGGGATGAACCGGTCACGGTTGATGGCAAAACCCTGCCGCTCGCCGAAGCACTGGAGTGGCACTTCGAACTGACGGTCAACACCGGCAATATCGTAGAAAATTATGCCACCTTGACCCGCAGCGAAACTTTGCTGCCGTTAGTGGGTGACAAAGCGCAGTTGCAGCATTACGCCGCAACCACGCCCATCGTCGATATGGTGCGCTTCTCTCCGGCGCAACTGGATGCCCAGGCGTTGGTTGATCTTCTGCGCCCGCTGACGCCGCGTTTGTACTCCATTGCCTCTTCCCAGGCGGAAGTGGAAAGCGAAGTGCACGTTACCGTGGGTGTGGTGCGTTATGACATTGAAGGTCGTGCCCGCGCAGGCGGCGCGTCCAGCTTCCTTGCCGATCGTGTAGATGAAGAAGGTGAAGTTCGCGTGTTCATTGAACACAACGATAACTTCCGCCTGCCGGCGAACCCGCAGACGCCGGTGATCATGATTGGACCTGGCACCGGTATTGCGCCGTTTCGTGCATTCATGCAGCAGCGTGCGGCTGACGGAGCCGAAGGCAAAAACTGGCTGTTTTTTGGCAACCCACACTTTACCGAAGATTTCCTGTATCAGGTGGAATGGCAGCGTTACGTCAAAGAGGGCGTACTGAGTCGTATCGATCTCGCCTGGTCCAGAGATCAAAAAGAAAAAGTCTACGTACAAGATAAACTGCGCCAACAGGGCGCGGAACTGTGGCGCTGGATTAATGACGGTGCCCACATTTATGTCTGCGGCGACGCCAATCGTATGGCGAAAGACGTTGAGCAGGCTTTGTTGGAAGTGATTGCCGAATTCGGTGGTATGGATATCGAAGCGGCGGATGAATTTTTAAGTGAGCTGCGCATTGAGCGCCGTTATCAGCGAGATGTCTACTAATGAGCGAAAAACATCCAGGACCATTGGTGGTCGAAGGCAAACTGACTGATGCTGAGCGCATGAAGGTTGAGAGCAACTACCTGCGCGGTACCATTGCCGAAGATTTAAATGACGGTCTGACCGGCGGTTTTAAAGGCGACAACTTCCTGCTGATCCGTTTTCACGGTATGTACCAGCAGGATGACCGCGATATCCGCGCCGAACGTGCCGAGCAAAAGCTGGAGCCGCGCCACGCCATGCTGCTGCGCTGTCGTCTGCCGGGTGGGGTGATCACCACCAAACAGTGGCAGGCGATCGATAAGTTCGCCCATGACAACACCATTTACGGCAGCATTCGTCTGACCAACCGTCAGACATTCCAGTTTCACGGCATTCTGAAGAAGAACGTGAAACCGGTACACCAGATGCTGCATTCAGTCGGGCTTGACGCTCTGGCGACCGCCAATGACATGAACCGTAACGTGCTGTGCACCTCGAATCCGTATGAATCTGAGCTGCACGCCGAAGCCTATGAATGGGCGAAGAAAATTTCCGAGCACCTGTTGCCGCGCACCCGCGCTTATGCAGAGATCTGGCTGGATCAGGAAAAAGTCGCGACCACCGATGAAGAGCCGATCCTCGGTCAAACCTATCTGCCGCGTAAGTTTAAAACTACCGTGGTAATCCCGCCGCAGAACGACATCGATCTGCACGCCAACGACATGAACTTTGTGGCGGTTGCGGAAAACGGCAAGCTGGTGGGCTTTAACCTGCTGGTGGGCGGTGGTTTGTCGATTGAGCACGGCAACAAGAAAACCTATGCCCGTACGGCAAGCGAGTTTGGTTATCTGCCGCTTGAGCATACGCTGGCCGTGGCGGAGGCTGTGGTGACCACGCAGCGTGATTGGGGTAACCGTACCGATCGTAAAAACGCGAAAACCAAATACACGCTGGAACGCGTAGGCGTAGAGACCTTTAAAGCTGAAGTTGAGCGCCGGGCGGGGATCACGTTTGAGCCGATCCGTCCGTACGAGTTCACTGGTCGCGGCGATCGTATCGGCTGGGTGAAAGGTATCGACAATAAATGGCATCTGACGTTGTTTATTGAAAACGGACGCATCCTCGATTATCCGGGCCGACCGTTGAAAACCGGTCTGCTTGAGATCGCGAAGATCCACAAAGGCGAGTTCCGCATTACCGCGAACCAGAACCTGATCATTGCCGGTGTTCCTGAGAGTGAAAAGGCGAAGATCGAAAAGATTGCGCAGAAGAGTGGCTTAATGAACGCGGTAACTCCGCAGCGTGAAAACTCGATGGCCTGCGTCTCGTTCCCAACCTGTCCGCTGGCGATGGCGGAAGCCGAGCGTTTCCTGCCAACGTTTATCGACAACATCGACACGCTGATGGCGAAGCACAGCCTGAGTGATGAAAACATTGTCATGCGTGTTACCGGCTGCCCGAACGGCTGCGGCCGCGCGATGCTGGCGGAAGTTGGTCTGGTGGGTAAAGCACCCGGACGTTACAACCTGCATCTGGGGGGCAATCGTATCGGAACTCGCATTCCCCGGATGTTTAAAGAGAACATCACCGAGCCGGAAATTCTGGCATCGCTGGATGAACTGATTGGGCGCTGGGCGAAAGAGCGCGAAGCGGGTGAAGGCTTCGGTGACTTTACGGTGCGTGCGGGCATTATTCGCCCGGTGCTCGATCCTGCCCGGGATTTCTGGGAATAATGTGAAATTGACTTATCGGGTCTACTGAATTTGTAGGCCTGATAAGCGTAGCGCCATCAGGCAAGGCAAACAGCGAGGAATTTATGTCCAAACTCGATCTCAACGCGTTGAACGAGCTGCCGAAAGTTGAACGCGTTATGGCGTTGGCGCAAACCAACGATCAACTGGAAAAATTGAGCGCCGAGGATCGCGTGGCGTGGGCGCTGGAAAACCTGCCTGGTGAATATGTTCTGTCATCAAGTTTTGGGATCCAGGCAGCAGTAAGCCTGCACCTGGTAAATCAGGTTCGCCCGGATATCCCGGTGATCCTCACCGATACTGGCTATCTGTTCCCGGAAACCTACCAGTTTATTGATGAGTTAACGGACAAGCTCAAGCTTAATCTGCAAGTCTACCGGGCAAAAGAGAGTGCCGCCTGGCAGGAAGCGCGCTATGGAAAACTATGGGAGCAGGGCGTTGAAGGCATTGAGAAATACAATGACATCAACAAGGTCGGGCCGATGAACCGGGCGCTACAGGACCTGCATGCGCAAACCTGGTTTGCCGGTCTGCGCCGCGAGCAGTCGGGCAGTCGAGCGCATTTGCCGGTGCTGGCTATCCAGCGCGGCGTGTTTAAAGTGCTGCCGATCATCGACTGGGATAACCGTACGGTTTACCAGTATCTGCAAAAACACGGACTGAAGTACCATCCGTTGTGGGATCAGGGCTATCTGTCAGTCGGTGATACCCACACCACCCGCAAATGGGAACCGGGAATGGCGGAAGAAGAGACGCGTTTCTTCGGATTGAAGCGCGAGTGCGGACTGCACGAAGGGTAACAGGAAAGTGGTCCGGTAAGATTTACATCCTACCGGACCACTTCTTCAGGATTTACCCGCTTTTGCCAGTTCTTTTACCAGCGGCAGCATAATGCGTACCACGTCGCGGCTACGGCGTTCTATCCTGCCCGGTAACGCTTTATCGATATGCTGCTGGTTATCCAGTCGCACATCGTGCCAGCTGTTGCCTGCCGGGAACGAGGCGCTTTTGGCGCGCTGTTGATAGCCATCTTTCTTGCCCAGGTTCCAGTTGGTCGCTTCAACGGAGAGAACGGAAATGCCCGCGTTGTCGAAGACTTCTGCATCGTTACAACATCCAGTGCCTTTCGGATAGTCTTTGTTCAGACCTGGATTGGTGCTGGCAACGATACCGCGACTGTGCGCGATAGCCAGCGCCCGGTCGCGCGTCAATTTTCGCACCGCTTCCGGGGTTTTCTTACCGCTATTGAAATAGAGCTTATCGCCGACAATCAGGTTATCGAGATTGATAACCAGCAGCGTGTTTTTCTTCTCTGCAGCGCTCATTCGCTTCAGAATGTTCTCCGCGCCCAGTTTGCCTTCTTCCTCGCCGCTGGTGGCGATAAATCGGATGCCGTATTGCGTCGGTACGTTTTTGAGTTTTTCCGCCAGTTCCAGCATCACGCCAACACCGGCAGCGTTGTCGTCGATACCTTGCAGGGTTAGTCCACCCAGATTGGCATCTGAATCGGCGTCGCTTTGTGCGGCGTAGGTGTCGAGGTGCGCCATGATAATAATCTGCTGCGGCGCTTTACCTTCATGTGCTGCAATAACGGTGCTTCCCGTTACGTTATGCCAGTTTTTACGGTTATCTTTAGCGGTATAAACATAACGGCTATTAAACGTCCGAATATCGCTGCTATAGCCCATCTGTTGAAATTGCTGACGTATATAATCAGCAGATAACATTTCTGCCGGAGATCCCGTCACGCGGCCTGGGAAAAACGTTGCGATATATCGAGCCTGGGTATTTGCGATATCTCCAGGTTTGGAGGATGTTGCCTGTGCGGGAAGGATGAAGCACGCGCCGAGCGCCAGGGCGGTAGTCAGGTGGCGCAATGCGGAAAACATAGTGAGTCCTTAAATACCAAGCAAAAATTTTCAGCCGCTAGTATGAAACCGTGATCGAGGTAAAACAATTTCATTTGCTCCTAAATGCCCTAAATTCGGTAGCTTAAGCACTTTTTGATATTTGCTTTTCCAGATCGTTATTCCTTTGAGGAACTACTCATTCCAATTCGTAATTTCATTCGCCTCCTTGCCCTCCCTATAGTCAGGTTATCTGAGCATCGTTAGCAAAATAACGGCATTACATAGGAACGGTTATGGATCAAAAACGACTTACCCACCTGCGGCAACTGGAAGCGGAAAGCATCCATATCATTCGTGAGGTGGCCGCCGAGTTTTCTAATCCGGTGATGATGTATTCCATCGGCAAAGATTCCAGCGTAATGCTGCATCTGGCGCGCAAAGCGTTTTATCCTGGTACGCTGCCGTTCCCCCTGTTGCACGTTGATACCGGCTGGAAATTCAGCGAGATGTACGAGTTTCGTGACCGCACGGCGAAAGCCTACGGCTGTGAACTACTGGTGCATAAAAACCCGGAAGGGGTGGCGATGGGCATCAACCCGTTTGTCCATGGTAGCGCCAAGCATACCGACATTATGAAAACCGAAGGGTTGAAGCAGGCGCTGAACAAATACGGTTTTGACGCCGCGTTCGGTGGTGCTCGTCGCGACGAAGAGAAATCGCGTGCTAAAGAGCGCATTTACTCTTTCCGCGATCGTTTTCATCGCTGGGATCCGAAAAATCAGCGCCCGGAGCTGTGGCACAACTACAACGGGCAGATTAACAAGGGCGAAAGCATTCGCGTATTCCCGCTCTCTAACTGGACTGAACAGGATATCTGGCAGTACATCTGGCTGGAAAATATCGACATCGTGCCGCTATACCTGGCGGCGGAGCGTCCGGTGCTGGAACGCGACGGCATGCTGATGATGATTGATGACGACAGAATCGATCTGCAACCTGGGGAAGTGATTAAAAAGCGCATGGTGCGTTTCCGTACGCTTGGTTGCTGGCCGCTGACAGGCGCGGTGGAGTCGAATGCGCAGACGCTGCCGGAAATCATCGAAGAGATGCTGGTCTCAACCACCAGTGAACGTCAGGGGCGCGTGATTGACCGCGACCAGGCGGGCTCCATGGAGCTGAAGAAACGTCAGGGGTATTTCTAAGGAGCCGCCATGAACACGACACTTGCACAACAAATTGCTAATGAAGGCGGCGTTGAAGCCTGGATGGTCGCCCAGCAACACAAAAGTCTGCTGCGTTTTTTAACCTGCGGTAGCGTGGATGACGGGAAAAGTACCCTGATTGGCCGTCTGCTGCACGACACGCGTCAGATTTATGAAGATCAGCTTTCATCGCTGCACAACGACAGTAAACGTCACGGTACTCAGGGCGAAAAGCTCGATCTGGCGTTATTGGTTGACGGCTTGCAGGCCGAGCGCGAGCAGGGCATCACTATCGACGTGGCGTACCGTTATTTCTCTACCGAGAAGCGTAAATTTATTATTGCGGACACTCCTGGCCATGAACAGTACACCCGCAACATGGCGACCGGGGCGTCGACCTGCGACCTGGCGATCCTGCTGATCGATGCGCGTAAAGGCGTGCTGGATCAGACTCGTCGTCACAGCTTTATCTCTACGTTGCTTGGGATCAAACACCTGGTGGTGGCGATCAACAAAATGGATCTGGTGGACTTTAGCGAGGAGACATTTAATCGCATTCGCGAAGACTATCTTACTTTTGCTGAACAACTGCCGGGTAACCTGGATATCCGGTTTGTGCCGCTCTCTGCGCTGGAAGGCGACAACGTGGCTTCGCAAAGCGCCAGCATGCCGTGGTACAGCGGTCCGACGCTGCTGGAAGTGCTGGAAACCGTTGAGATCCAGCGCATTGTTGATACTCAGCCGATGCGTTTCCCGGTGCAGTATGTGAACCGACCGAATCTGGATTTCCGTGGTTATGCCGGGACGCTGGCCTCCGGTAGCGTGAAGGTCGGGCAACGCGTCAAAGTGCTGCCGTCTGGCGTTGAGTCCAGCGTGGCGCGGATCGTGACTTTTGATGGCGATTTACAGGAAGCGCATGCAGGCGAAGCAATCACCCTGGTGCTGAAAGATGAGATCGACATCAGCCGGGGCGACCTGCTGCTTGATGCCGGTGAAGCATTGCCAGCGGTACAAAGCGCTGCCGTTGATGTGGTGTGGATGGCGGAGCAGCCGTTGTCGGCAGGGCAGAGCTATGACATCAAAGTTGCAGGCAAGAAGACTCGCGCACGCGTTGATAGCGTGCAGTATCAGGTCGATATTAATAACCTGACTCAACGTGACGTTGAAGCGCTGCCGCTAAACGGCATCGGTCTGGTTAATCTGACGTTTGATGAACCGCTGGTGCTGGATACCTATCAGCAGAACCCGGTTACGGGTGGGCTGATTATCATTGATCGCCTGACCAACGTTACCGTTGGCGCGGGGCTGGTGCGCGAGCCTATCATTCAGGAGCAGGCTGCCGCTTCTCAGTTCAGCGCGTTTGAACTGGAGCTGAATGCGCTGGTGCGTCGCCACTTCCCACACTGGGGTGCGCGCGATCTGCTGGGAGGCAAATAATGGCGTTGCATGACGAAAACGTCGTCTGGCATGCCCATCCTGTTACACCGCAACAGCGGGAACAACGCCACGGTCATCGTGGTGTTGTGCTGTGGTTTACCGGGCTGTCTGGTTCCGGTAAATCCACGGTAGCAGGGGCGCTGGAAGAGGCGCTGCATAAGTTGGGGGTGAGCACTTATCTGCTGGATGGCGATAACGTGCGTCACGGTCTGTGCAGCGATCTCGGGTTTAGCGATGCCGACCGCAAGGAGAATATTCGTCGGGTTGGCGAAGTGGCTAACCTGATGGTCGATGCCGGTCTGGTGGTGTTGACCGCTTTTATCTCTCCGCATCGCGCCGAGCGACAAATGGTCCGTGAGCGCGTGGGAGAGGGGCGTTTTATTGAGGTTTTTGTCGATACGCCATTAGCAACGTGTGAAGCACGCGATCCAAAAGGGCTGTATAAAAAAGCGCGGGCGGGGGAGTTGCGCAATTTCACCGGAATTGACTCAGTATACGAAGCGCCTGAATCGCCAGAGATTCATCTTGATGGTGAACAATTGGTAACAAATTTGGTACCCCAATTATTAGACCTGCTGAGGCAGGAAGATATTATCAGATCCTGAGACACCCGAGCTTGTATGCCCGGTCAGTCACGGTCACAGGATTAGATATGCGTAACAGCCATAACATTACTATTACAGAGTCAGATACCTTCGCTGCCGACGACGAAACCACCTGGTCACTTCCGGGGGCCGTGGTCGGATTTGCAGCGTGGTTGCTGGCGCTGGGATTTCCGTGTCTGATGTATGGCCCTAATACACTGTTTTTCTTTATTTATACCTGGCCCTTTTTCCTCGCATTGTTGCCCGTGGCGATCGTCGCGGGTATTGCCCTGCACTCGCTATTAAAAGGACGGTTGTTGCTGAGCATTACCTGTACCCTGCTGGTGGTTGGGGCTATGTTTGGCGCACTATTTTTATGGTTATTGGGTTAAGCTCACGTCAATTTCGCATAATCGCCGCGGTTGTTCACTCTCTGGCCATAATTCAAACCGTAACCAACAATGAGATTATGTTCTCCTTACACGGGGTATACGTAACAACGGGAAAATGTGGTACATTTGCCCGCGTTGTCGCGGCATTCCCGCCCGTTGATGTAAAGTCGTCTGCGGAAGTTATGGGATGTTAATGCCGTTTTTCAGGGGGCAGGATGGGTAAACTAACGCTGCTGTTGCTGGCTTTATTAGTCTGGCTGCAGTATTCGCTGTGGTTCGGTAAGAACGGCATACATGACTATAGTCGCGTCAACGATGATGTTGCTGCGCAGCAAGCTACAAACGCGAAACTTAAAGCGCGTAACGATCAGCTCTTTGCCGAAATTGACGACCTCAATGGTGGACAAGAGGCTATCGAGGAGCGTGCGCGTAACGAACTCAGCATGACTAAGCCGGGCGAAACCTTTTATCGTCTGGTGCCTGACGCGTCTAAACGCGCTCAGACTGCAGGGCAAAACAATCGATAAACCGTCCAGGGATTTAACATGGCAGCCACTTTATTGGACGTTTGCGCCGTGGTGCCGGCTGCCGGGTTTGGCCGCCGAATGCAAACAGAGTGTCCTAAGCAGTACCTCTCTATTGGCAATAAAACCATTCTTGAACACTCGGTTGATGCGCTGCTGGCTCATCCCCGGGTGACGCGAGTCGTCATCGCTATCAGCCCAGGCGACAGCCGCTTTGCCCAACTTCCACTCGCTGCGCATCCGCAAATTACCGTAGTGGATGGCGGCAACGAGCGTGCTGATTCTGTCCTTGCCGGTTTGCAAGCCGCAGGGGAAGCCAACTGGGTACTGGTGCATGATGCCGCGCGTCCGTGCCTGCACCCGGATGATTTAGCCCGTTTACTGGCAATAAGTGAGACCAGCCGCACCGGCGGGATCCTGGCGGCGCCCGTACGCGACACGATGAAGCGCGCGGAGCCGGGCCGAACAGACATTGCTCATACGGTCGATCGCACCGATTTATGGCATGCGTTGACGCCACAGTTTTTCCCTCGTGAGCTGTTGCACGACTGCCTGACCCGTGCGCTCAACGAAGGCGCAACCATTACGGACGAAGCCTCGGCGCTGGAATATTGCGGCTTTCATCCGCAACTGGTTGAAGGACGCGCTGACAACATCAAAGTCACTCGCCCGGAAGACCTGGCGCTGGCGGAATTTTATCTGACCCGAACTATCTAGACACCTCATCCTTCACGCTGCAACGAGGCAGCCTGCAGGATGCTGTGTATATCAGGAGAAGGCATAATGCGAATTGGACACGGTTTCGACGTACACGCTTTTGGCGGAGTTGGCCCAATTATCATTGGTGGTGTACGCATCCCATACGAAAAAGGATTGCTGGCGCATTCTGATGGCGACGTGGCGTTACATGCGCTAACTGATGCTCTGCTGGGCGCGGCGGCGCTGGGGGATATCGGTAAACTCTTCCCGGATACCGACCCGGCCTTTAAAGGTGCAGATAGCCGTGAATTATTGCGTGAAGCCTGGCGGCGTATTCAGGCCAAAGGCTATACGCTTGGTAATGTGGATGTGACGATTATTGCTCAGGCGCCGAAGATGCTGCCGCACATTCCGCAGATGCGCGTGTTTATTGCCGAAGATCTCGGCTGCCATATGGATGATGTTAACGTGAAAGCGACCACCACGGAAAAACTCGGTTTTACCGGGCGTGGGGAAGGGATTGCCTGTGAAGCGGTGGCGTTACTCATTAAGGCAACGAAATGACTGCGTTTGAAGATCTGACGTATCTCCATGGTAAACCACTGGGCCATGGCGTTCTGAAAGCGAATCCGGAAGACTTTGTCGTCGTCGAAGATTTAGGCTTCGAACCGGATGGCGAAGGCGAGCACATTTTGGTGCGCATCCTGAAAAACGGCTGTAATACCCGTTTTGTGGCTGACGCGCTGGCGAAGTTCCTGAAAATTCACGCCCGTGAAGTAAGCTTTGCCGGGCAGAAAGATAAACATGCGGTTACGGAACAGTGGCTGTGCGCACGCGTCCCCGGCAATGCGATGCCTGATTTAAGCAAATTTGAGCTTGAAGGCTGTAAAGTGCTGGAGTACGCGCGTCACAAGCGTAAGCTGCGTTTAGGGGCGCTGAAGGGCAACGAATTTACGCTGGTGCTGCGTGAAGTGAGCGAGCGCAATGACGTTGAAGCGCGTTTACAGGCGATTGGCGAGCGCGGCGTACCGAACTATTTTGGCGCTCAGCGTTTTGGTATCGGCGGCAGCAACCTGCAAGGGGCGCTGCGCTGGGCGCAAAGCGATGCGCCGGTGCGCGATCGCAATAAACGCAGTTTTTGGTTGTCGGCGGCCCGTAGCGCGTTGTTTAATCAGATAGTCAGTGAACGCTTGAAAAAAACAGACTTTAATCAAGTTGTTGACGGCGATGCGCTACAATTGTCGGGACGTGGAAGCTGGTTTGTCGCCACACTGGAAGAACAAACTGAATTACAGCGTCGCGTCGATGAGAAAGAATTGATGGTAACAGCGGCATTACCGGGCAGCGGTGAGTGGGGAACTCAGCGCGACGCGCTGGCGTTTGAAGAAGCCGCTATTGCTGATGAAACCGCGCTGCAGTCTCTGTTATTGCGCGAGAAAGTCGACGCGTCGCGTCGCGCTATGTTGCTGTATCCACAACAATTAAGCTGGAACTGGTGGGATGATGTAACCGTTGAGTTACGCTTCTGGCTACCGGCAGGTAGCTTCGCCACCAGTGTTGTAAGGGAACTTATTAACACAATGGGTGATTATGCGTATATTGCTGAGTAACGATGATGGGGTCCACGCACCCGGTATACAAACGCTGGCGAAAGCGCTGCGTGAGTTTGCTGACGTACAGGTGGTTGCCCCGGATCGTAACCGCAGTGGCGCGTCTAACTCGCTGACGCTGGAATCCTCACTTCGCACGTTTACCTATGATAACGGCGATATCGCCGTACAAATGGGTACGCCTACCGATTGCGTCTATCTGGGCGTAAACGCGTTAATGCGTCCGCGTCCGGACATTGTCGTTTCTGGTATTAACGCGGGTCCTAATCTGGGTGATGATGTTATTTATTCCGGTACCGTTGCGGCGGCGATGGAAGGTCGTCATCTGGGGTTCCCTGCGCTGGCTGTCTCGCTCGATGGGCATAAACATTACGATACTGCTGCCGCAGTAACCTGTCGTATCTTACGGGCGCTGAGCCGTGAACCGCTGCGCACCGGTCGCATTTTGAATATCAACGTGCCGGATTTACCGCTGGATCAAATTAAAGGAATTCGCGTCACCCGCTGCGGCAGTCGCCATCCGGCGGATCAGGTGATTCCACAGCAGGATCCGCGCGGTAATACGCTGTACTGGATCGGGCCGCCGGGTGAAAAATGCGACGCCGGGCCGGATACGGATTTTGCCGCCGTCGATGAAGGCTATGTTTCCATCACGCCGCTGCATGTCGATTTAACCGCATACGGCGCGCATGAGGTGGTTTCTGACTGGTTAGACAGCGTGGGAGCCGACACGCAATGGTAAGCAGACGCGTACACACTCTTCTTGAACAATTACGTGCGCAGGGCATCAGAGATGAGCTTGTTCTCGATGCGCTCGCCGCCGTGCCGCGTGAAAAATTCATTGATGAGGCGTTTGAACATAAGGCCTGGGACAATATTGCTCTGCCGATTGGCCAGGGGCAGACGATTTCGCAGCCCTATATGGTTGCGCGGATGACCGAACTGCTTGAGCTAACGCCGCAGTCCCGGGTGCTGGAAATTGGTACAGGCTCTGGCTACCAGACGGCGATTCTGGCGCACCTGGTGCATCATGTGTGCTCCGTTGAGCGCATTAAAGGTTTGCAGTGGCAGGCACGTCGTCGCCTGAAGCAGCTTGATTTACATAATGTTTCGACCCGTCATGGTGATGGATGGCAAGGCTGGCAGGCGCGAGCCCCGTTTGACGCTATCATTGTAACGGCAGCGCCGCCCGAGATCCCAACCGCATTGATGATGCAGTTGGATGAGGGCGGCATTCTCGTCTTACCCGTGGGCGATGAGCACCAGTTTTTGAAACGGGTGCGTCGTCGGGGAGGCGAATTTATTATCGATACCGTGGAGGCCGTACGTTTCGTTCCCCTTGTGAAGGGGGAGCTTGCGTAGATACTGGCTCTGAATACCTGGAGTTTTCCTGGATATTCTGGAATTAGTCAGCGTATCGTGTCGATGCTTTGCACGGTGATTACGTCACTGGTTTTAACCAAATTTTCCTGGGGGATAAATGAGCGCGGGAAGCCAAAAATTTACCGTTCGCCGTATTGCGGCATTGTCACTGGTTTCATTATGGCTGGCAGGTTGTTCTAACACCTCGAATCCACCAGCGCCAGTCAGCTCCGTTGACGGCAGTTCATCTACGAACACCAGTTCCGGCATGCTGATTACACCTCCGCCTAAAATGGGCTCGACGTCGACAGTACAGCAGACGCCGCAGATCCAGCCGGTGCAGCAACCAACCACGCAGCCAACGCAAATCCAGCCTGTCGCACAACAGCCTGTACAGATGGAAAACGGTCGTATTGTGTACAACCGCAAGTATGGGAATATTCCGAAAGGTAGCTACACGGGCGGCAGTACCTATACTGTTAAGAAAGGCGATACCCTTTTTTATATTGCCTGGATCACCGGGAACGATTTCCGTGACCTCGCACAACGCAATAACGTTCCGGCCCCGTATGGCCTGAATGTCGGTCAAACTCTGCAAGTGGGCAACGCGTCTGGCGCACCGATTACCGGTGGAAATGCCATCACCCAGGCGGATGCAGCACAGCAAGGAGTTGTGACCAACCCTGCACAAAATTCCACCGTTGCTGTTGCTTCGAAACCAACAATTACGTATTCTGAGGATTCAGGTGAACAAAGTGCTAATAAAATGTTGCCGAACAACAAGCCTGCTGGGACCGTGGTCACAGCGCCTGTAACGGCTCCAGCAGTTAGCGCAACCGAATCAACTGCAAGCTCAACGTCGACAAGCTCGCCAATCTCTACCTGGCGCTGGCCGACTGACGGCAAAGTGATCGAAAACTTTGCGGCTACCGAAGGTGGCAATAAAGGGATCGACATTGCAGGCAGCAAAGGACAGGCTATTGTCGCGACCGCAGATGGACGCGTCGTTTATGCCGGTAATGCGCTGCGTGGTTACGGTAATCTTATTATCATCAAACATAACGATGATTACCTGAGCGCCTACGCCCATAACGATACGATGCTGGTCCGGGAACAACAAGAAATCAAGGCGGGGCAGAAAATAGCTACCATGGGTAGCACCGGAACCAGTTCAACACGCTTGCATTTTGAAATTCGTTACAAGGGGAAATCCGTAAACCCGCTGCGTTATTTACCGCAGCGATAATTCGGCGGAACCAGGCTTTCACGTGCTAGTTCCGTTAGGGATCACGGGTAGGAGCCACCTTTATGAGTCAGAATACGCTGAAAGTTCATGATTTAAATGAAGATGCGGAATTTGATGAGAACGGAGTAGAGGCTTTTGATGAAAAAGCCTTGAGTGAAGAGGAACCCAGTGATAACGACCTGGCTGAAGAAGAGCTGTTATCGCAGGGGGCCACACAGCGTGTGTTGGACGCGACTCAGCTTTACCTTGGTGAGATTGGTTATTCACCACTGTTAACAGCCGAAGAAGAAGTTTATTTTGCGCGTCGCGCACTGCGTGGGGATGTCGCATCCCGCCGTCGCATGATTGAAAGTAACCTGCGTCTGGTGGTGAAAATTGCTCGTCGTTATGGCAATCGTGGTCTGGCATTGCTGGACCTGATTGAAGAGGGCAATCTGGGACTTATCCGTGCAGTCGAGAAGTTTGACCCGGAACGCGGGTTCCGCTTCTCAACATACGCAACCTGGTGGATCCGCCAGACGATCGAACGGGCGATTATGAACCAAACCCGTACGATCCGACTGCCGATTCACATTGTAAAAGAGCTGAACGTCTATCTGCGTACCGCGCGTGAGTTGTCGCATAAACTGGACCACGAACCGAGCGCAGAAGAGATTGCTGAACAACTGGATAAACCGGTTGATGACGTCAGCCGTATGCTCCGACTCAACGAGCGTATTACCTCGGTAGACACCCCTCTGGGTGGCGATTCCGAAAAAGCGTTGCTGGATATTCTGGCCGATGAAAAGGAAAACGGTCCGGAAGACACCACGCAAGACGATGATATGAAACAAAGCATCGTCAAATGGCTGTTCGAACTGAACGCCAAACAGCGTGAAGTGCTGGCACGTCGTTTTGGTCTGCTGGGGTACGAAGCTGCGACACTGGAAGATGTGGGCCGTGAAATTGGTCTCACTCGTGAACGTGTTCGCCAGATTCAGGTTGAAGGTCTGCGTCGTCTGCGTGAAATTCTGCAGACTCAAGGGCTGAATATCGAAGCGCTATTCCGCGAGTAAGCACAAGTTCTATCAAGAAAGGCCAGTCTCATTGGGACTGGCCTTTTTCTATGTTTGTTGCCTGATGGCACTGCGTTTATCAGGCCTACGGGGAGCTGGACTTTGTAGGCCGGATAAGACATTTATGTCGCCATCCGGCAGATTAGTTCATCATCTTACTCACCAGACGAGTGAACTGCTCACGCTCTTCATCGGATAATCGCCCCAGAAACTCCTCATCCACGCTATTGCCTAACGGAGTGGCGCTGGCCAGTAATGCCTCTCCTTGCGCGGTTAAATAAACAAACCGCCGACGCTTATCCGCTGGATCGTGCTCACGCTTGACCAGATCGCGTTTTTCCATCCGGCTCAGCATTTCCGCAAGCGTCGCTTTGGTACAGACTGCTGCCTCGGTCAGGGTAACCTGCTCAATGCCGGGCTGTTCGGCAATGGCGCGCATCACCGCATACTGTGGTTTGGTCAGATCCGGTAATTCATGTTGCCAGCGAGCCGTATGATGCTGAAAAAGCTGGCGTAAAAGGTGGAAGGCTGTATTTCGTAACCGCATGAGAACTCCGGGATTTCTGTCAGTCTCTATCATAACGGGTAACGCGTCATAGTTTAACCATTGCTGCTTTAGCAATCAGTGCGAGTTGCTCTTGCCCGAAATGCATCGAGGGAGTATTTTGATAAAATGTTCGTACACGAACAAATTTGAGGGTTGCATGAGATTGATTGTAGGAATGACCGGGGCAACCGGCGCACCGCTTGGCGTGTCGCTACTGCAGGCGCTGCGGGAAATGCCGGGGGTGGAAACTCATCTGGTGCTGTCAAAGTGGGCCAAAACCACAATTGAACTGGAAACGCCGTACAGCGTCCGCGAGGTGTCTGCGTTGGCCGATTTTTGCCACAACCCGGCAGACCAGGCGGCAACCATCTCCTCCGGGTCGTTTCGTACTGACGGCATGATCATTATCCCCTGCAGTATGAAAACCCTGGCCGGTATTCGTGCAGGCTACGCGGAAGGACTGGTAGGGCGTGCCGCTGATGTGGTGCTGAAAGAAGGGCGCAAGCTGGTACTGGTGCCGCGTGAAATGCCGCTTAGCACCATTCATCTGGAAAACATGCTCGCGCTTTCCCGCATGGGCGTCGCGATGGTTCCCCCGATGCCCGCGTTTTATAACCACCCGCAAACGGTCGATGACATCACGCAGCACATTGTGGCTCGCGTGCTCGATCAGTTTGGTCTGGAACACCCCAACGCCCGTCGCTGGCAGGGATTACGACAGGCGCAGAATTTTGCACAGGAGAATGAATAATGGCATTTGATGATTTGCGCAGCTTTTTGCAGGCGCTGGACGACCAGGGACAACTGCTGAAAATCAGTGAAGAGGTCAACGCCGAGCCGGATCTGGCGGCGGCGGCCAACGCAACCGGGCGTATTGGCGACGGCGCCCCGGCGCTGTGGTTTGACAATATTCGTGGATTTACCGACGCCCGCGTGGCGATGAACACCATCGGCTCGTGGCAGAATCACGCCATCTCTTTAGGTCTGCCGCCAAATACCCCGGTGAAAAAACAGATTGATGAGTTTATCCGCCGTTGGGATAAATTTCCGGTTACGCCGGAGCGTCGTGCCAACCCTGCGTGGGCTGAAAACTGTGTTGATGGTGATGAGATCAACCTGTTTGATATTCTGCCGCTGTTTCGCCTCAACGATGGCGACGGGGGTTTTTATCTTGATAAAGCCTGCGTGGTGTCGCGCGATCCGCTGGATCCTGACAATTTTGGCAAACAGAACGTCGGCATCTATCGTATGGAAGTCAAGGGCAAGCGCAAGCTTGGTCTGCAACCGGTGCCGATGCACGATATTGCGCTGCATCTGCATAAAGCCGAAGAACGTGGTGAAGATCTGCCGATCGCCATCACGCTGGGTAACGATCCGATCATCACCCTGATGGGAGCTACGCCGCTGAAGTACGATCAGTCGGAATACGAAATGGCGGGGGCGCTGCGTGAAAGTCCGTACCCGATCGCTACCGCACCGCTCACCGGCTTTGACGTACCCTGGGGGTCAGAAGTGATCCTTGAAGGGGTCATTGAAAGCCGTAAACGTGAAATCGAAGGTCCGTTTGGTGAGTTTACCGGTCACTATTCCGGTGGACGTAACATGACCGTCGTGCGTATCGATAAAGTCTCTTATCGCACCAAACCGATCTTTGAATCGCTGTATCTGGGGATGCCGTGGACGGAGATTGACTACCTGATGGGTCCTGCAACCTGCGTACCGCTTTATCAACAGCTGAAAGCTGAATTCCCGGAAGTGCAGGCGGTAAACGCCATGTACACCCACGGTTTGCTGGCGATTATCTCAACCAAAAAACGTTACGGCGGCTTTGCCCGCGCGGTGGGGCTGCGCGCAATGACGACGCCGCATGGCCTGGGTTACGTGAAAATGGTGATTATGGTTGATGAGGATGTTGACCCGTTCAACCTGCCGCAGGTGATGTGGGCGCTGTCTTCGAAGGTCAATCCGGCGGGAGATCTGGTGCAACTGCCGAATATGTCGGTGCTGGAACTTGATCCGGGTTCCAGCCCGGCGGGGATTACCGACAAGTTAATTATTGATGCGACCACGCCGGTTGCGCCGGATAACCGTGGGCACTACAGCCAGCCGGTATGCGATTTACCGGAAACGAAAGCCTGGGCTGAAAAGCTGACCGCCATGCTGGCCAACCGTAAATAAGGAGTAGCAGATGATTTGTCCACGTTGTGCCGATGAACATATTGAAGTGATGGCAAACTCGCCGGTGAAAGGCGTCTGGACGGTATATCAGTGCCAGCATTGTCTGTATACCTGGCGTAATACCGAACCGCTACGCCGCACCAGCCGCGAGCACTACCCGCAAGCGTTTCGCATGACGCAAAAAGATATTGATGATGCGCCGATGGTGCCGAGTATCCCGCCGCTGCTGGCGGAAGATAAGCGCTAATCAACATAGCCGGGTGCGGCTTCGCCTTACCCGGTATACAATTGCTTAAGTTCTTTTTTGCAGCATGACAACAAGGATGTTTTCAGAAATATGTCACTCTATCGGCGAGTCGTTTTATTATCTTTACTGGGAATGAGTTCTGGCGCGCAAAGCGCATCACATGAACAAATCATGCAAATCTATAATAGCGGGTCCGTTGGCTCTGTTATTAAATGTCAGGCCCACATGGACGTTAAGAGTGGGGATGGCACAATTCCAGTACAGATTATGTCCGTAATGACGATAACGGGTCGGCAATTTCATCATCTCTATTATGATAGTGCGATAACCTATTCAATCGTTAATGCAGAAAAGCCCTATATGTATGTGTCTGTTTCGGTGGAAGAAAATATCCAAGAAGAGCAGCGAAAAATACGTAGTGAGCTCGATCTTTCAACCCTGCGGGTCGATTTTCCTGGAAATCCTGAAATGGCGAATACAGTGCGTGAACTTTTTCGGGAACAACGTGTTACGTACGCTAATTATACAGATATTACCGTTAGTGAACCGCCGAGCTATACGGTCAGGCAATATAGCAAAGATTCTATTTCTGGCGTCATTCTTCAGACTTGTACGCCGATGGCGCAACGCTGAGGGGCCTGGAAATGGTAGTTCATGTCGGCCCGATAAGCGCAGCGTCACAACGCACTAATATTAAGCCTCGGAATATCCGGGGTTCGTTATTTTGCGAGCAGGCTCGTAGCAAATGGCTTAAATTGTTCGAGGAGATGGCGCCTGGAATAGAATAGCGGCGGGTGCTTGAGGCTTTCTGAGCTTTGAGCATTTGCAAGGTCCCGGAAAGACAAAAGCCCCAGGAGATAGTTCTATCAACCTGAGGCTAGCGTTCAAACCTAGACCATTTGGATGTTAGTCTCTTCTTTGCAGGGAGGCAAGACATGCTGACAAAATATGCCCTGGTGGCGATTGTAGTGCTGTGTTTCACGGTGCTGGGATTTACGTTAATGGTACGAGATTCGCTGTGCGAGTTAAGTATTAAAGAGCGTAATATGGAGTTTAAAGCTGTTCTCGCTTACGAACCGAAGAAGTAGCAACAACGCGGGGGAAACCCCGCGTCTTGATGGCCTGGTTTTGTCCTCTCGCACCCATTCCCGAAGTGCGCGCCAGTTGTTGTAGGCCCGATAAGCCAGGCGCCATCGGGCATTAAAACGTTACACCAGACTCTTCAACCGATAGATCCACTCCAGCGCCTGGCGGGGCGTTAGCGAATCCGGATCGAGATTTTCCAGCGCTTCGACGGCGGGTGATGTTTCTTCCGGAACCGATAGCAGCGACATCTGCGTGCCGTCGACCTGGGTCGCAGCAACATTCGGCGCTATGCTTTCCAGTTCACGCAGTTTTTGCCGCGCGCGTTTAATAACCTCTTTCGGCACACCTGCCAGGGCTGCGACCGCCAGACCATAGCTCTTGCTTGCCGCACCATCCTGTACGCTGTGCATGAAGGCGATGGTATCGCCGTGCTCTAATGCATCCAGATGCACATTTGCTACGCCCTCCATCTTCTCCGGTAACTGAGTCAGTTCGAAGTAGTGGGTGGCAAATAACGTTAATGCTTTGATTTTATTGGCCAGGTTTTCTGCGCACGCCCACGCCAGCGACAGGCCGTCGTAGGTGGAGGTGCCGCGTCCAATCTCATCCATCAGCACCAGGCTGTTCTCGGTGGCGTTGTGCAGAATGTTGGCGGTTTCGGTCATTTCTACCATGAAGGTAGAACGACCGGATGCCAGATCATCCGCCGCGCCCACGCGGGTAAAGATGCGATCGATAGGCCCGATCTCCACTTTCTGCGCCGGAACGTAGCTGCCGATATAGGCCAGCAGAGCAATCAACGCGGTCTGGCGCATATAGGTACTTTTACCCCCCATGTTCGGGCCGGTGATGATCAGCATCCGTCGCTGAGGCGAGAGGTTAAGCGGGTTGGCAATAAACGGCTCGGTCAGCACCTGTTCCACCACCGGATGACGTCCCTCGGTAATACGAATACCAGGCTTGTCGGTGAAGGTCGGGCAGGTGTAATTCAGGGTATAAGCACGTTCCGCGAGGTTGACCAGTACGTCCAGTTCCGCCAACGCGCTGGCGCTCTGTTGCAAATCAGCCAGGTGCGGCAGCAGCATGTCGAACAGTTCGTCGTACAGCTGTTTTTCCAGCGCCAGCGCTTTGCCTTTTGAGGTCAGAACTTTGTCTTCGTACTCTTTCAGTTCCGGAATAATGTAGCGTTCGGCGTTTTTCAACGTCTGGCGACGCACGTAGTTAATCGGCGCCAGATGACTTTGCCCGCGGCTGATCTGAATATAGTAGCCGTGTACGGCGTTAAACCCGACCTTCAGCGTGTCCAGACCGGTGCGTTCGCGTTCGCGGATTTCCAGTCTGTCGAGGTAGTCGGTTGCGCCATCAGCCAGCGCCCGCCATTCGTCCAGCTCTTCGTTGTAGCCCGGGGCAATGACGCCGCCGTCGCGTACCAGCACCGGCGGAGCTTCCACCACGGCGCGTTCCAGCAGTTCACGCAGCTCGGTAAACTCACCCATTTTCTCGCGCAGCATTTGCACGGGGGCACTGTCTACGTTTTCCAGCTGTGCGCGCAGTTCCGGTAATTGCTGGAAAGCATGACGCATCCGGGCCAGATCGCGTGGGCGCGCGGTACGCAGGGCCAGGCGGGCCAGAATACGTTCCAGGTCGCCGACCTGGCGCAGTACGGGTTGTAATTCGCTGGTGGTATCCTGCAGCGCGCCGATGGTCTGTTGGCGCTCGGTGAGGATTTTAGTGTCGCGCACCGGCATATGCAGCCAGCGCTTGAGCATACGGCTACCCATCGGCGTTACGGTGCAGTCGAGTACCGAAGCCAGCGTGTTTTCAAAGCCGCCTGCCAGGTTCTGGGTAATTTCCAGATTGCGGCGAGTGGCGGCGTCCATGATGATGCTGTCCTGCTGGCGCTCCATGGTGATGGAACGAATATGCGGCAGCGAGGTGCGCTGGGTATCTTTTACGTACTGCAACAGACAACCGGCAGCGCAAAGTCCGCGCGGGGCGTTTTCCACGCCAAAGCCGATTAAATCCCGCGTGCCAAACTGCAGGTTTAACTGCTGGCGGGCGGTATCAATTTCGAATTCCCACAGTGGGCGACGACGCAGGCCGCGACGCCCTTCAATCAATGAGGTTTCGGCGAAATCTTCGGCATACAGCAGTTCTGCGGGGTTGGTGCGCTGCAATTCTGCGGCCATGGTTTCGCGGTCAGCAGGTTCACTGACGCGAAAACGCCCGGAGCTGATATCAAGCGTTGCGTAACCATAACCTTTACTGTCCTGCCAGATGGCAGCCAGCAGGTTGTCCTGGCGTTCCTGCAGCAGTGCTTCATCACTGATGGTGCCTGGCGTGACAATACGCACCACCTTGCGTTCTACCGGACCTTTGCTGGTCGCCGGATCGCCAATTTGCTCACAAATAGCAACGGACTCGCCCTGATTGACCAGCTTGGCGAGGTAGTTTTCTACGGCATGATGAGGAATGCCCGCCATCGGGATTGGCTCGCCCGCAGATGCACCGCGTTTGGTCAGGGAGATATCAAGCAGCTGAGACGCGCGTTTCGCATCGTCATAAAACAGTTCGTAAAAGTCGCCCATGCGGTAAAACAGCAGTATTTCCGGGTGCTGAGCCTTCAGCTTGAGATACTGCTGCATCATGGGCGTATGGTTAGTGAAGTCCGTATCAAGTGACTCTTTCATATTGTTTTTGCTCTTTTTTTAATCTTTTTGGGTACCTGGGCAGTCTCACGTGAGCCCCTGGAAACTCACATAAACCCACAAATTTGTCATTCGAAAGCCGCCTGAAGGGCAGTAACGACGAGCCTTGTTTCGACCAGAATGGCCTATCTTATCACCGACAACGACTGAGATTCACCCGTAGGTTTTGCCGTCAGAACCCTTATTGATTATTCATTTTCCGGCAACGCATAGTTCTGGCAGTAGAGATAGGGGATCCCCTCTTTGGTAATCAGATACGTCTCGCTATTCAGCGCAAAAAAATCGACGTTAGATACGCTGGTGTTGGTCAGGAAAAAGTCGGGGAGTAATTCCTGAATGAGAGTGGCGGGTGCCGTTTCACGATTAGAGATCTGGATTTTCTGCGAAATCCAGACCGGGCTTGAGCCGTAGCTGGATTGTGTAAAAAGTACCATGCGCTGCACGGTCTGCTCATTATTTTCGGCATCTTTGATAATGCCATCAATATTCACAATACCTTTGCTGCCGCCGGTTTTTATATCAATGATGCCACGGAACGAAGTGGTATTGCGTACAATCTCGATAGCTGAACGGCAGGTCAGATTATGTAACTCGCCATTGTTTTTACTGTACCGATAGACGACGGCGACAATTAGCGTAACAAAACAAAGCAGCAGGATAATACCTGTCTGAATGCGGGACGTTCTGGGATAAAAATTCATTAGCTATCATACCGTGGGTAATAAACCGACTGACAGGCATTTTCCTGCCTGGCTTTCATCGGTGAGCGACACACAAGCACGGACAATTTCTTGGATTCAGGATAGGTGGTGATATAGATAAATTTATGGCTTTGACACAGCCCCGGATTTTTGTCGATAAACGCGGTATGTCGAGAGAAATTACTGGCATCGTTATTAAAATAATACTGACAGTCAGTGGGTGCTTTGCCCACAGTGATATAGCCAGAGAAATAGTTATCGCTGGTTTGCCACGGATACAATATAAGCACACAAATTATCAGGGTAATGGTCAGCATTACCATTTCTGCAGTAGTCATCAAAGGTTGACGCGGTGCGCAAGGCAATAGTTCTTCGATGGCGACATCCGGTGCTAAATGTTCAACCGTAGAAGAAGGGCTGTCTTCTGGTGTTTCAATCACCTGAATATCACATTCATCCTGAATGATTAGCCCTTTGCGGGGGATCGTGGTGATAAGCGGTTGTTCCAGCTCTAGTTGTAGCAGACTTTTACGCAAAGAGAGAATGCTTTGATAAAAGGCGTTGAAGCTCACCTGACGGTGATTTTTACCCCAGCCGAATTCCAGCAGTTCGTTTTGTGAAACCACTTGCCCGCGATGTTGAATAAGTAATAAAAGACATAATGACGCCGAGTGTTTGAGTTTTATCCGTTGATTGGGTTGATCTACCCGCGCCAGACATTGCGTCGCTGGCGTAAATATTATTATTTTTTCAATCAGATAACTGACATTGCCAGTCTCAGACATAAGGTCTCTACTCTTGCTGATGCGCCAGGCGGTTGGTGAGTCATGATACCACTTTGCCCATAAAGACCACCAGTATGGACCCGACTCTACAGCGAGAACCGCTAAATGTTTCAATTTAGTATCATAATATAACAACAATGATAACTTTTTAATGAAAATAAACCATATATAAATCAATTGATTGTATCTTTTTGGCTACACCGCAAAGAACAGAAAGATGAAAAAATATCGACAAAGATGATTGCCATTAATTCTTTATGGACAGTGCCCTATACTGCCTGGCACCACCACGCGAAAAGAGCAGAAGCCTGAACGCGTCAACGGCACCAGGGAATGTTGGTGGTAGATGTAGATGGGAATAAATGTCAGCTTGTTTGCAGGCTGACATTTATTTTTCGTGCTAAGTAAATTTATCCTCATTTGACAAAGCCTTAATTTGCGGTAGAGAGTCCCATGTTCCAGAAAGAAATTGAAAATGCTGTAGTGCTCGTTGGCGATGAAATGAAGAAGTCAGATAATGCCTGGCTGTCGTTACGTAAAAAACGTCAGCGTATTGATTTGAAGATTGATGGCAATATCTTGTTTCTGGAGAAAGGGACTGTCTCTGTTTATCGCGTGGAAAATGATTTAGTCACGGTGAGTATTTCTGCTCCGGCTATTCTCGGTCTGCCACAAATGCGTACGGAAGTGGCCGGACACTATTTACGTTGTGACACCGATTGCGAGATGTGGGCGATGAGCGTACAAAACGCCGATCTCCTGTTTACCGCTAAAAACTTATGGAAGCAGGCGTTTGATATCTTAACGCACCATCTTCAACGTTATTTCCAGCGCGAGGCGTTGCAATCGCACCGCACTATTCGCGAGCAGATTATTGAACACGTGAAATATATCTGGGCAATGCAGCCCGATGTCCGAGAGAAAACGTCCGTGTATACCTTTATTTTGACCCGCAATCATATCTCACGTAGCGCCATCCATAAGGTGTTACAGGAGCTGGTTAGTGACGGGAAAATCACCCTGAATCGCGGAAAACTTTCCTTTTGCATGCCGTTATAATTTCTGCGCTCCCTGACAATAATGAAAGGGAGCACAACCGATCAACGTTCTCTGAGTGCCTCCGCGCGTGCGCGAATAATCGGTTTTAACAAATAGCTCAGAATCGTTTTCTTACCGGTGAGAATATCGACGCTCGCCACCATGCCGGGAATGATAAGCATCGGATGCTCTTTTGTTCCCAGGTAGTTTTTGTCCGTTTGCAGGCGCACAACATAAAAGCTTCGCCCCTGCTTGTCGGTCACGGTATCTGGGCTTATCTGCACCACTTCGCCTTGCAGACCGCCATAGATGGTGTAATCGTAAGCGGTAAATTTCACCATCGCATGCTGGCCTGGATGGAGGAAGGCGATATCGCGCGGTTGTATTTTGGCTTCGATTAACAGCTTGTCATCCAACGGCACGATTTCCACCAGATCGCTGCCCGGCTGAATGACGCCGCCGATAGTGTTCACCATCACCTGCTGAACGATACCGCGCACCGGTGAGGTGACCATGGTCCGATTCACCCGGTCTTCTAACGCTTTTACGCTGGCCTGGGTTTTGCTCAGATTGGTACGCGCCTCGTTGAGCTGGGCCAGCGCATCGCTCTGGAAACGGCCACGGCTTTCACCGATTTTATTCTCAATCTCTTTAATTTCTGATGCGGCCTTGGGCAACGACAGGCTAATAGAATTGAGCTGCCCGGCGGTTTCTACTTCGGTACGATGCAGGCGCAGCAGTTCGACTTTTGAAATGGCGCCTGAGGCGAGCAGCGGTTCGGACATTTTGATTTCCTGACGGATTAACCCAAGGCTGTGCTTAAACTGATCCTCCTTCGATTCAAAGTCGCGCAACTCCTGTTTTTTCTGCACCAGCTGTTCTTCGAGCCCGGATATTTCGTTGTGAAACTGCTCCCGGCGGCTGTTGTACAGCTCGGTTTCTCCCCGGGCGACATCCGGCGCCTGGCTGGCTATCTCTGGGGAAATAATAAAGTCGCGGTTCTCAACTTCCGCCGTCAGGCGTTCTACCTTGGCGCGCAGACCGAGCTTATCGGCTTCAGTTTCGCCAACGTTGGAGGCGAAACGCGTGTCATCGAGGTGCAGTAATGGGGTTCCGGCGTTAACGATTTGCCCTTCATGCACATATAGCTCGGTGACAATCCCCCCTTCCAGGTTCTGTATTTTTTGCAGCTTAGATGAAGGGATTGCCTTACCTTCGCCGCGCGTAACTTCATCAATTTTTGCAAAGCCGGCCCACACGAAAGACAAAACCACCAGCGCGAGGATCGTCCACAGCGTCAGTCGTATTACTCTCGGGGCGTCATCAATAATGGCCTGGCTGACCTCATTAATACTGTCGGTTTGATTTTCATCACGGCCGCGAAAGTAATGCTGTAAGTAGCGGCGGGCTCGAGCCAGGAAATCAGCGAGATGCATTAATCTGCCCCTTTTTCAACGCATCCATCACTACCGCTTTCGGGCCGTCTGCGATGATGCGTCCTTTATCAACAATAATCAGACGGTCAACCAGCGACAGCATGGAGGCGCGGTGCGTGACCAGTAATAACGTTTTTCCCGCGATGCAGGGAGCCAGCGCGTGTTTGATCTTCTCTTCGCTGGTGTTGTCCATCGAACTGGTGGGTTCATCCAGTAGCAGGAGAGGGGGATCCAACAGCAGCGCGCGCGCGAGCGCCACCGCCTGCCGTTGACCGCCGGAAAGCTGAGAGCCGCGCTCACCGACCTGTAGGTTATAGCCGTCAGGATGCAGACGGGCGAAATCGTTGACGCCTGCCAGTTCTGCCGCTCGCAGCATGGTTTCGTCGTCGACATAGCGCGCCCCGCACAGCAGGTTGTCGCGCAGCGTGCCGTTGAACAACTGGATGTCCTGCGGCACGTAGCCGATGCTGTGGCGCAGATCGTTCACATCCAACTGACGAGAGTCGATACCGTCGATCAGCAGATTCCCGGCGCTCGGCTGGTACAAATTGACGATAAGTTTACTCAGTGAACTTTTACCGGAACCGCTGCGTCCGATAATGCCGATGCGCTCACCGGGCTGAATGGTCAGGTTTATTTTGTGCAGCGACAGGGTTTGTTGTTCCGGATAGCTGAAATCCACATCGCGAAATTCAATGCTGCCCTGTAACTGTTCCCGCTTGAGCGGATTTTCATCCGCGCGACGCTCCTGCGCCAGCGACATCATTCTCTCGGTATTTTTGATGGTGAGCTTCGCCTGCTGATAGCGGGCGATAAGGCCGGTAAGCTGGCCCAGCGGCATCAGAGCGCGACCATTGAGCATGTAGCAGGCGATCAAACCACCCATACTCAGCTTACCGCCGATAATCATGTATACCCCGACGATGATCATCACCACGCCCGAAATTTGCTGGAACCAGCCGGTGAGGTTGCTTGCCAGGCTGGACAAGGTTTTGACGCGCAGTTCCAGACGACTCAGGCTGCCCAGCGTCTGTTCCCACTGGAACTGGCGTTCACTTTGGGCATTGTTCACTTTGATGGCATCCAGGCTGCCCAGGGTTTCAATCAGCAATGCCTGACGTTCGCTGGCGAGGCTCATGGTTTTTGCCACCGCGTCGTTGACCGGTTTTTGCAGCGCCCAACTACACAGCAAGGCAATCGGCAATGTCAGTATCGGGATCCATGTCAGCGCGCCGCCGATAATGCCGATAACGAGCAGCAGCAACAGGGTGAAGGGCAGATCGATAATCGTCGTCAGCGTGAGCGATGAGAGGAAATCACGCAGCGACTGGAATTCATGAATGTTTTGCGCAAAGCTCCCCACCCGCGCAGGGCGCTCTTTCATCTCCATGCCGATAATGCGTTCAAACAGGGTCGAGGAGATGATGAGATCGCTTTTTTTACCCGCAAGATCCAAACAGATACCGCGTAGCATTTTCAGGATCAGATCAAAGATAAAGGCCAGACAAATCCCCACCGCCAACACCCACAACGTGACCGTTGCCTGGTTTGGCACGACGCGGTCATAGACGTTCATGGTAAAAAGCGGCGTGCCGAGCGCAATCAGGTTGATCAGCAGGCTGGCCAGCACCGCATCCATATACAGAAAGCGTGATAGCTTCAGCGTGTCTTTAAACCAGGATTTAGTGCGTGGCAGGAAGGCTTCCGCCTGCAAATCGAATTCATGACGCGGATGCGCAAAAATGACTTTACCCGCATAGTTGCGCTCAAGCGTGGCTAAATCGACGCAAATTTCTCCACCTTCGCTTTCGCTGGGCATAAAGCGGGCGCTGCCGTCATCGTTCCATGCTAACAATACGCCGGTTCCGCCAGCGTTCAATAACAACACTGCTGGCAAAGACATTGCCGGAATTTTATCGAGCGTGCGCCTGACGACTCGCGCTTTTAAACCGGCTCTTGCCGCCGCGCGTGGAAATATATTCAGCGTGAGCCGATCGTTTTCTAATGGCAGACCGCTGCTGAGTGTTGAACGACTCGCCGGTTTACCATGCAGAGAACACAGAATAAGTAAGCTATCTAATAACGGGTCGTCATTATGGCTACGTGGGTCGTGATATTGAGAACCTGGCGGAACATAATTCTCGGGGACGTCATTTAATAATTCGGCTTGTGCACTCATTTTCGCAACCATTCTGACCGTACACGGTTAAATAATAGCAAGCTTATAATAAGCATGTAGGTCAGAGATTTAATGGGTATTAATAATTATTAATTAAGTTCCGGTAAACTATTTTCTTCTGCAGAATCTACCGGTTGCCCTGACGGCGGCGGTGTGATTTTTAGAATATTCATTAATTCACCGGTGCGTTCGCTAATTCGATAGCCGCTGGTCATTGCCAGATAACGTAATTCAACAAGGCGACGTTTAGAGGAGAACACTTCATTTTCACTATCGAGTAAATCCAGCAGGGTACGTTCGCCAAGACTGAATTGATCCTGATAAGCCGTGCGCACTTTGACGCTTCGGTCGGCATATTCTTCTGCAGAAGGAAGCTGGGCGCGTGCGTTTTGCAGTGCTGTCCAGGCCAGGCGCAGCTCCTGATTCAACTGGCGAAGCGTGTTATTGCGCACATCCTGAGCCTGCTTGTGCAGATAAGCGCGGGAGTTCATATTGGCTTTGTCGCTGCCGCCCTGGTACAGGTTGTAATGCAGTTTAACCATCGCCTCCCATTCTTCGGTGTGTGCGCGGGTGGTATCGGTGTTGTTGCTAATGCCGCGGGAAAGCTCTACGTCTACGCGTGGGTAGAAAGTTGATTTCGAGGCCTCATATTGCTGGTGCGCAGCTTCGATATCCGCATTGGCGGACTTCAGTAATGGATTATTTTTCTCCATTCGGCTTTTGGCTTCTTCCAGCGAGGTCGGCAGATGAGAGTCAATGCTCTCTGGCTGGCTTAAGCCCTGCGGATCCATGCCCGTTACGCTGACAAAGGTGGTTTTCGCGTCTTCCAGATTGGTCTGCTCGGTCAGCAGATTGTTACGCGCCTGGGCCAGACGCGCTTCGGCCTGCATAAAGTCTCCGGAGCGACCAACGCCCTGATCGGTACGCAGTTTTATCTGGTCGTAAATGCGCTCATGATTCGCCAGGTCGTCTTCTGCAAGGCGCACAAACTCTTCGCGTTGCAGCACATCGAAATAGGCCTGAATTACGGCATAAGCGGTACTTTCGCTGGTGTTCATTACGCCGTAGGCGCGCGAGTCAACGGTCGCTTTTTGCCGCGCCACTTCGCTATTGGTGGCAAAACCGTTGAACACATTTTGCTCAAGGCTGAGAGTCGCTTCGTTAGGCGATTGAGTCAGACCGTTATTGCGACCTGCCGCGCGGGTAGTCGCATCATCAACATTTTTGCGCCCGGCTTCTGCGTTCAGATTCAGGGACGGTAAATAGCCGCCTTGTGCCGCCCGCAGTTCTTGCTCTGAGGAATAACGGCTATTTATTGCGGCATTAACTTCTGGATGATTCGCTAATGCTTCTTTAACGGTATTTTGTAAGTCTTCTGCAATTGCTACATTTATTGAAAAGCACGAAAGCAGAAAAACTAAAAACTTCTTCATGACATGAATGCCTTATATCTCACGGTTATGACATCCAGTTGTCGTCGCTATCATCCATTTTTACAAATGCGTTATATTAATTAACAAATATGAATTATCTTAATTAATGGCTGTTATCAGCTATTCGACGACATGTTTTGTCACATCGTGTTTTATTTTTGGTTATTTTTTATTATATTCATTTGCCAGTCAAGTCTCATGTAATTGCATTCAATAAAATGTGTTTTTTTCTACATTGAGATATTAATGTTTACATTAAATTAATGTGATATTTGTTCGTTAATATATTAGCGAGTTTATAAAAATAATGATGATATTTAAGTGAGGTTACGGTGAGCAAATTACTCGGTGTGATCAAAGCAATCATTGGACAGGTTTACGTTGTTGATGCCAATGGCGCACAACGACAGGTTCATGAAGGCGACAGGGTATATAGCGGTGAAGAAATTGTGACCGGCGCCAGCGGCGCGGTAAGTGTCTCTTTACCAGACGGAAAAACGCTGGATATCGGGCGTAACAGCCACTGGGGCGAGCATGGGCTACAGGCCAGCCATAACCCGGAGAGTAGCGCCCAGGATATTGCCGCCGCACAAAAAGCCATTGCCGAAGGCGCTGATCCGACGCAGGTGCTGGAAGCCACCGCTGCAGGTAATGAAGCGCCGATAACATTAGAGGGCGGCGGAGGCGGTCATACTCTGGTGCAGCTTGAATTGACCGGGCAGGTGGTTGATCCGACAGCAGGTTTTAACACTCAAGGTCTCGGTAGTCCGGGCTGGGATATCAATCTGCCGATAGGAGGCGTGACCGCGGGCTCCGCGAATGTTTTCCCGCCAGAAGTGCAAATTACCGAGTTTGCCGGCAACGATGGTTTTATTAACAAAAGCGAATTTCACCAGACCCATTTAAGTGGCACCAGTAATCAAAATCACGTCACGCTTACCTTCAGCGATAGCCAAAAAAACACATTCACCGTAACTGTTCCGGTGAACAACGGGCACTGGAATATTGCTACCGATCTGGCAGGACTGGTACCTGGAAATGTAACAGTGGTGGCAATCGCGACCGATGTGACGGGACGGACGGCGGAAAGTTTTGACCATGCGCTGATTGATATTACTGGACCAAATATCAGCATTAGCGTTGAAAATGTCACGCCGGATAACCTCATAAACTTCGAAGAGTCACGCCAACCGCAAACGTTAATCCACGGGATTGTCGGCGGTGATGCAAGGCCTGGCGATCTCATTTCCTTACTGGTCGATGGCCGGGAATATACCGGCGTTGTTACCGACCCGGGAACAGGGACTCTGACTTATACCATCCCGGTGCTGACTCAGGGATTATTGAATGACCCGAATATTCACGCCACGTTAACCTCTGTCGACGATGCCGGAAACAGCACCACGGTTTCTACCGATCATCACGTCAACAACGATCTGTTTGCGCAAAATGCCGTGACCATTGAAACGGTGGCGAATGATGATGTCGTCAACGCCAATGAGTTTCGTATGCCGACCGTTATTTCAGGCGTTGCCAGCGGTGATGCGAAAGCGGGCGATCCGATAACGCTGACTATTCAGGGCAAAGCGTTTCACGGCACGGTTTTCGACGATCATGGTCAGCTACGCTATGAAATTGTGGTGCCTTCCGCAACCCTGAAGGAAGGTGCGAACGATGTGCAGGTGACGCTGGTCAGCCATGACGCTGTAGGTAATGAAGCCACCGCCGTAACGCATCGCACTGTGGTGCTGGATACTCAGTCACATAACGCGCTGACCATCGACAATGTGACCGACGATAACACCCTGAATCGTGTAGAGCTGTATATGCGTAATCAGGTGATTTCCGGCACAGTGAGTGGCGAAGACGCCAAAGTTGGCGACCCGCTGCAACTGGAGATTAACGGTCATCAGTACCACGCTCAGGTTATCTCCCTTGGCAATAACAGGCTGGGATACCGTGTTGCGGTGAGCTCATCTGACTTTGCAAATAACAGCACGCCGGTTGATGGTAACGTGGAAGTGAAGGTTACAGTCACCTCTCACGATGCGGCGGGCAACCTGGCGATTGCCACCGATACTCACAGCGTACACATTGATAATCTCGCGACTAATCAGGTCAACATTGGCGCGGTAGCGACGGACGATGTGGTCAACGCCATTGAAAACCGTATGACCACGCTGATTAGCGGCGTGGCGGGCGGTGATGCCAAAGCGGGCGACGCGGTTGCTGTTAGCGTGCAGGGGCTTAAATTTGCCGGAACGGTGGTCGATGATAACGGCCAGATGCGTTACGAAGTGGCATTACCGAAAGGGACGCTGCTGGAAGGTAAAAACGATGTGGTGGTGACCCTGGTCAGTCACGATGCGGCAGGTAACGAAGTAACGGCGATCGCGCACCGTACCATCATGCTGGACACTCAGGCGCACAACTCTCTGACAATTAATGATGTAGACAGCGATAACACCCTGAATCGGAGTGAGCTGTTCTCACGTAACCAGGTCATCTCCGGCTTCATCGGCAGCAATGAAGATGCTAAACCTGGCGATCCGGTTCAACTCGAAATTAACGGTCACCAGTACCGCGGGGAGGTTATCGATTTAGGCAACAATACGCTGGGCTACCGTATCACGGTAGACACTTCAGACTTTGCCAACAACAGCGTACCGATTGACGGTAATGTGGAAGTGAAGGTCACGGTTACCTCTCACGATGCGGCGGGTAACCTGGCGATCGCCACCGACACCCACAACGTGCACATTGATAACTTTGCCACCAACCAGGTCAGCATCGACGCGGTAGCGACGGATGACGTAGTCAACGCCATTGAAAACCGCATGGTAACGCTGATTAGCGGTGCAGCCGGCGGTGATGCCAGAGCAGGCGATGTGGTCACTGTTAGCATGTGTGGGCAAAACTATACCGGAACGGTCGTTAATGATAACGGCCAGTTGCGCTATGAAGTTGCACTGCCGAAGACGGCCTTGCTGGAAGGCAAAAATGAGGTGGCGGTAACGCTTGTCAGCCATGATGCGGTGGGGAATGAAGTTACCGCTCTGGCGCATCGCACCATCACGCTGGACACGCAGGCGCATAATACTGTCCGTATACATGACGTCACTGTAGATAATGCGTTGAATTATCAAGAGCTAACGGCGGCTAAACAGACGATTACCGGTTTTGTTGGCGGTGAAGATGCGAAGGTCAACGATCCGGTCCTACTGGAGATAAACGGCCATCAGTACAGCGGTAAGGTGATTGATTTTGGCCGCGGAAAACTGGGGTACAGCATCGATGTAGACTCGTCTGCATTCGCCGATAACAGCGGTCATGTGCTGACGAATGTGAAAATTACCGCAATGGTGACTTCTCATGACGCCGCGGGTAACCTGGCGATCGCGACCGATTCCCATAAAGTTCATATCGATAACTACGCGGAAAACACCCTCAAGATTGACGCAGTGGCGACGGACAATGTGGTCAACGCCAGTGAAAACCGGATGCCCACCATTATTAGTATCGTAGCCGGTGGCGATGCCCGGGAGGGGGATGCGGTAAAAATAAGCGTTCATGGGCAAGACTTTAACGGCACGGTGGTCAACGATAACGGTCAGCTACGCTATGAAGTGGTTCTGCCGCATGGAACCTTGCATGAAGGTAAGAATGCGGTAGTTGCGACCCTGTTGAGCCATGACGCGCTGGGCAACGCAGTGACCAGTGAGTCGCACCGGATTATCACGGTTGATACTCATGCGCAAAACGCTATCTCACTGGATAACATTGCCACGGACAATGTCATCAATTTCCAGGAACTGTCTGCGGCAACACAGCGCATTACCGGCATCGTCGATGGTGAAGATGCGAAAGTTGGCGATCCCATTCAACTGGACGTTAATGGTCATCAGTACGCAAGCCAGGTCATTGACCTTGGTAACGGGCATCTGGGTTACCGCATTGATGTTGACTCATCAGCCTTTGCGAACAATAGCGTCCATGTGTTAACGGATGTCGATGTGCATGTCACTGTCACCTCTCATGATGCGGCGGGTAACCTTGCCATCGCTACCGATAGCCATAAAATTCACATTGATAATTTTGCCAAAAACGAGGTAACGACTGATGTAGTGGCATCGGATGATGTGGTGAACGCCATTGAAAACCGCATGCCGACGCTGATTAGCGGTATCGCGAAAGGTCTGGATGCCAAAGCGGGTGACGTGGTGACTGTTCACGTGCAGGGACATAATCAGGACGTTAGCGGCACGGTGGTTAACGATCACGGCGTTCTGCGCTACGACGTGTTTGTTCCAACAGGTGTGTTGCAGGAAGGCAGCAACGACGTGATGGTGACGCTGGTCAGCCACGACGCTGCGGGCAATCAGGCGGTAGCGGTAGAGCATCGAACCGTTACGCTGGATACGCAAGCGCAAAGCACCGTCACTATTGATAGCGTCACTGATGACAACAACCTTAACCATCTTGAGCTGGATACGCCGATGCAGCTCATCAGCGGTAAGGTCGGCGGTGATGCGCAGGTTGGCGATGCGGTGATCGTAGAAATCAATCACCATACGTTTAACGGCAAGGTGATTGATCTCGGGGGCGGTCACTTAGGTTATCAGGTCCCGGTCGACTCAACGGCGTTCAGCGATAACAAAGGTAACCAGGATAAAAATGTGACCGTGAGCGTCACGGTTATCTCCCACGATGCGGTTAAAAATGAGGTCATTACCACCGCAACCCATGACGTCCATATTGATAACCATGCCGGGGCCAGAATTACCGTTGATACGGTAGCGGGCGATGACAAGCTCAACGGTGCAGAAGCCGCGAAACACCTCACTGAGGTGATGGGGACGGTTGGCGGCGGCGATGTGCATGTCGGGGATAAAGTTCAGGTTATCGTACATGGACATACCTACGAAACAACCGTTCAGCGACTCCCGGAGCATAACAATGCGCTGGGATATAAGCTGGACGTTCTGAGCCGCGATCTGGTCAAAGACCCGCATATCGTGGCCCGCGTAGTCGGCGAAGATAATGTGCATAATTTCCAGAAAGCGGAGATATCGCACGATCTGGTGGTTGATTTACATGCGAAAGCCATGCTGACGATTGATCCCGTTACTGGCGACAATATGATTAATGGCGATGAATCAAAACAGCCATTCACGTATGTAACCGGGAAAGTGGCTGGGGACGTTCATGTCAATGACGTTGTTTACCTTACCGTGAATGGTCACGTCCTGACGGGGAAAGTGAGTGACGTAGGAGGCGGGGTTCTCGGCTACAGCATTAAAGTCAGTACTGCCGACCTGATCTCCGATCCGCATTTAACCGCGACGGTCAGCACCACTGATGGCGCGGGCAACCCGGCTACGGCCAATGCAGAAACCACCGTTATTATCGATACCCGTGTAGATGCGCAGATAACCATTGACGCCGTGACGCCGGATAATACGCTGAACCTTGCCGAGCAAATGCATGGCTATACGATAGTGAGCGGCTCGGTGAGCGGTGAAGTTCATCCGGGCGATCCGTTCACCATGACCATCAATGGCCACAACTACTCTGGCGTGGTGGAAGATCGCGGCAATCAGCAGATGGGCTTCCACGTTCCCGTTGCCACGGCCGATCTGGTTGCCGATCCGCATATCGACGTCACCATGGATATCACGGACGATGCCCTGAACCATGCGCAAATTACAGCGCATCATACGGTTACGCTGGACGCTGAAGCGAAAGCCTCAATCACTATCGATCCGGTAACGGGCGATGATGTATTGAATCAGATTGAATTAGGGCAAACCACGACGATCGTCAGCGGTACGGTCGGGGGCGATGCTAAGGTGAATGATGTGGTGCACCTGAATATTGGTGGCCATACGGTTGATGCCACCGTGGTGAACCTGCCAAATCTGGGAACGTTGGGTTATTCCATTGATGTGGACACCCAGTGGCTGCAAAACGATCCGCATATTACTGCAACCATCACCACTACCGATGTGGCGCGTAATAACGCGACGGCAGATGCGCACAGTACCGTAGTCATTGACGATAAGATTGACGCGATTGTGCATATTGATCCGATTGTCACCGATAGCGGTGATGAGGTGATTAACCACGACGAAGCCCTGAAGCCGCAAACGACGGTTACGGGTACGGTGGGAGGCGATGTCAAAATCGGTGATACCGTTGAGTTGACCATCAATCATCAGATCTACTATGCGCAGGTGGAAGATCACAACGGCCAGCGTGTTTTCAGCACAAAGGTATCGACCCTGGATCTGCTTCTGGATCCGAATATCCATGCCGAAGTAACGGCAAAAGATGACGCAGGCAATATTGCACACGGGCACGATGACATGCCTGTGGTGGTTGATACCGTTGCCGATGCCGGGATAACGATTGACTCTGCGTTAAGCTGGCAAGGCATGGCGCTACCCGCTGGAGACCGCCCCGAATTTGTGACGGTAACAGGGCATGTTACCCCAGACGCGAAGCTTAATGATTTGGTTACAGTTGATGTGGGTAACAACACGCACCTGGAAACACATGTTATTACCCTCCCTGATGGGCAATTGGGTTACACGCTGGATATTCTTTTCCAGGACTGGAATAACAACGGCAATATCACCGTGTCCATCACCACCCATGATGATCATGGCAATACGGCGACAGCAGTAGAACATAAATTTATCGATCTTCCGTGGGTAACCAATACCTTTATTCCAGCCAATACTCCTTATGGTATGCACACCCCGTCGACAACAGGTACTGGCACCACACCGCCGCACCAACCGACCGTGCATCTCACCGTTGATAAAGTGGCGGGCGATGACGTTCTCAACCACGATGAAGCGCAAAAAGGAACCACGGCAATCCGAGGTCTGGTCACCGGCGACGTTCAGGCCGGGGACGATGTTATTGTCACCATCAATAATGTGCAGTACTCCGGGCACGTCATGACTATCCCGACGATGCCGGGGCAACTGGCATACGAAGTGGATGTGCCGACGAGTGAACTGCAGGCGCATCCAACGTTTGATGTCTCTGTTACGGCGGGGATTGCGACAGACTCGGTGCAGAAAACCATCACCATCGACACGGATAACCCGCTGCAGATAACGATGGATAAGATTGCCGGTGATGATGTTATCAATGCGGCGGAAGCGCAAAGCGGTAAAACCACCATCAGCGGTACGGTAAGCGGTGAAGGGATTCATGACGGGAGCGTGGTGAGCCTGCAGGTTAATGGCAATACGCTGACCGCGGTAGTACATGATGATAAACACGGTCACTGGGCCTGGTCGACGAAGGTCAGTATCAACGACCTGCATAATGATCCGGATGTTGTCGCGACGGTATTGGCGACGGATGCTCATGGCAATCAGGGCAGTGCCTCCGCCAGCAGCCATGTCGTGGTCGATCTGAGCGCTAATGCTGGCGTGACGATTGATAAAATTGCCGATGACAATGTGCTTAATGCGCAGGAGTCGCAGCAGCATAAGATGACCGTAACGGGGTCGGTCTCAGGAGATGTGCACCCGGGCGATAAGGTGACGCTGACGGTTAACGGCAACCCTTATGCGGCGACTGTCGATAATAATCATCACTACAGCGTGGATATCTACACCCAAGACCTGCTGGCCGACAGCGCCATTGTCGCCACCGTTTCAGGATATGACGATCACGGTAACGTGCAGCCAGCCAGTTTCACGCAGGGCTACTCGATTGATCAAACGGCAGGCGGCAGTGTGACCATCAACACCGTCGGCGGCGACGATATTATCAATGCTGATGAAGTGAAAGGCGGTAGCGTTGAGGTGAGTGGTACGGTGGATGGCGATGTGCATCTCGGTGATAAAGTTGCCATTCTCATCGATGGCGTCACGGTACATACGCGTGTTATTGAGCTGCCGCATATGAACGGACAGCTGGGCTACAAAGCGATGGTGAGCACGACTGGACTGCAAAACGACCCAACTATCCATGTGAGTGTGCAAGGACAGGATTCGGCGTTGAACCCAATGCATGCCGTGAACGACAAAACGGTCACTATCGACACGCAGCTGAATGCCGCCATCATACTGGATGACGTGACGACAGACGATGTGCTGAATGACCTGGAAACGCAGCAAGCGAAAACCATCATCAGCGGTCATGTGACGGGAGATGTAGACGTCGGCGATCAGGTGACTGTCACGGTTAACGGTAAAGATCTGGTTGCTGATGTGAAAGACAGCAGTGGTCAAAAAGTGTTTAGCGTCGAGGCCAGTACGGCCGACCTGCTTCACGATCAAAATATTACCGCTCATGTCATTGCCCACGATGATTCCGGCAACCATGGAAAAATCGATACCAGTAAGGCCATCACCATCGACAGGACCGCTGCGGGAACGATGGATATTGATAATGTCACCCAGGATAACGTTCTCAATCATCAGGAACTCCAGGGCGCGACGGTGAGGGTAACCGGGCATCTTGGCGGTGATGTGGATGTGTGGGATTCGATCAAATTAAACATTGGCGGTCAGGAATTTACCGGTTCGGTAGATACGCTGAGCAATGGCGATCGGGTTTATCACGTTGATGTGGACAGTCATGTCATGGAAGTGAACACCACATTTTCGGTGGAGGTCAAAGGCCATGATGCGCCGGGCAATCCGTATTCAAAGATAATGTCCCACAGCTATTCGGTTGATCAACAGGCAGACGCCACGCTTATCGTCGATAAAGTTACCGGGGATAACCATATCTCACGCGCGGAATCACAGCATACCGTCACGCATATTACCGGCAGCGTGAGCGGTGATGTGCATGATGGCGAGCATATTAAAGCGCTGGTAAATGGTCATCAGTACGATGCCATTCTTCATCAGGGCAATAATGGGCTGACCTATGACATTGAGGCCGATACCTCCGCATTCCGTGCAGGTCATAACCGCGTGAACGTATTGGTTGAGGCGCATGATGACCACGGCAATATTACGCCTTATACCCAAACGCTGAACGTGACGATGGACGATCCCACGCCAGTGAAAGGACATACGGTGGATAAAGGGAATCATGCTGCGATGCAACATGCGCTGCATAACCTGTTTGATGACAATGCATTGTCTCTGTCTTACGCGCCAGCAGCGACCGGGCACGGCCAGGCGACAGCCGTGCTCAGCGCTGACGATAAGGCGAAGGGCGTACTCGAAAAAGTCGATCTCAGCGATCTGGCGCGCGAACTGCATGAAGGCGTAGATATTGCGAAGTACATTCAAAGCGGCGGCGATCATCACTTGATCGCCAGTCCGGCAAAAGTGGCGCATGGAATAGATACCGCGCTGTCTGGTCCGGCAAGCAGCGATCTGCATTCTCCGAGCTACTCGTTAGATCACCTGATTGCTAAACCCGATCAAAACCACACCCACTAACGATTGCCTGCTGCCCTGCGTAAACAGGGCAGCAGCATCTTGCAAAATGAAAAGGCATTGATATGAATTCTGATTCATCTGCTGCAAACGTGCAGGCAGAAGGCGGGGCAAAAAGCCCGGAAAATGACAACCAGCAGGCTTTAGCGACGTTGCAAAAAAGCGACCTCGAGATGGTGCGCGTGCTAGACGATCTGATTTACCTGTTGATGCGTAAAGGCGTGATTGCCATTACCGATCTCCCGCCGATGGCGCAGGTTAAATTATTGAATCGTGCGAATGCGCGCCAGGAACTTGGCGGGTTAGAGCAACTGCTTGGCGGTGATGATCGTATTTTTTAGCTGACGCAGGCAGTGAGTTTGTTGGCCGGATAAGCGAAGCGCCATCCGGCAATATACAAGTGTCTCAAGACTGCCTGCTTTTATCACAGCGGTGCGGGTTCACCTAATAATTGGCCCATTGCGCCATCAATCCCTAACTCCTGCAATACCTTCAGTTCGCCTTGTGTTTCAACCCGTTCGGCAATGAGCGGCAAGTCAATACTGCGCGTGGCGCTGCATAATACTTCAATAAATAAACTCTTATCGTTTTCTTCATCAATATTGCGGATATAGCTGCTGTCGATTTTCAGGTAAGCAAGTCCCCACTGTGACAGATGGCCGATCATATCGAAACGACTACCGAAGTGTTGCAGACCCAGCGCGCAGCGGTGCTGACTGACGGCTTTAACAAATGCCGCCATTTGATGGGGGCCTGGCAACTGATTCTCATCGAGTTCCAGAATCAACTGACTGGCTAATTTCGGTGAATAGCGCAGTGGAGTGAGTAGGTCAGCAATGGCGGTCGCACTGGCGACAGAGCTCCCGGAGATACTCAATGCCAATTTTCCGGGCGCGGTTTTCAACTGATTCAACGTCAGTTTCAGCATCACTTTATCGAGGCGTTGGCTCCAGCCAAAGCGGTGGATCCACGGCAGGAATCGACCAGCGGTAAGGGTATTACCTTGTTCATCAATGATGCGCGACAGCACCTTGTAATGCAGAATTTTGTCCGGCTGGCGGCAATCGACCACCGGCTGATAAACCAACTGGAACTGCTGGTTTTCCAGCGCATGCTCCAGACGAACAAACCACAAATGCTGATCTTCTGTACTCGCAGGTACCTCTGCGGTGGGAACGACCTGATGATCGGTGCGCGTTTCGGCTTCTACCAGCAGGCGATCGGCCTGAATCAGCAATGACTGGGCGTTATCCCCGGCGCTAAACGGTACCATGCTGGTGTAGGCCACCGGCTGTTGGTCTGACATCCCGGTGGCGTAAAAGGCCGTCAGCTTTTGGCCGAGCGAATGGGACAAGTCCAGTATTTCACCGTGGGTCACGCCAGGACATAGCAGGGCAAACTCACCGCCGCGAATGCGGGCCAGCGTACTGTCGAGAGAGGCATATTTTTCTTTATGCGCGTTCAGCAGGTTGGCGATATTGAGCAACAGCTTATCGGTATGCGGCCCGCCAAAACGCTGATTCAGACCGCCCAAATCCTGAACGCGGACCAGCAACAGATATCCCGGCGCGGTATCGGCGTCGCTTAGCCGCGCCTGAAGCTGCATATCGAACGCCCGGCGGTTGGCAATTCCAGTCTGGCTGTCGAGATAAGCCTCATTGTGCAGACGTTCGCTGTAGATAGCTTGTTCTTCAAATAACGACTTGAGCTTCGCGGCCATCAAATTCATAGCGCCCACAACGCGGCGCAATTCTGGCGTTTTGGGCAACTCGTGGAGCGTCAGAAACTCGCGGCGGGTAATCGCTTCCGACTGCTTTGCCAGATAATTGAGCGGGCGTAGCAGCTTGCGCAGCAGTAGACTACCGGCGATTAAACAGGCGAGGCAGCAGGACAGCATCCACAACAGATTACCCAGGGTATTGTCCCACAGACGCTGTACGGCAAAGATAGGATCGCTGGTCACTTCAACCCGTGCAGCCTGCTGCCAGCCGCGCATAATCGTTGCCTCACCGGTTTGCGGAGTGACATCCACCAGATCAACGAACCAGCCGGGGACGTCGGGAATAGATGCCGCAGCGCTGCGCTCAAGCATCATTTTGCCGTTTGCCAGGTCGACGATGCGGATTTTTTTGTAGTAACCGCTATCGAAAATAGAGCTCACCATCAGCTCGATCATTGCCGGGTCGTTGACGTTGGGCGTCAGCGAAACGCCCAGCGCCGTTGCCGCATCCTGGGCATGTGAAAGAAGTTGGTTATTGGACTGATTGCGGGAACTCTCCAGCGTCACAATAAAATTGCCGCAGAATACAACCATCATAAAGAGAGAGATTGCCAGAAGTAACTGTTTAAAAAGAGACACGGGCGATTCCTATTTATCCATCGGGAAGCCTTCTTCCCGCATTTTGGTGAAAACTTGCTGCCAGCGAGAAAGCCTCTTGCTATCCCCAACACGTTTATTGTTCTGATTGCCGGGAAGCCAAAGGCCGGTGTTGTTAAAGGAGTAGACGGGTAATAAGTCCATGCGCTGCGTAGCAGGTGAAATAGTGCTGGTCAGGCTGTCGAGCACCAGAGGAATCGCCTCAGGGGTGGCGTACCAGGTCAGCACCATGTGCGCGCGGTTTAAACGCAGGGCTTTAACGTAAGTGATGCGTAGCTTGTCTTCGGAGACGCCCAACTGGCGGAGGGTGAAATATTTGGCGATCGCGTAGTCTTCACAATCCGCTTCACCTTTGCGTAGCGACTCAATGGGAGTGGCCCAGTAATCCACGCTGTGCCAGACATCAATGTCTTCGGTATAACGGATTTTATCGTTAAAGAATTGATTTACGGCGCGTAATTGCGTTTGCTCGTCGGCACTGCGCAACGTAAGCAAAAGCTGTTGCCAGGCGCGGATCCGTTGTTGCGCCTCTGGCGTTGCCGGGCCGTAAAGCGCATCAGACTTCTGCTGAATACTGGCGAAATCCCAGGCCGCACGAAGCGAATGGACCGATAGCAGCAACAGCAGCATCCCGGGGATTTTCCACAGGCGAAGCAGGCGCTGGCGTAAGCTGTTGCTGATAATGTTCAATGGTTATGCTGGCAACTGTCTGGCGATGGATTTTTCATCTTTTCGCAGGTCCAGGGAGACAACCACTTTTTGCGTAATTGCACATTGGTCGGCGAGGCAAAAAAGTCCTTCAGCGTACTGTTAACAAACGTCACAAACTGCGGATCGTTTTTCCTCATCATAATGGCATAGTGCATATCGTTACCGATGCTTTGTGCTGAAACGCTGAACAGTTCGGGTTGCTCGCTATGATTAATCAGCGGCCAGGCGAGAATATCATCAACAAAGAACGCGGCGGATTCATTATGCGCCATCTTCTCAAATGCACCCTTTATGGTAGTGCTGGTAATCGTTGAAATATTAAGATGTTGCTCTCTGTTTGCTTTATTAAATTCCAGCAAATCTTTTGAGCTTCCGGTCAGACTCACCGTGCGTCCTTTAAGATCGGCAATTGACTGGATATTATTTTTACGCAAAGAGATGATGCGCATCTTTGCGGTGTAATAGTTGTCAGAAAACGACACGCTGGAGGTTCGCTCCGGCGCATTGGTATTTACGCCACAGTCCATATCTATTTTACGCGTGTTTAATGCGGAGAAGCGTTCGGCAAAATTCACGGGAATATAATGAATGGTTAATTTGTTGAGCTTCAGATACTGGCGTAACTTATCGGCAATCATGTTACATACCGCGATGGTATACCCCGTGACCTTGCCACTGTTGTCTGTAAAAGAGAACGGCGGCAGCTGGCGATAACCCACGTTTAGCACGCTGCTGTTCTGAATGTGGTCGAGCGTCGCAGCGTTCTGTTGCGCCATCAGCGCGGGGGAAATGACGATGCCTGCCAGTAACAACAGCCATTGCACCGTGCGCTTCATCCTTGTCATCTCACGATTAATTATATTTTTCATAATCAAAACTGATCTTCTTTTTAGCTGCGGTTAATGCTTTCAGGTTGTCTGACATGGGGATGTTTAAATTAATAGCTTGCGGGGCAATGGGAGACAGAAACCATTTATTGTACAGCGCAGTAAATTCGTTGCTGGTCATCAGGGAAGAAAGCGTGGCATCAACGAATTCTTTAAATTCTTTATCGTGTAACGGCAGTAACAAGCCTGCCGGTAGTGGAGCACTAAGCGCAATGTTGGAAAGTTTATAGTCTTCAGGGTTAGGTGTTTGCGCAATCATCCCTTTCAGTAAAACGGTGCTGGAGATCAGCGCAGAATACTCGCCGTTCTTCAGTTCATTGAAGGCTGTAATGTTATTGGTATCGAGCTGAATATTAATATCCAGGTCATTAGCAGCATTCACTTTTTGCAGTTGTTCAACGTAAATCGTACCACTTTTTACCAGCACGCTATGTCCCGAAAGTTCTGCCAGACTGTCATTACTTTCATTTTTACGCATCACAAAGCGGGTGCTTGAAAAGTAAAACGGCAGTGAAAATTCGCTAATAGTGTGGCGACTTTTCGAATAAAAGGCAGGTATACACATGATGTCTGCCATGTGGTTTTTAATCAGTACAAACTGCGATGCTGAATTGGCTTTTACCCACTTTACATTCAGCTTTTTAAGCTGAAGTTTTGTCTTGAGCGCGCTGACGATACTGTTGCAGATATCGATAGAGTAACCCGCAGGGCGGTTGCCGTTCTGCCAGGAAAAAGGAAACGCATCATCCTGATAACCAAGGGTAATGGTTTTTGTAGTCGCGATCTGCTCCAGCGTGTGCAGTTGCAACTGAGTTCCCGCTAAGCATGGCGTAGCCCCAATCATCAGCAGGGCAACCGCCATCAGCATGCGTTTTGCCAGGCGCAAGATGTCAGACATGGCACAGTCCTTCTTCACTGACCTCTGCGGCAAACGCGGCAAGTACCTCACGTTCACGCAGCGGATAGCTAAAGAAATAGCCCTGTACATTCTGGCATTCAATGGCGCGCAAAATGTCGCGCTGCTGTGCGGTTTCCACCCCTTCAGCGGTAACCGACATATTGTATTTATGGGCAAACTGAATCAGCATCACAATCAAATACTGGCTGGCATTATCCTGCTGGAGCTTATCGACCAACGTGCGCGCGATCTTGATACGCGTGAAGGGATAGATCAGCAGATAGTCCAGCGCCGCGTAGCCGGTTCCTAAATCGTCCATCGCGATTTCGATACCCAGAGAACGGATCTCTTTCAGTACGGGTAAGGCGATCGATTTATCCAGTTTTTCTGATTCGGTGATTTCTATTTCCAGGCGTTCCGCTGAGATCTGGCTGATGCGTAACGCATCTTTAATCACGTCAACCAGTCCGGGGCTGTGCAACTGGTAGGCCGAGATATTAACGGCAACTCTGACATGCTCTGGCCATTTGGCTGCGGCTTCGCAGGACTGGCGAATAATCCATTCGCCTAAACGCACAATCAGGCCGGAGCTTTCGGCGATATTGATAAAATAATCGGGATAAATCAGTCCCTTAGTGGGGTGATTCCAGCGGATCAGCGATTCGTAGCCATAAACGCTTTCATCTTGCAGATTAATAATCGGCTGGTAATGAAGTTCGAACTCCTTGTTATCAATACCATCGATAATTTCCTGATTAATGAACAGGCTGTGGGTTTGCATCATCACCATGCCGTCTTCGAAGAAGTGGTAGCAACCCCGGCCATGATGCTTAGACGCGTACATGGCAAGGTCGGCATTGATCATGAGCGTTGAGGTAGTATTCCCCTGCCTGGGCGCGGTGGTAATACCGATGCTACAGCTGATAGAAAAAGTATGAGAACTCCAGGTAAACGGGGTGCTCAGCGCGCGGATGATACGCTTCGCCAGCCGATTCGCTTCTTTGATGGCGTTGTCGTCGACATGTTGCAGGATGGCGAATTCATCACCGCCCAGACGCGCCGCAATATCGTTGGGACCCAGCAATAACTGCAGACGTTGGGCAACGCTGATTAACAGTTCATCGCCCGCTTTATGGCCGAAGGTGTCGTTCACCGGCTTGAAGTTGTCGAGGTCAATCAACAGCAGATTGAACGCTCTGTCCTCCAGATGCAGTTCACTAACGCGCTTATCCAACGCCTGGCCGAACGAAACGCGGTTGGGTAATCCGGTGAGTGAATCATGATGGGCCATATGCTCCATCTTCTGCGACATTTCATGCATGCGTTGCAGATAGCCACGCTCTTTCATCGCGACGCGCAGTTTTTCAATGGCCCCGGCCAGATGCCCAATTTCGTCGTCCTGATCAAGATAGGGGGTTATGCAATCCGTCTCTTCATGGGCGATGCGGGTGAGGGAGTTTATCAGCAGCGGAACAGGACGGAACAGGCGGCGCATAAACATTGTGACCAGGGCCAGCGTCACCAGTAAAATCAGAACAAAAATGATACTGCTCTTTTTAAGCATCGCGTCGTAGGTGGCATACAACTCGCTTTTTTTACCGATGCTGCTTATCAGGCTCCCGAGGATCTCACCAGAAGGCGTCAAAATAGGTACGGCGCTGATAAAGCACTCTTCGCCATTAATCTGGGCGAAACCAACATAGTAATTGACCAGCACATCGCGCGGCAGGCGGCCTGAGAAGGAGATAATCCCTTCGCCATCTTCTGATTTGTTATTGATGCCAACGAAGCCTTTCTCCGGCGTATAGAGAAACAGCCAGGTGGGGCTGTGCGTCTGAACTGACGCCAGCGCCAGGACGTCTACCGGGTTATAACCGGTTTGCAGGATGGAGTCGGTATCGCCAATCTGTCTGTCGGAGACGATGCGGGATATCTGCCCCGCATCGCTGGTCTCAACCGAAACGGTGGTATACACGCTACGGATGATGTAGGTCATAATCTGCGCATTTGCTTCAGCTCGCTGTACCCACTGCTGATAAGAAAAGTTGTCTATCAGGCTCCAGTTAGTAAAGGCGCCAGCGCTAAAAGCAATAACGATACCCGCCAGCAAGAACTGCGTTATTTTGCCAGTGATGGAATGTTGCCACCCTTTTATTGCTTTAAGGGAAAACAGAGACTTTGCCACGGATTATGTTAATTCCTGAAAAGATTACGCGATACTAAATTTAATTTCTGTTATTACTTAATGGAATATTATTGTTGCAAACAAGTAGATGAAAGAGGTGAAACGTAATGACGTAACAAATAAATAACATTGAACCATGGTGAGTAATGACAAAAATACGGTATGCGAATATAGATAACGCTGCTCTTTTCGTCAACAGGCAAAAGTGTGCATAAAAATACATTTTTCGTTATGCCCTCGACAACATATTAATGTTGACATTAATGCTGTCCGCGAAGCTTTTTTGTGCACACTGGTTGGAGGTGCTAATGGCTTATCACTGGAGTTCTTGTTTTTTTACGTGGCATCAATGAATTAGCTTTTATTTTATCAGGGAAGGACGTGGCATTATCCCTGCGGGATGTCCATTTTTGTCTATAAATGGGTATTTATTTCCTGATTTGATATGAATAAGATGCTCACTTCAATATAGAACCTTATTTTATTTTCTCAGTGCGCGGTCAATGTTGACAATTTTGCTATGGTGCATCGACTGACCCAAAAGGATTTGTTTGTGACATTCGAGTCTGGATTAAAGTCCTATTGGTATAGTGCATAGCGGATAAATTGATTTGGACGCAATAATAAATACAAACACGGTAAAAAACATTCGGGAATGGTGTCTGCCACTTGCGTTACCTGGCCTTTTTTACCCGCTGGCACAATATCTTAACGGTTACAGTATTATCAATAATACTATTTTAACAGTTTACGATCTCAAACTGGCCGTATTTTCTGCCGCATTAGTCTTGTTTGGTTTTCGGGTGATACCGGGATTTGTTCTGTTCCTTATCGTCATGTTTGCGATCGGCCCGCAAAACCAACGGGTAGATGCGTTGTGCCTGATCTTAGCTGCAACTTTAAGCTACGCCGCTTACCGCAGAGTCACGGGCAGACGCAGTTGCGTTAGCTTTGGTCGTATCAAAATCAGCCTTAATCGTCTGGTCTGGCTGTGTGGCTATAACGTCCTGCTGTATCTGGTGCTGGGTAAACTTTTTGCGATGATTGTCACCCATGGCCAACGACCAGATGTGGATAACTTTCCGGCGTTAAGTCTGGGTATGCTGGTACGCGTTCAGGGGAGCATCAACGGCTGTCTGACGGGTATCCCTTTATTTTACAAAATTTATCGAATCATCCGTCGACCATCTTTCCTGCTGACTTTCTGGCGGGCAATTGCTGCACAATGTAAAGGCAATATCAGCGCCTTTGGCGCTATTTCATGGTGCGCCTTACTCTTTTTGTTGATGTTCTTTTTAACATCACCGGACAATCTGAACGTCTTTTTCTCTCTCTATAGCCTGATCTTGCTGTTCCCGTTAATGCTGTGGGGATCCATTAAAATTGGTCATTTGTTCACCATGCTGGTGTGGACCATCGTGGTGATCATTTTAGGCAAACATAACGACAGTTATATCGCCAGCGATGTGGACTTCATTCAGCATCAGGCGCTGGTTTCAACGTTGATCTTTGTCTTTACGCTTACCATCGTGATCATGGGAGTGCTGGCCAAATTTACCCGCCAGCGATTTAACCAGGCGCTTCTGCTCGGCCTGACCGATCCGATGACGGGTATGGCGAATCTGCGTGCGCTGAAGACGGAGCTGTTTACGACTGAGCACGCGACGGTGTGCCTGATACAAATTCCGGAGCTGGAGCTGTTTTCGCGCCGCTATGGCTTTCATTTTCGCGCCCGCTATCAGAAGATCCTCGCCGACCATCTGCGCCAACACCTGGTTAAAAGCGAGAAAGTCTATTACCACGCGGGTTACGATCTGCTGATTCGGCTTGAAAATAGTACCTGGGAACGGCTATGCGACTTGTACCAGGCGGCCAATAGTTTTCGGCTTTTTTACAATAACCATCGGCTGGGTTTTCGCAGCGGTTTGGGCTATTGCCTGATTAACGATCTCAGTGATGACATTTATCAGTTGGTGGGGAAGCTGGGCATGGTGGCGGGTTTATCGCTGACCAACGGCAGGCCGGAAAACATTGAGGCGCAGCATAGCCGGATCCTCGGCAACCACATTGTCGATAAAACGGAAATTCGCACCGCGCTGCAAAATGCGCTGGATAACAACACGTTTGTGCTGATGGCGCAGCCAATCGTCAGTACCAATGGTGAAGCGCCGTATCATGAAATATTGATCCGCATGCTCAACGAACGGGGGGAATTTATTCCTCCGAACAGCTTTCTGCCGGTTGCTCATGATGCGGGGCTGGCGCCTGATATCGATCTCTGGGTTATCGAAAATACCCTGAAATTTATGCGTAACCATCCGCAGCGCTGTTTTTCCATCAACCTGGCGCCGGTGACGGTATGTCGCTCCAATATTATCGCGAAGCTCACCCAGCTCCTGCACGATTACGCGGTCGAGCCGCAGCGGATTATTTTTGAGATAACGGAAGCCGATACGCTTTCAGACAAAGAGCAAACCGTGGAAACGCTTCGTTTAATACGCCAACTGGGATGTCGGGTAGCCATTGATGACTTTGGTACCGGGTTTGCCAGTCATGCCCGCCTGATGAATATCGAAGCAGACATTCTGAAGATCGATGGCTCTTTTATTCGACGGATCACCGAAAGTGAAATCAGCTATTACATCGTCGAGTCATTCTGCCGCGTTGCCGAAATGAAAAATATGCAGGTTGTCGCCGAGTTTGTTGAAAACGCTACGATTCAGGCGTGTCTGGAAAAAATGGATGTGGGGTGGTTACAGGGATATCACATTGGCAAGCCTACGCCGCTGCTTTCGCTGGAATAAGCAGAGCGCGAACTTCTTATGACCAAAAAGAGTCATTTCTTCTCAGGTAGAGAATAAAAAATATGAGTGACATTATTAAAGTGAAAAATCGAACGGCGGGTGCCAGCGGTGTGGGGCCGCGCGTTCGGGTGCTATCCTGGCTACACAATATCCATCCCGGTGTAGCGATGAAGCTCGGCATGATTCTGGTGGTTTGTATCGCAACATTGCTGATTGGCGCCTCTTTTATATTATCGTCTTATCTTTCCAGACAACTGCAGGTCAATGCGCTGGAGATGATTAAGACCAACACGCGTATATTCCACAACAGCATATCTAACGAATTCCAGCGAGTGACACGCGATGCGGAGCATTACAGCAATGTTTATATCAACAACTACCAAAACGTTGCTAATAAACCGCTGCGTTACATGGACTCTACTGAATTAAAAGCGGTCCTGAGTAACCCGAACACCAACGCGCATTTCACCGAACTAACCAGCGTATTTGCCAGCACGTTTATTTTGCAAGGCGAGCAGTTTGTGCGCGTTAGTAGCACCTTGCTGGCAAGTTCAGGCAATACGGCAACCGCAACGGCGTTGGGGCGCGACAACCCGGCATTACCGTTACTTTTGAAGAACAAACCTTTTTCCGGCGTAGTGACGCTATTTGGTAAGCAGTTTATTAGTCACTATGAACCGATTGCCGATAAATATGGCCAGGTGGTTGGGGCGGTTGCGGTAGGTTTTGACGTCAAACAAAGTCTGCAACCGATTATTCAGCGTTTGCTGAATGTGCATATTGGCAAAGATGGCTATGCCTACGTACTGGATGCCGGATTTGAACCGGGTCGGATGTTGGTCCATCCCTCATTGAACAACCAGCAGGTCATTAATATTACTGATGCCAATGGTTTTAAGCTATTTGCCGATATGCTCGAACATAAAAATGGCATCACCTATTACAACTGGGTGAGCGGTTATGGCGCATTGCCGAAAACCAAAGTCGCCGTTTATGAATACGTTGAAGGGATTAACTGGATAATCGCAACGACCAACTACGTTGACGATGTCGCCAAAAGCAGCAATCTGGTGCGTAACGGTCTGCTGTTATTCACGGCGCTGCTGCTGCCCATCATTTTATTGCTGATTGCCGTTGCCAGCCGCTTCCTGATTTCCCGGCGCTTAAACCGCGTATTGGGGATTGCGCAGAGTATCGCTGAAGGCGACTTAACGGTGGATGTGCAGGTCGATCATCACGATGAGATTGGCGAGTTGCTGAGCGCGGTAGAAACGATGCGCCAGCGTTTGCACTCGCTGGTCGGTGGTATGGTTTCTCATGCGAATTCGGTGCATCAGGCGTCGCTGCACATCACCGAGGCGGTAGATGGTCAGGCGTCAACCAGCGTGGAAACCTCTTCTTCGGTGGCTGAAATTACCTCCACCATGGAGGAACTGTCAGCGTCTTCCACGCAAATTGCTGAACATTCGCGGGCGGTTGTGGATATCGCCAATCAGACCCTTGATGATTGCAATAAAGGTTCAGAATCGATGTCGCAGTTGCTGATGCGCATGACGGATATTGACACCGACAATCAGCAAAACATGCGTGAAATCATGATGCTCGGCAATAAGTCGACGGAAATCAGTCGGGTGATGGTGATCATTAACAGCGTCGCGGATCAAACGAAACTGATCGCCTTTAACGCCGCGCTGGAAGCGGCCAGCGCCGGGGAAGCCGGTAAGCGTTTCTCGGTGGTGGCAGCTGAAATCCGCCGTCTGGCCGACTCGGTAACGGAATCGACGGTTGAGATTGAGAATAAGATCAGCGAGATCCAAAACGCAATCAATCGCCTGGTGCTGAACGCCGAAAAAGGCGGCGAGAGCATCAAAGCGGGCGCCAGAGCGTGCAAAGTCAGCGCCGAGCATCTGAATGATATCGTTGTGACTGCAGAGCAAACCTCGACGGCGGCGCTGCAAATATCCCTGTCTACCCAGCAGCAGAAAACAGCAAGTAATCAGGTGGTTATGGCGCTGCGAGAGATTGTCGTTGCCAGTAACTATACCTCGCAGTCCATCAAAGACATTCTGGTTGTCAGCCAGGACATGACGCAGTTGTCGAAAGCGCTGAAAGAGGCGTCGTCCTCATTCACTCTGACGGAAGCAGAAGCATGAATAGCGGCAACATTCGGGTGCTGATCCTCGACCTGGGCAGCGCGTCGCGTAATGAGCTGGTCAGGCAACTGGAGGATCACCCGCATATTAAGGTAGTGGGGCAAGCAGCCCATCGCCGGCTGGCGATTCGGTTGTTGCAACAGCTGATGCCCGATCTGCTGATTCTGACGCTGGATACCTCAAGCGCCGATAACGTCGAGGTTGTCGAAACGATTATGGCAACCAGCGCCATCCCCATTTTGGTCATGAGATTTTGCCCAGAAAAACAATGGGATGATGATTACATTTCACGCGGTGCGCTGGCGGTGCTGCATCATAGCAGTGATTTCCCGCTATCAACGGACGCCCTGCATCGCAAAGTAGAATTGCTGGTTGGCGTGAAAGTTATTCGTCATATCAAGGGATTACGCCATCCTGGTGAACCGGTGATGCCAACTGCACGACCGACAACGGATGCCGCACAGTCGCCGCAGGACTGGCCTTTTGTGCTGGCGATTGCCTGCTCGACGGGCGGGCCGCAGGCGCTGAGTAAGCTATTGCAGGAACTCCCCGGTACGTTCCCGTGTCCGGTGCTAATCGCCCAGCATATAGCTGATGGTTTCGCAAAAGATATGGTGCGCTGGCTGGACAGCGTGACCGAGCTGAAGGTACGACTGGCGCAGGAAGACGATCGGGTACAGGCTGGGTATGTATATATATTACCGCCGGAGCAGCATCTGATCGTCAAAAACAACCAGCGTCTGGCGGCGATCCCCAGACAGGAAAGTGACGTTTACCATCCCAGTTGCAATCTGTTACTGGAGTCGGTGGCTGAAGTGTTTCGCGAAAAAGCCGTCGGACTGATCATGACGGGGATGGGCAGCGATGGCTGTCGCGGCATCGAGCTTATTTTCCGGCGAGGCGGCAGAACGCTGGCGCAGGACGAAGAGAGTTCGGTGGTATTTGGTATGAATAAGAACGCGATCGACAAGCAGCTGATACACCGCACGATCCCACTGGATGGCCTTGCCAAAGTGTTGCTTGCAATGGCGTGTCACGGGCGCTTTGAGAGTAAATTGCCATGATCCCCAATCTTCCTGATTATGCCCGTCTGATCAAAGAACGGGTCGGTTTACACTTCGATAACGCCATGGAAGCACTGCTGAAAACGGCGCTGAGTCGACGAATGGCTGAGCGAAAAATCAGTGATTACTATGAATACTACGAGCAACTGCGTATCTCGCAGAACGAGTTTGATAGCTTCATTACGTTGATTACGATTAACGAAACCTATTTTTTCCGTGAAAGCGATACGCTGGATTTAATCTGTGACAAGTGGATCCCACGTCTGCTGCAACAGCGTAGCGGCCCGGTGCGTATTCTGAGTGCCGGATGCTCCTCGGGGGAAGAAGCCTACTCGCTGGCTATCAAGCTGCATGAGAAATTCCTCGGCGCGATGGCGCAGCGTATTGAAATTTACGGCTGTGATATTGACCCGGCAATCCTCGCAAAAGCCCGTAACGCCTGCTATTCAAGCTACTCGTTTCGCGGCGTCGACCCGAGTATTCAGCAACGTTACTTTACCCGCTCGGGAAACCTCTACCGGCTGCATGATGAGATTCGTGAGAAAGTCTCCTTTCATCGCACCAACATTATAAAAGAGCAGTTGCTGCCGGAAGTGGACATCATTTTGCTGCGCAACGTGTCCATCTATTTCGACACGCCAACGCGTCGTGAACTGCACGGTAATTTATTGAAGATGTTACAGCCGCAGGGGGCCTTATTTTTTGGCAATGCAGAAACGCTGGCCAACAATTTCGACATTCTAAAACTGGAGCAGGAAGAGGGCATTTTCTATTTTTGTCACCATCGCGAAGCGGCGAAGGTCGCGCCCGTGCCCCGAGCTGCATTGCGCGTTGCACCGCCGAGAACGGTGGTTGAACAGGACGCTTCTGCGCCAACGGTGCAGCAGAATAATGACTGGCTGAAGAAAGCACGCGCCTGTCTCGATGAGAAATGTTTTTCTGAAGCCGAAAAGTGTATCGCCTGCGTATTACGCGACGATCCCCGTAATCAGGATGCGCTGCTGATCCAGGGGGTGATAGCCCTTGAGCAACGTGAATTTTCTCAGACAGCCGGCAACGCGCAGCAGATCCTCGCGCAGGATGAGTGGTCGGCAGAGGCCAAAATGCTGCTCGGCCTGGCGATGATGTGGCAACACCAGACGCAGCAGGCTATCGCCTGGTTCAAACAGGTGGTTTATCAGGAACCGGGCTACTGGCCGGCACACTATTACCTGGCCGAAATGTACCGACAAAGCGAGCTGCGCCAGCCCGCACAACGGACTTATCGCGTGGTAATGCAGTTACTGAATGCTGAAATGAACAATCCATCATCGGTTTGTCGTCTGCGTTTGCCGATCGTTTTTCCAGGCCATACGTTTCGTTTCCTGTGTGAACATCAACTGGCGCAATTCGCCCACCAAAGTGGCTAATAAGAGCGATTATGGCTATCTGTCTAAAAAAATTCGTTCTGCGCTTTATTGATGAAGGGAGAGGTCATTTGCAGACGATCAGCGAAGGGGCGTTTCTCCTCTCCGCTGATGAGCATACGCAAGCCTGGATAGGCGAGATGTTTCGCGCTGCGCATACCCTGAAAGGGGGCGCGCGGATGCTGAAACTGCAAAGTATCGCCGATGTCACTCATCATCTTGAGGATGTATTGAGTGAGCTGCGTGATAACAAACTGACGCCGGACAGGGCGCTGGGCAATCTGATTCATGAGTCCGTGGAGTATCTCTCCGGCCAGTTGACGCAGCTTTTTGTCAGCGAAGGGGATAATCAGTTGCCACCGGCGGACGCCGGGCTGTGCGAACGCCTTGCCCGCGCCAGCCGGGGAGAGGCTGTCACGCTGGCGGTCGAAGGTGCAGGGACAACGGAAAAAGCAGGCACCCCAACGCCTGCGGCGGCAGCCAGCATGGATTCCGGCATTAAGCAGGCCGATTTCGTGCGGGTAAAGCTGAATAAGCTCGATGGCCTGATCGACATCCTGGGGGAAGTTCTCGCCGGGCATGACCGCCTTGAGCAACAGATCCAAAATCTGAGTCAACTGGTCCCGCGACTGCCAGGCCTGAGCGCCGAACAGCTTCGCCAGCAGATCCACGATTTCAGCGCGCAGTTGAAAGAGAGCGTCCAGCTCCAGCATTTGCAAATGTTTGAACTGTACGACGTGGCGGCACGGATCCGCATGCTGCCGCTTTCAACGTTGTTTGAACCGATTTCGCTGCAGGTCAGTGAGCTGGCTTCCACGCTGAATAAGCAGGTGGTATGCCGCTTTGTCGGCGGAGAAGTGGAAATCGATCGTCAGCTGATTGACCGCTTATCGGAGTCGCTGACGCATTTACTGCGTAACGCCGTCGATCACGGGATTGGCGAGATCGATGAACGTCTGGCGCTCGGTAAATCCACGCGTGGCACCATTACCATCACTACCCAACAGGACGGCAGTGGGATACTACTGCGTATCGAAGATGACGGTCGCGGTCTGAACTATGAGGCCATCAGCGCGAAGGCGGTCAGTAAAGGTCTGGTTCCTGCTTCCATGGCCGGGCAGCTCTCCGAGCAGGAGTGTAATGAGCTAATTTTTCATCCTGGTTTTTCTACCAGCAAGATAGTCTCCGAGCTTTCCGGCCGCGGCGTGGGCCTTGATGTGGTGCGCAAAACGGTGGTGACCGATCTGCAAGGAGATTTGCAGGTTTATAGCCGTGCGGGCGTCGGAACCAGCTTTAGTCTGCGTCTGCCTGTTTCGCTAACGATGATGCGCATTCTGCAATTTGAAGAGCAGGGACACCTGTTCGGACTGGCCGCGCAGTATGTGGTCGAGGTGGTGGAGTGCACGGCGCAGGGAATTAGCGATATTGCCGGGCGACCCGCCATTATTTTGCATAACGAGTTTATCCCGGTGGTCTGCACAGGCGCCTTGCTGGGTATTAATGAGCGTCAGGGAAGTTCTCCACCGGCTGGGCAGCGGTTAATCGTGGTGCAAAACCAGTTTAGCAAAATGGCGCTGCGGGTGGATAAGCTGCTCGATGAACGCAAGATGATGATCAAACCGTTACCGAAGCATATGCAGCAGCAGTCGCTGGTTTCCGGGATGGTACAAACGCCGGAAAACCAATTGGTCAGCATTCTGCAAGTCCCCGCGCTGATGGCGATGGCGCAGCAATCGCGACAAACCACGGCACCCGCACCGGCGGCAAACGTTACGCCGGATGCCTGGCACGTGCTGGTGGTTGACGACTCCCTCAATACCCGCGAGATAGAAAAGAATGTGCTGGAAGCGCACGGTTATCAGGTCACGCTGGCAGAAGACGGATTGTCTGGACTGCAAAAAGCGAAACTGACCCAGTTTGATGCCGTACTGACGGATGTCGAGATGCCGTTTATGGATGGTTTCACCTTCACCAAATCCTTGCGAGGAGAGAAAAATTATCAGCACACGCCAATCATCATCGTGACGTCCCGCGCAAAGGAAGAGGACCGGCGGCGAGGGATTCAGGTGGGGGCGGATGCCTACATCGCCAAAGGCGATTTCGAGCAGGACAGTTTGATAAAAACATTAAAAATGCTTTTGTGCTGATGGCGCAAAATCGAGAGAGAAGATGCGAATTTTATTAGTTGATGATGATCTTTTTGCGGCCGAACTGGCGTCTATTTTTTTGCAAATGGATGGCTACGATGTGGTGATTGTGGAAAGCGCGATTTCCGCCTTAGCAAGCCTGGACTCGGACAACAATATCGACCTGGTGATTAGCGATCTGCATATGCCAGAGATTAGCGGACTGGATTTACTGGCGTTGTTACGCGCTCAGCACTGGTCCAAACCTTTTATTTTACTGAGTGCCAATGAAGTGACGGTCAGCGACGTTGCGTACGACCGTTGGGTTAAAAAAGATGAAAACCTTGCGGAAAATCTGGGGGCTGCGGTGAACGCGCTACTGCAGCCACCTGCGGTTACGAAATAAGCCTGGGCGTGTGATGAAACAAGAAAATAAACACATAGCGATGGCGGCTGCGCAGGAAAAAATAGCGCGTTTGCGCCAGGGGTTTTTACGTCGAATCCCCGACATGCTGGCGCAAGCGGAAAGATTACTCGTTCAACTGGTCGCAGAGCCCAGCGAAGCCTGTCGTAAACAGTTGCATATTCTGTTGCACAGTATCCACGGTTCGGCGGGGTCATTTGGTTTTAGCCCGCTGGCGAATGCTTCAGCAGAAGGTGAGCGTTTACTGACGGAGCCAGAAACGGAGCCAGGCACGCTGCATTACGATGAGCTGCGGCGAATCATACGCTGGTTGTACACCCTGACTCAGGAGCAGCTCAACCTTGAGCATCGCATCAGCGATACGGATTTTACTTTACCGATCGCCGCGCAACGCCCGGAAGAGGGATATGTTCGGCGGGCCAGCAAGCCTATCTACCTGTGTGATGATGACCTCGACCAGGTTGAACTGCTCGCTACTCAACTGCGCTGCTTTGGTTTTACCTGCCATGTGTTCGCAAGCACGCAGGATTTTACTCAGGCCGTATTGTTGCAACCGCCTGCCGTGGTGATTATGGACGTCAGCTTTCCGGACAACGCCTATGGTGGACCGCTGGCGATGTCGGATCTGAAGCGCAAAGTGGGTAAACCTTTCCCGGTGTTGTTTCTCTCGTGTCATAGCGATTTTAACGCCCGCATCAACGCCATTAAATCCGGCTGTGATGGTTACTACGTAAAACCGGCTTCGATTACCGATTTAGTACAGGAACTTCACCGCCTGACTCAACCGTCGCTGAGAAAACCTTATCAGGTGCTGATGATCGATGACGAGCCGGCGGTGGCGGAGTACAACGCCGAAATGCTGCGCATGGCGGGAATGGAAGTACATGTATTGGAAAAACCTCACTATTTACTGCACGTGCTGAATGCGCAACCGATCGATCTGGTGTTGATGGATTACCACATGCCGGAGTTCAGCGGCGAGGAACTGACAAAACTGATTCGGCAAATACCGCAACATATTGGCCTACCTATCGCTTATCTCTCCAGCGAGACCAACAAGCATGCGCAGTTGGGAGCGATGAGTATTGGCGCGGAGGATTTTATTCTCAAACAGGCCGATCCAGAGGAGTTGATTCGAGCCGTATCGATCCGCGCGGAAAGAATGCGCGTCCTGCGTGCCCGCATGTCGCAGGACAGCCTGAGCGGGTTATATAACCACTCGACGACCACCCATTTTCTTAAAAGCGCGATTGCCGAGTCGAACTACAGTGGCAACCCGTTTTGCATGGTGATGGTGGACCTGGATCGCTTCAAAAGCGTTAACGATACCTACGGTCATGCGGTCGGCGATCAGGTGATTGTCGGTATTTCGCAGCTGTTTTCGCATCGCTTACGCAGCACCGATATCGTGGGGCGTTACGGTGGTGAAGAATTTGTCATCATCATGCCTAACACCAGCAGTGACAAGGCGGCGCGGGTGGTCGAACGATTACGTAGAGATTACGAACAGGTCACGTTTTCCGTCAATGATGTCAGCTTTCACAGCACCTTCAGCGCGGGTATTGCGCAGTGGCAGTTTGGCGATCGGATCGAAACGCTGCGCGAACGTGCCGATCAAGCGCTATACGCCGCGAAGCAAAATGGCCGCAACACCTTCTGCGTTGCTGAGTAAAAGGAGAAAACATGAGCCAACAGCTGGAGCACATTCTCGCGCTGAATCATGGCGAAAAGCCGGAATGTGAAAACGTTGATGAGCCGCAGCGTACGCTGGTGTTATTTCAACTGGCGGGTAAGAATTTTGCTTTTTACGGCGCGCAGATCAAAGAGATCCTCGCAGAGCGCCCGATCTCCTGGGTTCCCTGTTGCCCGCCAATGCTTGAAGGGGTCATTAATTACCGCGGGCGAGTCGAGTCGGTGATGAGGCTGGACAGCCTGATCGACACCCCTGCCGTCAATCTGGCAGGTAAACGCACCATCCTGATTGGTTGTGCCGAAAAAATGCAAAGCGGGATCCTGATAGACAAACTGATTGATGTGCTGGACGTTGTTGAAAGCCAGATTCATTTGCCGGGAGACTCGCTGCCTTCGGCGCTGCAAACGATCGCAGTGGGTGTGGTTAACGTGACGGAAACCTGGTTCACGCTGCTCGACCTGAATCTGGTGTTTGATCGTTATCAGGAGACCCGTGGCTATGACGGCTCTCACTAACCTTGCAGCGGTGCGCGTCACGCTGGGTTCGCAGAATTTTTATATTCCGGCCAGCCAGGTTGGACGCTGCGCGCTGGTGACGCATGTTGTACCGGAAATCCCGCGCTTTAGTCACTGGCTGGGTATTGCCGATGAGCCGCAGGAGGGCAGACACTTGCATTTATGTGTTCCTGACAGCGGCGTTGATACCGGCTGGTACTTTTGGGGACAGCTGGAGAACGTGATGCTCTCCAGCGACACCATTTTTGCCGTTCCGCCGCTTCTGGCGCGCAGTTGCCATCTGCCTGCGCTGCGCGCTTTGGTGGGGCGAGAGGCGTTCAGCCCGCTGTTAAGCTGGCGCTGATTAGCCCTATAGCACATCATGCAGGCGTCGCCGTTCTAAACGGCGGTCGCGCAGGGTGGAATAAATAAAGGTAATCACAAACAGCAGGGAAAATAGTACGACGATGGTAGGGGCCGGAGCACTGTCGATGAAAAATGACAGGTACACGCCCATAAACGAGGTAATAACCGACATAACCACCGCCAGCCACAAGGCGTGAGAAAACTTTCGCGTCATTAAAATCGCAATGGCGCCAGGCGCAATCAGTAAGGAGATCGACAAAATAATCCCGACTGATTTTAGCGTGGCGACAATCGTCAGGGCTATCATGCATAACAGGCCGTAATGCAGCAGTGCGGTGTTAAGCCCGCTGGCTTTTGCCTGATGCGGGTCGAACGCATGCAGCAGCAGATCTTTCCATTTAAGTCCGATGATAAGCGCTATTCCCAGCGTGATAACCGCGGTTTGCATGATATCGCTTAACGATACGCCCAGCATGTCGCCGAACAGTATATGATCGAGATGGACTTCTGACTGGATAGAGACGTACAGCACCAGTCCCGCACCAAACATGCCCGAAAAGACAATCCCCATCAGAGTATCGCGTTTGATACGGCTGTTATCGTCGAGATAGCCCGTCGCCACCGCACAGAATAGCCCGGCGATAAACGCGCCAATTGCCAGCGGGATACCTGCAATCCATGCCAGCACAATTCCCGGGAAAACCGCGTGGCTCATGGCATCGCCCATTAGCGCCCAGCCTTTGAGTACTAAAAATACCGACAGCAGCGCGCAGGGGACGGCGACAATAGTGGAGATGACCAGCGCATTGACCATAAAGCTGAACTGAAAAGGTTCCAGCAGCATTGTTAAGATCATACTTGCTCCTTGTTCACCAGACGGGCTCGGCGGCGATTCGCCAGCAGACCGTGTTTTGGCGCGAAGACAAATGCCAGCAGGAACAGCAGCGTTTGCAGAACGACAATAATTCCGCCGGTTGCGCCGTCCAGCCAGTAGCTCAGCCAGGCGCCGAAAAAGCTGGTCAGGCTGCCGATAGCGACGGCGATGGTGAGCAGGCGAGGAAAACGATCGGTCAGCAGCCAGGCCGTTGCTCCGGGCGTCACCACCAGGCAAATCACCAGAAATGCGCCGACGGTTTGCAGTGCGGCGACGGTGGAAACGGAGAGCAGCGTAAAAAATAACAGCTTCAACCGGCCCGGGTTCAGACCGATAGACCGCGCGTGGTTTTCATCAAAAAAGACCACCATCAGATCTTTCCACTTCAAAAACAGGATAGTCAGCGAGATAACGCCGATGATGGCCAGTTGCAGAATATCTTCCGGCGCAATCGCCAGCACGTTGCCGAGAATAATGGTCTGAATGTTCACCGACATCGGATTGAGCGACACCATAAATAGCCCGATACCGAAAAAGGACGAAAAAATCAGTCCGATAATGGCATCTTCCTTCAGGCGTGAACGTTGATTGAGAAACAGCATGCTGCCCGCCGCCAGTCCGCCGGAAAGAAATGCGCCAAGCGCGAAGGGAAGCCCTAACATATAAGCTCCGGCAACGCCCGGAACGATAGAGTGCGACAGCGCATCGCCAATCAGCGACCAGCCTTTGAGCATCAGATAGCAGGAGAGAAACGCGCACAGGCCGCCGACCATCGCCGAGACCCACATGGCGTTGAGCATGTACTGGTAGCCAAACGGCTCCGTCAGCCAGTTCATGATTATTTACCCTCGCTTGTCGCGCGTCGCGAAATAAACGGGCGTTCATCATCGGTAATCACGTGTTGTTCACCGCCGCTCAGCGCAACGTGACGCAGTACGCCGCTGAATGCCAGCTCGAGATTCTCGTGAGTAAAGGTGATTTCGGTTGGTCCACTTGCCAGCACCGTGCCTTTAATCATCACCGTGTAATCACAAAACTCGGTGACGGATCCCAGATTATGGGTAGAGACCAGCATGGTCCGCCCCTCATCACGCAGTTCACGCAGCAGGTCGATGATCCGGGCCTCGGTTTTCACATCCACGCCGGTGAAGGGTTCATCCAGTAAAATAACCTGCCCGTCCTGCGCGATGGCTCTTGCCAGAAAAACGCGTTTTTTCTGCCCTCCGGATAATTCACCTATCTGGCGATGGCGATAGTCCAGCATATCCACCCGCGCCAGCGCCGCATCCACGCAGGCGTGGTCAATCTGTTTTGGCCGACGCAGCCACCCCATATGGCCAAAGCGTCCCATCATCACGACATCTTCCACCAATACCGGAAACGACCAGTCCACCTCTTCTGACTGAGGGACATAGGCAATCAGATTCTGTTTGAGCGCCTTATTAACCGGCTGTTGCAGAATAGATATTTCCCCCTGCGCCAGGCGGACAAAACCCATCAGCGCTTTAAAAAGCGTTGATTTTCCTGAACCGTTTACGCCGACCAGAGCGGCAATTGAGCCGCCCGGTATCTGAAAAGTGGCGTCCCGCAATGCGGTGTGACCGTTGCGATACGTCACCGTAACCTGATTTACGGTAATCGCAGAGTGACTCATGGTTGTCTCTCCAGGCCCTTATTGATGCCGTTGACAATGGTTTGTGTGGTAACGCGCAGTAAATCCAGATAGGTCGGAACCGGGCCGTCGGCAGCACTGAGCGAATCGACATACAGCACGCCGCCGTAATGTGCGCCAGACTCACGGGCAACCTGACGTGCTGGTTTGTCGGACACGGTGCTTTCGCTAAATACCGTTGGGATATGATGCGCTCTGATCGCATCGATCACCTTGCGTACCTGTTTGGGCGTGCCTTGCTGATCGGCATTGATTGGCCACAGATACAGCTCCTGAAGGTTGTTATCACGCGCGAGGTAAGAGAATGCGCCTTCGCTGGTGACCAGCCAGCGTTTATCAGCAGGGAGTTTTGCCAGTTCTGCATGCAATGGCGCCAGGGTCTGCTGGATTTTTGCTTTATAATTCTGCGCATTTTTCTGGTAGGTGGCGGCATTGTCTGGATCGTATTTCATCAGCGCATCGCGAATGTTATCCACGTAGATAAGCGCGTTCTCCGCTGACATCCAGGCATGCGGGTTTGGTTTACCGTTGTACGGCCCTTCGCTGATACCCATTGGCTGCACGCCGTTTGAGACCATCACTTCCGGTACGCCGGACAAATTTTGGTAGAAGCGGGCAAACCATAGTTCGAGGTTAAGGCCGTTGGAGAGAATAAGCTGCGCGCCTTGCGCCCGTTTTATATCTCCCGGCGTGGGTTGATATTCGTGAATTTCTGCTCCGGGTTTGGTGATGGAGCTGACGTCCGCCGCGTCACCCGCTACGTTGCTGGCCATATCGGCAATCACCGTAAAGGTGGTTATCACTTTGAACTTTTCTTCCGCCCAGGCGGGTGACAGCGTCAGCGCTGTTAACGCGCTGGCAAGGAGAAATGATTTCAGATGGGGCAGATGCGGCATAGTATCCCTCACAACAAAGTGGTTAATTTATCAACGAATATAGCCTTTGCTATGTTATATAGCACAAGGTATAAATAAATGAAAATAATTCTTATTTGCGTAGGGAGCTAAGGAATTGGCGGGGGATAATGCGTTTCACGCCGACAGAATTGCCGGCGTGTCGGTGATGAATTACCTGATGATTACGACTTTTGGAACTCAGTGACGGTGTCCCATGCAATCTGTTGTAACGTTTTGGCGGTAGCAGGGGTCATGTCCGTATCAACGGGAAGCGCGCCACCGACCGGAGACTGGTTATACAGGGTGGCAAAGAATACGCATGCGGCGAGATACGTTCCAGAAATTGAAGGATGTACACCATCATGATAATACAGATTTATCTCCGGATGGGTTTTGCGCGCTTTCTCAAAAGCCAGGCCAACCGGAGCGACATATCCTCCCGTTTTCTGCGCAATAGAGATATAAGCGTCCGCCAGTTTTTGGCTATCCTCGGGTTTGTCTTTTTTCGGCCAGGTCATGAAATAGACGACTTTTGCACCCGCTTGATGTGCCATGTTGGCCATTTGGGTTGCAGAATCAACGAAGTTTTGTCGGGTACTTTCTTTCTTTGAAATGGTTTCTGTGGAGTTCCCCTGTAATACCACTACATCCCATTTCTGTAGCGTGTTCTGGTAGCGCATATTCTCAATTTGCCAGCCTAAATGGCCGCTGGAAATCGTGATCCCGCGATACTTATACCCTTTTGCATGGTCAGGCAATAAAGACTGTGTCAAATCCCGTAATCGGGTATTGATATTGTTGTTATAGAACGTGAACGAGTTGCCATACAGCGCCACGATTTTATTCTCGCCATCCATTTTCGCATGTGCGGAAGGCGCTAATAATGTATCAGCGTGAGCGCAGATACTACTCAGTGCCAGGGCCGTTGCTGCGGCAAGCAAAGTAATCTTTTTCATCGGTTATCTCTTAGAAATCGTAACGGAGCCCAACGATAAGCGCATCATCATTGGTTTTTTTGTTCTTACTGGCGAATTCTTTATCGTAAGTAAATGATAACCACGTATCCTCAGCCAATGTTAATTGCGCCTCAGCACGCCAGTCTTCTTTTTCAGCAATATCTTTACCGTCTTCATTTAAAAAACTATACCCGGTGAGTACCTTGACGGTGCCAAAGTTGTAGGAAATGAGCGAATCCATTCCTTTATAATTATTATCACTATTGTTATCACGGGAAATAGAAGTCCGTAATGCGGTTACCGCGACCTCATAGGCTTTATAACCGAGTTGTAACCCTCCCATAATTTGATCGTTTTGATTACGCCCATCGGTGGTCACTACGCCATCCTGTCGTTTGTAACGACTGGCCGCGAGTGCTGGTGTAATTCTAAAATCACCAAATTTGAAAGACTTGCGATAGCTGGCCATCGCGCCGTAATCCAGGGCTTCGTTGTCGCTGTTGCCATTACCGGAGACCCATGCCAGTTGAATTTCGTTACCGGCAAATTTGGCGTTCCACTGAACGGTGCCGTCCTGGCGGTTGAACTGGTACGAATCATCTATAGTTGTAATACCATAGCTATAGATATTGGGAGTGAAGTTTTTGTATTTATCGGTCATTTTCATTACCTGATACAACGGGTTTTTGGTTCTCCCGGTGATCAGTTCACCCCATGTTTTATTTGACAGACCGACATAGGAATAGCGGGCCTCCATATCGCTTTCACCGGTATTGTTATCATTTTTTTCGGTACGCACCTGCCATTCCAGACGACCCACGATTTTAGTCTCAGGCAGAATATCCAGATCTCGGGTGAGATAAATACCTACACGGCCACCCAGATCGCTTCGGCTTTCACTGCCGGCAAATGAATTCTGGCCACTTGCTATTTTGCCCTCAACGCGGCCATAGATATCCAGAGTATTGCCATCCTTATTATAGACGTTTAAGGCGAACGCCGAGGAACTCATACCCATAAGTAATATTAGTGAATAATTTTTTAGCTTCATGTCATCCCTCAAACAAGCATAAATTTCCTGACCATAAAAATGAATTTCACAGCGAGGTAATTGTTTGTGGAAATGGAATGTCAGCGGTATGGGAATCATTTTTTCTCGTGATGAAATGTGATTATTCACGCATAAATATCTCCGATTTCACTATTGTATTAATGGTTCTTATATTTAATAAGCATTTTTTTGGAAATATTGCAGTTGTTTAAAATGTAATTCACAAATTACTGTGAAGTACATCGCACTTCTACTTGGTGAGAAAAATGAAAATGGGAATATTGCATTCTCATGGCCATTTTTGGGTGGGAATACTATTTTCCCCTATAATTTGGAAAACAGATCCCGCAAACTTGATTAATCACATTTTCGATTTTGACGCATTCATTGGCCGGAGAGGCGCTGTATGTTCGGTAAGCAAACAACGGTATTTGATTCTGATCTTTATTCTTCATTGTTCACCCAGGGGCGGATGCGGGAAATATGGTCTGACGACAATCTGCTGCGGTGTTGGTTGCGGTTTGAGGCGACTGTCGCTCGCGTGCAAGGCGAGCTGGGGATTATCCCTGAGCAAGCCGCCGTCGAAATTGAAAAAACGTGCAGGGATATACAGATAGATTGGCCGGCCCTGGCACAGGAAACACAGACGGTTGGTATGGCGATAAAACCGTTGATCGATCAGATCTCTGCTTGCGGCACACCGTTGGTCAGCCAGTTTCTGCACTGGGGATGTACCACTCAGGACCTGCTGGACTCTGGCATGGCGATGAGACTACAACAAACGCTGCATCTGCTGCGCGAGCAAATACTTGATGTTGGCGAAGCGATGAAAGCGATGGCAATACGTCATACCAGGACGGTGATGGTTGCGCGCACCAATTCGGTGGATGCCTCTGCGACAACATGGGGGCTACATGTTTGCAGTTATCTGGCGGAGGTTAACCGCCATCTGATAAGACTCCAGCAGCTGTACCCGCGCGCGGTCACCGGGCTCTTTGGCGGCGCGGTAGGTAATCTGGCCTCGGTGGGCGAGCAGGGAATGGAAACGCGTGAACGGCTGATGCGAGAGCTGGGTCTGAACGTGCCCTGCGGCATTAATAATGCCAGCCAGGATGCGGTTGTTGAAGTCGTGCAGTTTTTTGCCCTTGTTCACGGCACGCTGTGTCGTCTGGCCAACGATGTCGAAACAATGGGACGCACGCCGATTGCTGAAGTGCTTGAGGGTGAGGGCGGCGGAGGGTCGAGCACGATGCCGCACAAAGTTAATCCGCGTGCCAGTAACATGATGCAAACGCTGGCAAGGATGGGATGGATGTATGCGTCTGGCGCCCCAGCAATGCTGGATCAACAGGACGTACGGGCTGCCTCAATGAGGGTATTAAACTGGACAATCCTCCCGGAGGCCTCTAATGCTTTATCGACCAGCCTGACACGCGCAAAGAATCTGCTTGCGCATCTCATTATTAATGAAGAGAAAATGCGCGCCAATTTTGACTGTTCGAAGCACTTTATTATGTCGGAATCGCTGACGATGAGGCTTGCCGCCAAAATTGGCAGAGAGTCTGCCTATAACTTAGTTAAAGACCTGCTGAAGCATGCAAACGGTGAGCAGAGTTTCATGGAGATTGTCCAGGCTAGCCCGGAAATCCGTGCATCATTATCTGTAGAGGAAATTGCCGACGCCTGCGAGCCGCTGTCATATATCGGAGCGAACGACGCGCTAATCGCTGAAACTATCGCTGAGTTCGATCGCGTGAAAACCGCAGAGAAAGCCTGATGCATCCTGTTGCCAGGAGTGAGAACACTCCTGGCTGCTGGTGGGTCTAAGTATTGTGGGCTGATGCTGAAAATGTTTCGAAAAAGACGAACAACTCCTCCAGTTGGGCAAAATTCCCCTCGCTATCACCTTTCTCATACGCCAGATGCAATATAAGTTCGATAAAAAAGAAGCCAAGAATACGGCTTTGAAAAATGGATTGTACGTCGCTGGGAAGAACGAACTGCAGATCGCAGAACTTACCGTAAGGATTCGCCTCTGAGTTGGTAACCAGGACCACGACGGCATTCTTTTTTCTGAACCACTTTGCAATATTGAGCGCTACCCGGTTAAATCGGTAGTAGGAGAACACAATCAAGACATCCTCCTCCTCAATATTGAGGAGGCATTTGGGGAGTTCGCTGATGTCCGTCGGTAACAGGGTGATGTCACTGCGAAAGTACTTTAGCAGTGTACAAAAGTGCGTTGCCATTGCATGAGATGATGAAGGGCCGACGACATAAATATGACGTTGATTGTTCAATACCAGATCGATAAACGCATTAAGGCTTTCAATATCGATATTATTTTTAAATTGATTAAATAATTCTGATACTTTGTGGGTGAAATCGGTAACGATACTTTCAGTGGTAATGCTGGGGTTGTTACGTAGTTTGATGTTTTTCTCAAAGGGTGCGGATATTTTATTTTTTGATAGCGTAATGTCTAATGCTTTGCGAAAAGCAGCATACCCCGTAAACCCAATTTTATTTAAAAATCGGCCAATGGTGGCTTTGCTTACCATCGCATTTTGCGAGAGATCAACAATGCCATGATAGGGGAGTTCATTGAAGTGTTTATTAATGTACTCATTAAGTCGGCACTCAGATTCAGTCAGTTCACCCATATTAAGAGTAAGTGAGTTATACTCATCCAGACTTAACGTGTTTTTTTTGTACATAGATAACACCCGATGGCTGCTGTATATCAACGTTGTTATAGGGTAATACGCTTTCGACGTCAATCATAGAATGAATATGTTGGAAACCCGCATCCAGCCTTTTCTGAGGGATGCGACCGCATTCAGATGAGTTGCGATCTTACTCACAAAAAGTGGTGGGAAAACACCTTTCCCGTATTTTACAACCGCACAACCCATTACAATTAAATCTGAATATTTGAGTATGTAATACGTTAAATTTACGTGCATATTATAGCTGCTTATATATAGGTGTGATTTTTTACTATCCTACATAAGCTATGATGATATGACAGAAAACCCTACCCGATTTGTATGGCATAGGAATTGTTATTATGACGGCGTTTATTATAGCAATAGTGATAACAGTTATTGCTGCATGGTTAATTGTGAAAAACTATCAGCCGCAAACTGTTCTATTACTCGCTGGACTGGCATTATTGACCATTACCGTACTGTTTTATCCTGAAAACAGCATTCTTTATGATAAAGCAAAATCCACGGGGTCAACCTGGCTGGATATCTTTAGTTTTGCAAAAGAATCGCTTACCACACAAATCGCGGGTATTGGTCTTATCATCATGGCGGCGGGTGGATTTGCCAGCTATATGGATCACATTAAAGCGTCGAACGCGATGGTGAATATGTGCATTCGACCGCTGCAGGTGATTAAAGCGCCATACCTGATCCTTGCGTTAGGGTATATCTGCGCACAGCTTCTGCACGTGGCAATTTCAAGTGCGGCAGGTCTGGCAATGTTGCTGCTGGTAACATTCTTCCCGGTCCTGGTACGCCTGGGAGTCAGTAAAGCCTCCGCGGCCGCGATGATCGGTCTGTGCGCGTTTATGGATTTAGGGCCCGCGGTTGGTACGGCGAATCTGGCAGCCAAGCATGCTGGCATGGAAAGCGCTATCTACTTTGCTCATTACCAGATGCCAGTGGCGGTGGTCGTAATGCTGGCCGTGGCGGTGGTGATTTACTTCAGCGCGAAGTATTTCGACAAAAAAGATGGCTTTGTTCCTGGAGCGCAAAGCGTAGCACAAGCGGAAGAAGAAGGCCGTAAGGTGCCCGTCATTTATGCGCTGTTGCCCGTCCTGCCTGTGGTACTGGTGCTGGTCTTTAGCCCTTTGGTTATCAAATCCATCAAAATTGACGTGGTCACAGCAATGATCCTTGGCGCGGTCGTCGCGTTTTTCTTCGAACTGGTGGCTACCCGAGATTTCAAAAGCTGCTGCAAAGGATTACAGGTCTTTTTCAAAGGGATGGGCAGCATGTTTACCAGCATCGTTTCCTTGCTGGTATGTGCGGATATTTATGCCCAGGGGCTGCAGAAAATTGGCGCGGTGGACTACCTGTTGCAGTCCGTGCAAAACGCAGGGCTGGGTTTTACCAGCATGACGCTGGTAATGACCGCGCTGGTGGGCGTCACCGCCGTCCTGACTGGCTCTGGCGTTGCAGCCTTTTTCTCTTTCTCCGGCCTGGCACCTTCGATTGCGGCAAAATTCGGTGAGAACGCTGTCAATATGATCCTGCCAATGCAGTTGATGGCGGGAATGGGGCGTTCAATGTCTCCGGTGGCTGGCATCATTATTGCGGTAAGCAAGGCAGGGGAATGCTCACCGTTTATGATTGTCAGAAGAACGCTGCTTCCAGCGCTGGCCGGTATCGCGGCGATGCTGGTTGCCAACTATGTCCTGATTTGAATCCTGAGAGCCTGTTAATGCAGGCTCTTATTTTTTTATCTGGTTGTAATTTATGGATGGCAACGTGACAAACGATGTTTTATACGTCCCGTTTACGGGGAAGTTACTGCTTGAGTCTCCGTTATTAAACAAGGGAAGTAGCTTCACGCAGCAAGAAAGACATGACTTTAACCTGAGTGGGCTACTGCCTTGTGCGATTGAGAATATTGATGAACAAGCTGAGCGGGCGTATCAACAATATCTTGAGGCTGAATCCCACAGCGCTCGACATATTTACCTGCGTAATATCCAGGATACCAACGAAACTTTATTTTATTACCTGTTGAAAAAGCACCTGCCCGAGATGTTGCCAATCGTTTATACCCCAGTAGTCGGGGCTGCCTGCGAAAAATTCTCCTGGATATATCGTCGGGCGCGTGGTGTCTTTATTTCCTGGCCCGATCGCGATCGTATTGACGATATTTTGCATGATATTCCACGACACGATATCAAGGTCATCGTCGTCACTGATGGTGAGCGCATTCTGGGACTAGGTGACCAGGGCGTTGGCGGTATGGGGATCCCTATCGGGAAACTGTCGCTCTATACCGTCTGTGGCGGGGTTAATCCGGCGAATACGCTACCCATTCTGCTGGATGTCGGTACGAACAATACGCGACTGCTGGACGATCCGCGCTATATCGGCTGGCGTCATCCGCGCATAACTGGCGAAGACTACTTCGCATTCATTGGTATGTTTATTGCTGCCGTAAAACGGCGCTGGCCTAACGTTCTGCTGCAGTTTGAAGATTTCGCCCAGCATACCGCTGTACCGCTACTGGACCGCTATCGCGATGAGCTGTGCTGTTTTAATGATGATATTCAGGGCACGGCGTCGGTGGCTCTGGCGACCGTGGTTGCTGCCTGTCGTGGCAGCGGCCGCGATTTCCGTCAGCAATCGATTGTGATTGTGGGCGCGGGTGCTGCCGGATGTGGGATCGCCCGACATATTATCGCCTGCCGCATCTCTGAAGGAATGAGCCAGGCCGAAGCCCGACGGACCATTTTTATGGTGGATCGCGACGGTCTGGTGATGACCACCAATCATGGATTAGCGGATTTCCAGCAACCGCTGGCGCAGCCTCCTGTGGCCTTATCTGACTGGCTGTATGAGGGGCAGACACCGTCGTTACTGGAGGTTATCCACAATGCCAAACCTTCGGTGATGCTGGGAGTGTCGGGCCAGGCCGGATTATTTTCGCAAGAGGTGATTAGCACGATGTACCAATACTGCGATCGGCCGATTGTTATGCCGTTGTCGAATCCCACCTCGAGAATGGAAGCGCGGCCAGAAGATATTGTTCGCTGGACCGAAGGACGGGCCATCATCGCGACCGGCAGTCCCTGCGATGCGGTTGAATTCAATGGGTGTTCCATTCCGGTTGCGCAGTGCAATAACGTTTATGTTTTCCCGGCCATCGGTCTGGGGGCTATCGCCAGCGGCGCGGCGCGAATAACAGAAGCCATGTTGATGGCGGCAAGCCGTGCGCTGGCCGATGCTTCTCCGCTGGTGCATAACGGGGAAGGCGCTCTGTTGCCGGAGATTGGGACAATCTGTGACGTGACGCGCCGCATTGCCTTCGAGGTCGGCAAGACGGCGCAGCAGTCAGGTGTGGCAGAGAAGATGAGCGACGACGCGCTGTTGCAGAGCATCAACGATAACTTTTGGCTACCGCACTACCGTCCTTATAAACGCAGGGCAATTTAGTCATTCTCGTGGGGAATTGATCTCATGTGATGGTTGCCTTCACTGTTAAGGTGTATTATTTATGCAACTTAATTGTGGAGGCATCATGTCCGGCAAACGTATTGCACGTGAAAAAATGACGATCCAGAGAATGATCTCGCTGTATGAAAGCCAGTGTCCGCAGGCTTCAGACGAGCCGGGGCATTACGATGCGTTGTTTGCCTATGCGCAAAAGCGCCTCGATAAGTGCGTATTTGGTGAGGAAAAACCGGCCTGTAAACAGTGCCCTGTGCACTGTTATCAACCAGCTAAACGCGAAGAGATGAAGCAAATTATGCGCTGGGCTGGACCAAGAATGCTCTGGCGTCATCCGATTCTGACCGTGCGTCATCTGATTGATGACAAACGTCCGGTACCGGAATTGCCAGAGAAATACCAGCGGAAGAAGTAATTCTATGCCGGATGGCGGCGATGCTTTATCTGGCCTACGAGAGCAAGCGCTCCTGCCGCGTAGGCCCGATAAGCACAGCGCTATCGGGCAAACTGGCCATGCGTTGACGAATGGTGATTACGCTTTGGTGGCAATCAGAATGGCTGAGGCTTTGATCAGCGCAACAACGCGGCTTCCCTGGCTCAGTTTCATCTCTTGCTGACTTTCGTTGGTGACGACGGCAACAATCTCAAAGCCTGCGTCAGTTTTGATATGTACCGTGGCGTTGACTGCGCCTTCAGTGACCTGGGAAACGCTACCGGCAAACTGGTTACGGGCGGAGAACTTCAGGCCGCAGTCTTCTGTTGCCAGCGTTACCCACGGCGCTTTAATCAGGGCAATTGCCTCTTTCCCTTTTGCCAGACCCAACGCCTGCTGGCTGCTATGGGTTACAATCGCGACCAGTTTTGCGCCGCCAGCCAGCGTCAGTTCAACTTCATCATTCACTGCGCCCGTAGCGACTGCGCTCACCGTACCGGTTAATTGATTACGTGCTGATACCGCCATACTGCCTCCTTTCGTTGAGATATCACCCAGTATAACCACACTGGCTAAACCAGTGCATCCTTATCAATGCCCAATCGTTTCATGCGTGAGAGTAACGTTGTGCGTTTCAGCCCCAGTCTTTGCGCCGCGCCTTTCGGACCGGCAACGACGCCGTTGGTCTCTTTTAGCACGCGCATTATCAACTGATATTCATCTTCGCCGTCCTGCGCGACTTCGGTCGCCACTGGTGGGGTGGATGGCGCCAACGCGACAACATCCGGCAGGGACAGTTGCAGCACGTTGCCTCGGGTGAGCAGAACCGCGCGCTCTACCACGTTTTCCAGTTCACGCACGTTACCCGGCCATTCCATATTGCTCAGCGTACGCAGAGCTTCGGCGGGAATACTGTCGATATTGCGCCCCATCCGGCGGGCAATCTTAAAGGTGAAGGCTTTCACCAGTAGCGGAATATCTTCCGGGCGCTCACGCAGCGGCGGCAGATGGATCGGGAAGACGTTCAGCCGATAGTAGAGATCGTTACGAAACTCGCGATCGGCGACCATCTTTTTCAGATCGCGGTTGGTGGCGGCGATCAAGCGAACGTCGGTCTGGATCAGCTTATTGCTGCCCAGACGTTCAAACTCCTGCTCCTGCAGAACGCGCAGCAGCTTCGGCTGAAGTTCCAGCGGCATGTCGCCAACTTCGTCGAGGAACAACGAACTTTTGTCCGCCAGTTCGAAACGCCCAATCCGCTGCGTGCTGGCCCCGGTAAACGCGCCGCGCTCATGGCCAAACAGATCGCTTTCCAGCAATCCGGCAGGCATTGCCGCGCAGTTCATTTTCACCATTCGGCGGGCGTTGCGTCCGCTCAGGTTGTGAATTGCTCGCGCGATTAGCTCCTTACCCGTTCCGGTTTCACCCAGAATCAGGACGGTGCTGTCGCTTTGCGCCACCATTTCGACCTGTTTGAGTACGCTGTACATCGCTTCGCTGCGGCCAATGATTTCGCCGAACTCACTCTCCACGTTGTTGAGTTGTTCCGTCAACGCCAGGTTTTCGTCGACCAGACGTTCCTTCAGGCGGTGGATCTCCTGGTAGGCGAGGGCGTTATCTACGGCGATCGCCACGCGTTCGGCGATTTGACGCAGTAGTTTTAGGTTGGCGGTGGTGAACACTTTCTCTTCGCACTGCGCCAGCTTCAGTACGCCGAGCATAGTATTGCCGGACATCAGCGGCAGCAGGCACAGAGTCTGTAGCTGGTTGCCCCAGGTTTCGAACAGCATCCGTTCGTAAGGAGCAAGGGTATCGCGTTCACTCAGGTTAATCAGCAGCATCTCTTTGCTTTTGAAGACCCGTTCAGAGAGTGTGCCTGCTTCGTCCACCTCACTTTGTTCGTGCGCCGGATGATGTTCATCCAGATAATGGGTGGAATAAATGCTGAGTTTATTCTTGCGATCGCTGCGTAACACGATGCTGATGGCATCAATGTCGAAGTAGTGATGGATCTCCTTGGCGACTTCGCTAACCAGTTCATCAATGTCGAGACGCGAGAGCACCGCATTGGTGATGGCGACCAGGATGCGAAAGTTGTCGCGCTCGCGGCACAGTAAATCGTAATCGACGTTGTTGCTGACCCTGCTTTGAATTTGTTCAGCAACAACGCCGACTATTTGCGTGAAGGTCTGCAGCCGGTTGTACTCTTTTTCACTCCACGGCCGATCTTCATTACGGATGAATTCGCAGCCGCCAAAGATTCGCCCATCTGCCGCCAGCGGCAACAGACAGTAGTGGCCAAATTCAGAATACAGCCCGCCTGAGGCCAGTTGCGGCCAGGTTTCCGTAAACTCATGATAGTTGCAGTGCAGCGCATCGGGGCGAGACAAAATACGGCGTACCGGGCCATGCGCCAGCACCGTTTCGTCTTCATAATCGATGGGTTTACCATTTTCACGCGTCGCAAAATAACGCGCACGCTGCGTTTGTGCCTGCCACAAGACAATAGCCGCACAGTCGGCCAGCGCTGAACGCTTGACCAGCTGCGAAAGCGCCTCGCTGAGAGACGGGAGATCGGGCTGCTGTAATAATGTACGAGTAATATCGAACAGGCCTTGCTGTCCAAGGTCACTCATCGGTGTATACGACATATTGCTTTTCCAGGAAAAGCACCGCAGAACGGTGCGAAAACGGTAAATGAATTATAGGTATAAGTCGTAATTTATTGCCGGATTGGTCCGGCTACACGAACCGTAGGCCCGATCGGCAAAGCGCCATCAGGCGAAAATGCATCGTTAATGCCGGATGTCGACGCAAATGCGTCTTATCCGGCCTACAGCTTGCTGCCAACCGGCTGTTAGCATATACGAGGCAATGGCTCGGCGTGCGGTAAATCGAGGGTTCGTTTCACGCCGTAGAGTCCGGCAAGACGTACACCTTTGCGTTCCACCACTTCACCAATCATTGCGGCATCGCGCCCTAACGGATGCGCGCGCAGCGCGGCAAGCGCCGTTTCAGCCGCCTGGCGCTCAACGGCAATCACCAGCTTGCCCTCGTTAGCAAAGTTGAGCGCATCCAGACCCAGCAGTTCGCAAACGCCGCGCACCGCGGGCTTCACGGGCAGGGCCGCTTCAGACAGCTCAATACCAAATCCGCATGAGGCGGCAAATTCATGCGTTACCGCATTCACGCCGCCACGGGTCGCGTCACGCAGCGCCTTCACGCCGGGAATATCACGTAGCGTCTGGATAAGCGGCGTTAATACCGCGCAGTCGCTGACCAGTTCACCATCAAGACCCAACTGTTCGCGCAGGTTAAGGATAGTTGCGCCGTGATCGCCAAGCGTACCGCTGACCAGCAGCACATCGCCCGGGCTGAGGGTCTGTGCCCCCCAGTGAATGTTGGCGGGGATCGCCCCCATTCCGGCGGTGTTGATGAACAGCTTGTCTGCTGCGCCGCGCTGCACGACTTTAGTATCGCCGGTTACGATGGCGATGCCCGCTTCGCGCGCGGTTGCTGCCATGCTGTTAACGACGGTTTTCAGCGTCTCCATCGGCAGACCCTCTTCGAGGATAAAACCACAGGAGAGGTAGCGCGGGATTGCGCCGCTGACCGCTACGTCGTTAGCCGTACCGCAAATAGCCAGCTTGCCGATATTGCCGCCCGGGAAGAACAACGGATCGATAACATAGCTGTCGGTTGAAAATGCCAGACGATCGCCTTCTGCCACCAGCTGCGCCAGTTCCAGACGTGCCTGATCCTCTTGTTCTGCCAGCCACGGATTAGCAAAAGCTTCCATAAACAGACTGTTGATCAACTGCTGCATAGCCTGACCGCCGCTACCGTGGGCGAGTTGTACGCTGTTCATGCTTCACACTCCTGCTGACGATACTGATACCAGGCGGCACATGCGCCTTCTGAGGAGACCATCAGGGCGCCAAACGCGGTCTCCGGGTTACAGGTTTTGCCAAATAGCGGGCACTGATGCGGTTTGCATCGGCCGGTCAATACCTCTCCGCAACGGGCGCGCGGATCGTCATACACCTGCTGCGGCGCTGGCTGGAAATGCGCTTCGGCATCAAAACGCTGATAGTCTGGCGTCAGGTGAACGCCAGAGGATTCAATTACGCCCAGGCCGCGCCATTCACTGTCGCCATTGACGCAGAACACGTCGGCGATAGCCTTTTGCGCTAACGCGTTACCGGCGTCCGGCACCACGCGGCGGTACTGGTTTTCGACCTGACTATGCTCGGCAATCTTCTGTTCAATCAACATCACCACGCCCTGCAGCAAATCGAGCGGTTCGAAACCGGCGACCACTAACGGACGATGGAAGTCTGACGCAATGAAGTTATAGGCATCGGTACCAATCACCATGCTGACGTGGCCTGGCGCTAAAAAGGCGTCGATGCCGTTGTCCGGCTGCTCCAGCAGACTGCGCAGCGTAGGAATAAGCGTGATGTGCTGGCAGAAAAAGTAAAAGTTCTGCACGTTACGCTGTTTTGCCTGCTGCAGGGTGATGGCGGTGGTTGGCATTGTGGTTTCAAAACCCAGGCCAAAGAACACTACCTTACGCGTTGGGTTTTCCTGCGCCAGCTTCAGCGCATCCATCGGTGAATAGACGATGCGGATATCTGCGCCGCGTGCTTTGGCTTGTAGCAAAGAACCTTGTTTACCCGGGACGCGCATCGCATCGCCAAAGGTGCAGAAAATCACTTCTGGATGGCTGGCGATTTCAACACAGCTGTCGATTCTGCCCATCGGCAGAACGCAAACCGGGCAGCCTGGTCCATGAATAAACTCGACATTTTCAGGCAATAACTGGTCGAGACCGAACTTGAAGATAGCGTGGGTATGACCACCACAAACTTCCATGATGCGCAGCGGGCGTTCAGCCGTGTAGGGGAGGAGTGCGGCACGTTCACACAGGTGCTCTATCAACTGCATCACCTGTTCTGGTGCGCGGTATTCGTCAACAAAACGCATTATTTTTCCTCGCCATACAGCAATGCGCCGACATCCGGCTCAACGTCAAACATATTTTGCAGCGCGTCGAGCGTGTCGCGCGCTTCAGCTTCATTAATGATGCTCATGGCAAAACCGACGTGGACCAGCACCCACTGACCCAGACGAGGTTGACCATGTTCATCGCAGCTTCCGACCAGCGTCAGGTCGACGTCACGCTGAATACCGCAAACGTCGACTTTAGCCTGGTTGCCATCAATGGTGCGGATTTGACCCGGAACACCTATGCACATCGCTGCGCCTCCAGCCAGGAGAGCCATTGATCCATGCCTTCGCCGCTGGTGGCAGAAATCAGGATAATCTCAATTTCGGGGTTCACTTCCCGGGCGCTGGCGATGCACTTCTCTACGTCAAAATTGAGGTACGGCAGCAGATCGACTTTGTTGAGCAGCATCAGCGACGCGGCGGCAAACATATGTGGGTATTTTAGCGGCTTGTCTTCACCTTCGGTGACGGAAAGCACCGCCACTTTATGACGCTCGCCGAGGTCGAAGCTGGCCGGGCAAACCAGGTTCCCGACGTTTTCAATGAACAGAATGCCGTTGTCTTCAAGCGGCAAACGCGGCGCGGCGTCAGCAATCATTTGGGCGTCGAGGTGACAGCCTTTACCGGTGTTGACCTGAATGGCTGGGGTGCCTGTGGCGCGAATACGGGCGGCATCATTAACCGTCTGCTGGTCGCCTTCAATCACGGCGCACGGCACGCTGTCTTTAAGCTTCATCAGCGTTTCGGTCAGTAGCGTGGTTTTACCGGAGCCAGGGCTTGAGACAAGGTTCAGCACCAGATGTTGACGGGCAGCAAAGCGGGCGCGGTTGCGCTCGGCCAGACGGTTGTTTTTGTCCAGCACGTCAATTTCCACTTCCAGCATCCGACGCTGGCTCATGCCTGGCGCGTGGGTGCCTGCTTCTCCGTGACCGTAGTGCAAATCGCCTTCTTCGGTCTGGCTTGGCGTGAAACTGGATGTCTTCACACCGGTAATGTTCAACGCCGGACGAGCTGCCGGGGCAAATGGCGCGCTGCGAAACGCCGAGTGGGGATTATGCTCATCACCCTCTATATAAAGGTTGCCTTCAGCGCAACCACATGTCGTACACATCGCTCACTCCTGATCTTTATCTTGCGGTATATCTGTTGCCGGATGGCGGCTTCGTCTTTTCCGGCCAACAACTCAGGCCATTCCTGTAGGCCGGACAAGACGCTTAGGCGTCGGCATCCGGCGCTGGAGTTTCATCTATTTCAATACGTCGAATCTGTAAGCCGTCATCGGCCACAATTCTCAGCATATCGCTGTTGCATTGCGGACATCTGCGCACGCGTTGCGTCAGTAAGGTGACGTATTGCTGACAAGATTCGCACCAACATTCGGCTTCTTGTTCTTCGAGGTGGAGTTTACAACCTTCTGCAAGGGTCCCGCGGCATACCAGATCAAAACAAAAGGCGAGAGCGCTGGTTTCTACGCAAGAAAATGCGCCAATTTTGAGCCAGACCCCAGTTACTCGCTGAGCACCGTATTGCGTGGCCTGTTGTTCAATCAATTCCAGTGCCCGTTGGCAGAGGGTTATTTCGTGCATACCGCCTCCTGTGAAGTTGCGATATTAAAAGCAATAAACATGCCAGGTTGAAATTTCCCGCGAGTGACAATGACGACGATGACGAAATGACACGTCGTCACCGGGTTTATGTTTTTTATCTATATGAAAATAAAGAATTTTAATTTTGGCATGAAATGTGCTTAAGGGTGTTCATCTCTGCTAAACGGGTAACCTGACATGACTATTTGGGAAATAAGCGAAAAAGCCGATTACATCGCTGAACGGCACCGTCGCCTACAGGACCAGTGGCGTATTTACTGTAACTCGCTGGTTCAGGGGATCACCCTGTCAAAAGCGCGTTTGCATCATGCAATGAGCTGCGCACCGGACAAGGATCTCTGCTTCGTCCTTTTTGAACACTTCACTATCTACGTCACGCTGGCGGACGGCTTTAACAGCCACACCATCGAATACTACGTTGAAACGAAAGATGGTGATGATAAACAACTGATTGCACGGGCAGAGTTGACCATCGACGGTAAAGTCGATGAGCGTATCAGCAACCGCGATCGCGAGCAGGTGCTGGAGCACTATCTCGAAAAAATCGCCACCGTCTACGACAGCCTGTACACCGCGGTTGAGAACAATATGCCGGTGAATTTAAGCCAACTGGTTGAGGGACACAGCCCGGCTTAAGCCTCGGGTGCTGCCCACTTTTGTCATGATGCGCTTTCATATTGCGTCACGACAGTTTAGGGAATGGGCATGTCGAAAAATGTCGAAATGACATTTACCAGACATGTTTTCGTCAAAAATGACTATCACCTGAGGAATGCCTGGTGAATCGTTTTGTAATTGCTGACTCCACTCTTTGTATCGGCTGCCACACCTGTGAAGCCGCCTGCTCAGAGACACATCGCCAGCATGGCCTGCAGTCAATGCCGCGCCTGAAAGTGATGTTAAATGAAAAAGAATCCGCCCCGCAGCTTTGCCACCAGTGTGAAGATGCGCCTTGCGCCACCGTTTGTCCGGTTAATGCGATTAATCGCGTTGATGGTGCCGTGCAACTGAATGAAAGCCTGTGCGTAAGCTGCAAACTGTGCGGGATTGCCTGTCCGTTTGGCGCAATTGAGTTTTCCGGTAGCCGTCCGCTGCATATCCCGGCAAACGCCAATACGCCAAAAGCGCCTCCGGCTCCGCCAGCGCCTGCCCGCGTGAGCACGCTGCTGGATTGGGTTCCGGGCGTTCGCGCCATCGCGGTGAAATGCGATCTGTGCAGTTTTGATGAGCTTGGTCCGGCCTGTGTACGCATGTGCCCAACCAAAGCCCTGCATCTGGTGAGCAACATGGATATCGCCCGCGCCAGCAAACGTAAGCGTGAGCTGACTTTCAATACCGATTTCGGCGATCTCACCTTGTTTCAGCAGGCTCAGAGTGGAGATGCAAAATGAGCGCAATTTCACTAATTAACAGCGGCGTGGCCTGGTTTACAGCGGCTGCGGTTCTGGCATTTCTGTTTTCATTTCATAAATCGCTGAGCGGCTGGATTGCCGGGGTTGGCGGTGCGGTCGGCAGCCTGTGTACGGCAGCCGCGGGTTTTACCGTTCTGACTAATGCGCTGGCAGTGAGCGGCGTGATGCCGTTTATTGGTCACAGTCTGCAAATTACTCCGCTTAATGCTATCTGGCTGATTACACTGGGCCTGTGCGGCCTGTTTGTCAGCCTGTACAACATTGACTGGCATCGTCATCCTCAGGTGAAAGCTAACGGCCTGCTGGTGAATCTGCTGATGGCCGCGGCGGTATGTGCGGTAGTGGCCAGCAACCTCGGAACGCTGGTGGTGATGGCGGAAATCATGGCGCTGTGCGCCGTGTTCCTCACCGGCTGCAGTAAAGAGGGCAAACTGTGGTTTGCGCTGGGACGCGTCGGTACGCTGCTGCTGGCTATTGCCTGTTACCTGGTGTGGCAACGTTACGGCACCCTGGAGTTGCGCCTGCTTGACCTGCGTACTCAGGAGCTGCCCCTTGGCTCTGACATCTGGCTGCTGGGCGTGGCGGGTTTTGGCCTGCTGGCCGGGATTATTCCGCTGCACGGATGGGTGCCACAGGCGCACGCCAACGCCAGCGCACCGGCTGCGGCGCTGTTCTCTACCGTCGTCATGAAGGTGGGGCTGCTGGGTATTCTCTCCCTGTCGCTGCTGGGCGGTAACGCGCCGCTGTGGTGGGGGATTACGCTGCTGGTGCTGGGTATGATCACCGCATTTGTCGGCGGTCTGTATGCGCTGATGGAACACAACATTCAGCGTCTGCTGGCGTACCACACGCTGGAAAACATCGGCATTATTCTGCTGGGTCTGGGTGCTGGCGTGACCGGGATTTCCCTGAATCAACCGGCGCTGATTGCGCTAGGTTTGACCGGCGGTCTGTACCACCTGGTAAACCACAGCCTGTTCAAAAGCGTTCTGTTCCTGGGCGCAGGTAGCATCTGGTTCCGTACCGGTCATCGTGATATCGAAAAACTGGGTGGTATTGGTAAACGTATGCCGGTTATCTCTCTGGCGATGCTGGTTGGCCTGATGGCGATGGCCGCACTGCCGCCGCTGAACGGTTTTGCCGGTGAGTGGGTTATCTACCAGTCCTTCTTTAAGCTTGGCAACAGCGGCGCGTTTGTCGGCCGTCTGTTAGGACCGTTGCTGGCGGTAGGACTGGCGATTACCGGCGCGCTGGCGGTGATGTGTATGGCGAAAGTGTATGGCGTTACGTTCCTTGGCGCACCGCGCACGAAGGAAGCTGAAAACGCCTGCTGCGCGCCAATCCTGATGGGGGTGAGCGTCGTTGCGCTGGCTATCTGTTGCGTGATTGGCGGCGTGGCGGCGCCGTGGCTGCTGCCGATGATCTCCTCTGCCGTTCCGCTGCCGCTGGAAACTGCGAACACCACCGTTTCTCAGCCAATGATCACGCTGCTGCTAATCGCATGTCCGCTGCTGCCGTTCATCATCATGGCAATTTTCAAAGGCAACCGTCTGCCGTCGCGTTCACGCGGTACGGCATGGGTGTGTGGTTACGATCATGAGCAGTCAATGGTCATTACCGCGCACGGTTTTGCCATGCCGGTGAAAGAAGCCTTTGCCCCGGTACTCAAACTGCGTAAATGGCTAAACCCGGTATCACTGGTTCCGGGCTGGCAGAATGCGGCTGCGCCGGTGCTGTTCCGTCGTCTGGCATTGATTGAGCTGGCGGTGCTGGTGGTGATTGTGGTTTCACGAGGAGCCTGAGAATGAGTGTTTTATATCCGTTAATTCAGGCGCTGGTGCTGTTTGCCGTTGCGCCGCTACTTTCCGGTGTTACCCGCGTGGCGCGTGCGCGTTTGCACAATCGCCGTGGTCCGGGCGTTTTGCAGGAATACCGCGACATTATCAAACTGCTGGGCCGTCAGAGCATTGCGCCTGCGGATTCCAGCTGGGTTTTCCGCCTGACACCGTTCGTGATGGTGGGCGTGATGCTGACTATCGCCACCGCGTTGCCGGTAGTGACCGTTGGCTCGCCGCTGCCGCAACTGGGCGATCTGATCACCTTGATTTACCTGTTCGCCATCGCCCGTTTCTTCTTCTCTATCGCGGGTCTGGATACCGGTAGCCCATTTACCGCTATTGGCGCCAGCCGCGAAGCGATGCTCGGCGTACTGGTTGAACCTATCCTGCTGTTGGGGCTGTGGGTAGCGGCGCAGGTTGCTGGCTCAACTCATATCAGCAATATCGCCGATACCATTTATCACTGGCCTGCTGCGCGCAGCATCCCGCTGATTCTGGCGCTGTGCGCCTGTGCTTTCGCCACCTTTATCGAAATGGGCAAACTGCCATTCGATCTGGCGGAAGCAGAGCAGGAGCTGCAGGAAGGTCCATTGACCGAATACAGCGGCAGCGGTTTTGCGGTGCTGAAATGGGGCATTAGCCTCAAGCAACTGGTCGTTCTGCAAATGTTCGTCGGCGTGTTCCTGCCGTGGGGACAGATGGAAACCTTCACCGCCGGTGGGCTGCTGTTGGCGCTGGTGATTGCCGTCGTCAAACTGGTCCTCGGCGTGCTGGTTATCGCCCTGTTCGAAAACAGCATGGCGCGTCTGCGTTTTTGCGCCACTTCACGCGTGACCTGGGCCGGTTTTGGGTTTGCGTTTTTAGCGTTCGTCTCCTTGCTGGTGGCGTGATTTAAGAGAGTTTGAGCATGTCTGAAGAAAAATTAGGTCAACAATATCTCGCTGCGCTGCACCAGGCCTTTCCGGGTGTCGTACTGGATGAAGCCTGGCAGACCAAAGATCAACTGACGATCACCGTCAAGGTGAACTACCTGCCGGAAGTGGTGGAGTTCCTGTACTACAAACAGGGTGGCTGGTTGTCCGTGCTGTTTGGTAACGACGAACGCCAGCTGTGCGGCCATTATGCCGTTTACTACGTGATGTCGATGGAGCAGGGCACCAAGTGCTGGATAACCGTCCGCGTTGAGGTCGATGCCAATAAGCTGGAGTTTCCGTCCGTCACGCCGCGCGTTCCGGCTGCAGTCTGGGGCGAGCGCGAAGTGCGCGATATGTACGGTTTGATCCCGGTAGGTTTACCGGATGAACGTCGTCTGGTACTGCCGGATGACTGGCCGGACGAACTCTACCCACTGCGTAAAGACAGTATGGATTATCGTCAGCGCCCGGCCCCGACCACCGATGCCGAAACCTACGAGTTCATCAACGAACTGGGCGACAAGAAAAACAACGTGGTGCCAATTGGTCCGCTGCACGTCACCTCCGATGAACCCGGTCACTTCCGCCTGTTCGTTGACGGCGAGAACATCATCGACGCCGACTACCGTCTGTTCTATGTTCACCGCGGCATGGAGAAACTGGCGGAAACCCGTATGGGTTATAACGAAGTCACGTTCCTGTCGGATCGCGTGTGCGGTATCTGCGGTTTTGCGCATAGCACCGCATATACCACCTCCGTTGAGAATGCGATGGGCATCGTGGTGCCAGAGCGTGCGCAGATGATCCGCGCCATTCTGCTGGAAGTTGAGCGTCTGCACTCGCACCTGCTGAACCTCGGCCTGGCCTGTCACTTCACCGGTTTTGACTCCGGCTTTATGCAGTTCTTCCGCGTGCGCGAAACGTCGATGAAGATGGCCGAGATCCTCACCGGGGCACGTAAAACCTACGGTCTGAACCTGATCGGCGGTATTCGTCGCGACCTGTTGAAAGAGGATATGATCCAGACCCGTCAACTGGCGCAGCAGATGCGCCGTGACGTGCAGGAACTGGTCGATATGCTGCTCAGCACGCCGAACATGGAACAACGTACCGTTGGTATTGGTCGTCTGGATCCGGAAATTGCTCGAGACTTCAGTAACGTCGGCCCGATGGTACGCGCCAGCGGTCACGCGCGTGACACCCGTGCCGATCACCCGTTTGTCGGTTATGGTCTGCTGCCGATGGAAGTTCATAGCGAGCAGGGTTGCGACGTTATTTCTCGTCTGAAAGTCCGTATCAATGAAGTCTACACCGCACTGAATATGATCGACTTTGGTCTGGATAACCTGCCGGGCGGCCCGCTGATGGTGGAAGGCTTTACCTATATTCCTCACCGCTTCGCACTGGGCTTTGCTGAAGCGCCGCGCGGAGATGACATCCACTGGAGCATGACCGGCGACAACCAGAAACTGTATCGCTGGCGCTGCCGTGCGGCGACGTACGCCAACTGGCCGACGCTGCGCTATATGCTGCGTGGCAACACCGTTTCCGATGCCCCGCTGATTATCGGTAGCCTCGACCCTTGCTACTCCTGTACTGACCGTATGACCGTGGTTGATGTGCGTAAGAAGAAGAGCAAAGTCGTGCCGTACAAAGAACTTGAGCGCTACAGCATCGAGCGTAAAAACTCGCCGCTGAAATAAGGAATCGCCATGTTTACCTTTATCAAAAAAGTCATCAAAACCGGGGCGCCGACGTCGTCGTATCCGCTGGAGCCGATTGCGGTCGATAAAAACTTCCGTGGCAAACCGGAACATAATCCGCAGCAGTGCATTGGCTGCGCGGCCTGTGTGAATGCATGCCCGTCGAACGCGCTAACGGTAGAAACCGATCTGGTTACCCATGAGCTGGCGTGGCAGTTCAACCTTGGTCGCTGCATCTTCTGCGCCCGCTGCGAAGAAGTCTGTCCGACGGCGGCAATCAAGCTGTCGCAGGAGTATGAACTGGCGGTGTGGAAGAAAGAGGATTTCCTGCAGCAGTCCCGCTTTGCGCTGTGTAATTGCCGCGTCTGTAACCGCCCGTTTGCGGTACAAAAAGAGATCGATTACGCCATTGCGCTGCTGAAGCACAACGGTGACAGCCGTGCGGAAAACCACCGTGAAAGCTTTGAGACCTGCCCGGATTGTAAGCGCCAGAAATGTCTGGTGCCGTCTGACCGTATTGAACTGACTCGCCATATGAAAGAGGCCAGCTGATGAACAATTTATTAGGCCCACGTGACGCCAACGGTATTCCAGTGCCGATGACGGTGGATGAATCCATTGCCAGCATGAAAGCGTCGCTGCTTAAAAGCATCAAGCGTTCAGCGTACGTTTACCGTGTGGACTGCGGCGGCTGCAACGGCTGTGAAATCGAAATTTTCGCCACGCTTTCTCCGCTGTTTGATGCCGAACGTTTTGGTATCAAAGTGGTACCGTCGCCGCGCCATGCGGATATTCTGCTGTTTACCGGCGCGGTAACGCGTGCCATGCGCTCTCCGGCACTGCGCGCCTGGCAGTCAGCCCCGGATCCGAAAATTTGTATCTCTTACGGTGCCTGCGGTAACAGCGGCGGTATCTTCCACGACTTATACTGCGTATGGGGCGGCACGGACAAAATCGTACCGGTGGACGTGTATATTCCAGGTTGCCCGCCGACGCCTGCGGCAACGCTGTACGGCTTTGCCATGGCGCTGGGACTGCTGGAACAAAAAATTCACGCGCGAGCGCCGGGTGAACTGGACGAACAGCCGGCGGAAATTCTGCATCCGGATATGGTTCAGCCGCTGCGTGTGAAGGTGGACCGCGAAGCACGCCGTCTGGCGGGATACCGCTATGGCCGCCAGATTGCTGATGACTATATGACGCAGTTAGGGCAAGGCGAGCATCAGGTGGCGCGCTGGCTGGAAGCGGAAAACGATCCGCGTCTGACCGAGATCGTCACGCATCTTAATCATGTTGTCGAAGAGGCTCGTATCCGATGAGTGAAACGGTGGTGTTCAGTCAACTGAGCCGTAAGTTTATTGATGAGAACGATGCAACGCCCGCTGAGGCGCAGCAGGTTGTCTATTACAGCCTGGCGATTGGTCACCACCTTGGGATCATCGATTGCCTGGAAGCGGCGTTAACCTGTCCGTGGGATGAATATCTGGCGTGGATTGCTACGCTTGCCGAAGGCAGTGAAGCTCGCCGGAAAATGGAAGGCGTGCCGAAGTACGGTGAGATAGTCATCGATTTCAACCATGTGCAAATGCTGGCGCGCGCGTTCGATGATGCGCGTGCCGTGCAGACCCAGCAGCAGCAGGAGTGGAGCAAGCTGATGCTCAGCATGCTGCACGATATCCACCAGGAAAGCGCTATCTATCTGATGGTGAGGAGACACCGTGACTGACGTTTTATTATGTGTAGGTAACAGCATGATGGGCGATGACGGCGCGGGTCCGCTGCTGGCCGAAATGTGTGCCGCAAACCCTCAAGGCCAATGGGTTGTCATCGACGGCGGTAGCGCGCCGGAGAACGACATCGTCGCCATCCGTGAACTGCGCCCGCAGCGTCTGTTGATCGTGGATGCCACCGACATGGGGCTAAACCCCGGTGAAATCCGTATTATCGATCCTGATGATATTGCTGAGATGTTCATGATGACCACCCACAACATGCCGCTGAACTACCTGGTCGATCAGCTGAAAGACGACGTAGGCGAGGTAATTTTCCTTGGCATTCAGCCAGATATTGTCGGTTTTTACTACCCGATGACACAACCGATTAAAGATGCGGTTGATACCGTCTATCAGCGATTAGCTGGCTGGGAAGGACACGGTGGATTCTCCGAGCTGGAAGCGCCGGAAGAGTAAACCGTATCAGTGCCGGATGTGAGCGACATCCGGCCTGTTTCCCTGCGTATCCTCGTCACTCAATGGCCTGCTCAATAATTAATTTCCCCTGCATCACTGACACTTTTACTGCCGTACCGGTAGGAAACCCAGCTTGTTCCAGCCAGTCACCGTTCAGCGTGAGTGAAGCGTGCCGACTGATTCGTCGCGTGAAACCCGTTTTGGGATCTTCATGGCGTTTTCTGACATAGCCGACTTTCAAACGACGTACGGGTTTGGTGATAGCCACTGCTATTTTGCCATTTTTATCAGTCATACACGTTTCCTTGTGGTGAACGGCCAGGATTAAAAACTACTGAATAAAATGCCAGTAAAAAAGGGCGCGAGCAAACCTGAAACTGGAAGGATGATTCCACATTTTGAATGCAATAAATGAAATGAAAATACGTACTTCTGCCGGAGGGCTGTAGACCCCTCCGGCAGGCCCGTCAGGCCAGATCGGTACCGTTGCTGGCGATCACTTTTTTGTACCACCAGAATGATTTCTTGCGGGTGCGCGCCAGCGTGCCGTTACCCGCGTCATCGCGGTCCACATACACAAAACCGTAGCGTTTGCTCATCTCACCGGTTGAGGCAGAAACCAGATCAATACAGCCCCAGGTGGTGTAACCCATCAGCGGCACGCCATCCTCAATAGCGTCTGCCATGGCGCGAATGTGCTCGCGTAAATAGCTGATGCGATAGTCGTCATTGATCTCGCCGTTAGCATCGATTTCATCTTTCGCCCCCAGCCCGTTTTCCACCAGAAACAGCGGTTTCTGGTAGCGGTCATACATCATGTTCATGGTAATGCGCAGACCGAGCGGATCGATGCCCCAGCCCCATTCGCTGGTGGCAATATATGGATTACGCAGCGATTTCACCACGTTGGCGGCGCTGGTATTGCCGGTGTTCATTTCAGCAGAGGCACAGCGCGATGCGTAGTAGCTAAACGAGACAAAATCGACGGTGTTTTTCAGGATGTCGTCATCTTCCGGGGCTTTTTCTATCACCACGCCTTTTTCGCGAAACACACGGGCAGAGTAAGCGGGGTAAGCCCCGCGCGCCTGCACATCAATAAAGAACAGGTTTTCGCGGTCTTTTTCCAGCGCGGTCCATACATCTTCCGGTTTACAGGAGTAAGGATAAAAATTGCCGCCAGCCAGCATACAACCGACCTGGTTTTGCGGATTAATTTCATGGGCAATTTTAGTCGCCAGGGCGCTGGCTATTAGTTCGTGGTGCGCGGCCTGGTATTTAACCTGATCCTGATTTTCACCTTCTTCAAATACCAGCCCGGCGCCAGAAAAGGGACTGTGCAGCATAATGTTGATTTCGTTGAAGGTCAGCCAGTACTTCACCAGACCGTCGAACGCCTCGAAGCAGGTACGGGCGTAGCGGGTAAAGAACTCCACCATTTTGCGGTTACGCCAGGAGCCGTACTCGGTGACCAGATGCATTGGCACATCGAAATGGCACAGCGTGACCAACGGCTCAATTCCGTATTTTTTACACTCGGCAAACACGCTGTGGTAAAACGCGATACCCTCTTCATTCGGCGTCAGTTCATCGCCGTTAGGGTAGAGACGGCTCCAGGCAATGGAAGTACGAAAAACCGTAAACCCCATTTCCGCCATCAGCGCGATATCTTCTTTATAGCGATGATAAAAGTCGATCGCCTGATGGCTGGGATAAAATTCGTCATCCTGAAGCGTAAAGCGCTTTTCCTGACCCAGTTTGACGGGCATCCGGTGTGCGCCGTGAGGGATCATATCGACGGTGGTCAGCCCTTTGCCGCCTTCCCGGTATGCCCCTTCAGACTGGTTGGCGGCCAGTGCGCCGCCCCATAAAAATCCTTGCGGAAAAACAGACATAATTAACCTCAGTTGATACCAGTCAAATGCTGGCTCCATTGATATTGCCCGGTTGTGCGGCCTGATTTTTTCTGGCCTGCGCGGCTGCATCTTCGACAGGAATATCTTCAAAGCCGAGAATCAGTGTTAATACAAAGGAAAGCACTACTGCCAGCGCCATCACGCCAAATACCCAGACGATGGTCATCGGATTGGCCGGATCGAAAAACTGTACGCTGGTGAACAGGCCCGGAGCCGCCATGGAGTGGCTTGCCAGTCCGGCCATTCCGGCAACGGCGCCGCAGATAAAGCCGCTGATAAGGCTCGCAATCAGCGGACGTTTCAGGCGGATCGCCACGCCATACAGCGCAGGTTCGGAAATACCCGCCATAATGGCTGAGGCAGCTGCCGCTAACGCCGTCTGACGCAACTCCGGGTTTTTAGTTTTCCATGCTACTGCCAGCGATGAACCGCCTAACGACAAGTTGGCGCCGATTTCAGACGGCATCACCATGCCTTCTTTTCCGGTCTCGGCAATAGTCTGAATGATGGTTGGCGTAAAGACGCGGTGCATACCGGTCATTACCAGCAGCGGCCACAGCGCGCCCATAATGGCTACCGACAGCCAGCCGAGATAGCCGTGAATGGTATACACCAGCGCGGAAATCGCACTCCCGATCCAGATGCCTACCGGGCCAATGATGACGATGGCGAGTGGGGCGGCGATCAGTACGATCAGCATCGGTTTCAGGAAGTTTTTGGTCACCGCCGGAGTGATGCGATCGACCCAGCGTTCGATGTAAGACAGACACCAGGTCATGACCAGTGCCGGGATCACCGTATAGGTATACTTCACCGCCGTCACCGGGATCAGGGCGAACTCAACGTGTTCACCCTGCGCGGCCTTCGCCATCAGGTCGATAAAGCTGGGATGCACCAGTACCCCTGCGATGGCGATAGCCAGCGACATGTTGGTTTTGAATTTGATGGCTGCCGAAGCGGCGACCATCAGCGGCAGGAAGAAAAATGCGCCGTCGCCGATAACGGTCAGAATGGTGAGTGTGGACGAACCTTTCACCAGCACGCCGGTCATTTCCAGAACCATCGCCAGCAGCTTGAGCATTGATCCGCCGATAATTGCCGGGATCAACGGAGACATGGTGCCGATCAGCGCGTCGAGGATCCCCGCGCCAATCCGCTTCAGCGTCAGTCGGGGTTTGGTTTGCGGCTCAGCAGGTTGCATGTTGGCAGGCAACAGGCTGACCACTTCACGATACGCCTGCGAAACGGTGTTGCCGATAATCACCTGGCACTGATTATCGTTACGCACCACGCCGAGCACGCCAGAGAGCGTCTTCAGCGTCGCGCTGTCGACCTGCGAGTCATCTTTGATAACGAAACGCAAACGGGTCATGCAGTGGGTTACTGCTGTGATGTTGTCGACGCCTCCCAGAGCCGTCACAACGGAGCGCGCCAGCGCTGCATAATTCTTGGACATCGGATTTAATCCTGTTTTATCAGTAGAGTACGTTATGTTTTATCCGTTTACGTTGGTCGCTCTTCTGAGTGAATGAAACACAGATAGGAAACCGGTTCCACAAAATCATGTTTAAATTATGAATAATGAGCAAGATTTAATTTTGATCACTTTTTGTAATTGTGACTCCGATCACCAGATGTCAGCGTCTGCGATTTAGCGGCAAGGACAGCGGCGAAACGGTGCAGTACACTGCGTCACATTGAGAGAATAGGGATGAGTAATATGACCACGATGCTGGAGGTGGCGAAGCGTGCCGGGGTGTCGAAAGCGACCGTTTCCCGGGTGCTTTCCGGAAACGGCTATGTCAGCCAGGAGACCAAAGACCGCGTGTTTCAGGCCATTGAAGAGAGTGGTTACCGCCCAAACTTGCTGGCGCGCAGTCTCGCAGCGAAAACCACACAGACGCTGGGTCTGGTGGTAACAAATACCCTTTATCACGGCGTCTATTTCAGCGAGCTGCTGTTTCATACCGCGCGGATGGCGGAAGATAAAGGACGCCAGCTGTTACTGGCTGACGGTAAACACAGCGCTGAGGAAGAGCGCCAGGCAATCCAGTACCTGCTCGACCTGCGCTGTGACGCGATTATGATCTATCCGCGTTTTCTCAGCGTGGATGAGATAGACGATATCATCGACGCCCACAGCCAGCCGATTATGGTGCTTAATCGACGCTTGCGGAAAAACAGTAGCCACAGCGTGTGGTGCGATCAAAAGCAAACCAGCTTCAACGCCGTTACTCAGCTCATTGCCGCCGGGCATAAAGAGATTGGATTTATTACCGGCTCAATGGATTCCCCTACCGGCGTGGAGCGACTTTCAGGCTATAAAGACGCGCTGGCGCATCATGATATCCCGCTAAACAATGATCTGATTGTTAACGGGAAATGGACGCCGGCCTGCGGCGCAGCGGGTGTGGATACTTTACTTTCGCGCAAGGTCAAATTCACCGCGCTGGTGGCCAGTAATGACGATATGGCGATCGGCGCGATGAAGCAGTTGCACGTGCATGGCGTGCGCGTTCCTGCACAGGTGTCGGTGATTGGCTTCGATGATATCGCCCTCGCGCCATACACTATTCCGGCGCTTTCCAGCGTCAAAATACCGGTGACGGAAATGATTCAGGAAACGATTGGACGTCTGATCTTTATGCTGGATGACGGGGCATTTACGCCGCCAAAAACCTTCACCGGCGAACTCATCCAACGCGACTCTGTTGCGCCGCTTGTCTTGCGCTGACGGCTGTCATTTGTCATCGTCACTAGTGACGATGACACGCCTTTCCTGCATTCGTCAGAATAAAAAACCTTTAATAACAGTCAATTAAAATCTGGCACGATTTGTGAATGCTTCGGCAGATATTCTGTCATTGCTGGAGAAATTGATGAACCGTTTCATCATTGCAGACGCCAATAAATGCATTGGTTGCCGTACCTGTGAAGTGGCCTGCGTGGTATCCCATCAGGATAACCAGGACTGCGCATCGCTGACCCCTGAAACTTTTTTACCCCGCATTCACGTCATCAAAGGCGTTAATGTCTCCACGGCGACGCTGTGCCGCCAGTGCGAAGACGCGCCGTGCGCTAACGTCTGCCCGAACGGTGCTATCAGCCGTGATAAAGGCTTTGTCCACGTGATGCAGGAACGCTGCATTGGGTGTAAAACCTGCGTTGTGGCGTGCCCTTATGGCGCAATGGAAGTGGTTGTGCGCCCGGTTGTGCGTAACAGCGGCGCGGGTCTGAACGTCCGTGCAGAAAAAGCAGAAGCCAATAAGTGCGATCTGTGCCACCACCGTGAGGCCGGCCCTGCCTGTATGGAAGTCTGCCCGACTCACGCGCTGATTTATGTGGATCGCAATAAGCTTGAGCAATTGAGCGCGGAAAAACGCCGTCGCGCGGCGCTGGATTCCACCGCATCTTTGCTGTTCTGATATCTGAAAATCCGCGTAAAATACGGCAGTACTTATGCCGGATGGCGGCTTTGCCTTATCCGGCCTACGGGGATAGATGACTGCGGGACTACCTAATGACAATAAACAACCACTCCGGCGTACAACTGCGTATTCGCGGTAAGGTACAGGGTGTCGGATTTCGCCCCTACGTCTGGCAACTGGCGCAGCGGTTACAACTGCATGGCGATGTGTGTAACGACGGTGACGGTGTGGTTGTGCGTGTACAGGAAGATCCGGCGGAGTTTATTGCACAGTTGCATCAACACTGCCCACCGCTGGCGCGTATTGACAGCGTTGAGAGCGAACCATTCGCCTGGACGCAGCAGCCTGCCGATTTCTCGATTCGTCAAAGCGCTGGCGGTACGATGAATACGCAAATCGTTCCTGACGCCGCGACCTGTCCCGAATGCCTTGTTGAAATGAACACCCCCGGCGAACGTCGCTACCGATACCCCTTTATCAACTGCACCCACTGTGGTCCACGTTTTACGATTATCCGCGCCATGCCCTATGACCGGCCGTTCACCGTGATGGCGTCGTTCCCACTCTGTGCGCAATGCGATAAAGAGTATCGCGACCCGTATGATCGTCGCTTCCATGCCCAGCCCGTTGCCTGTCCGGCCTGCGGCCCTCATCTTGAGTGGTTCAGCGCGGATGAGCGGGCGGAGAAAGAAGAGGCGCTGCAGGCGGCGGTATCGCGGCTGAAAGCAGGCGGTATTGTGGCCGTTAAAGGCATTGGCGGGTTTCATCTGGTGTGTGATGCGCGAAATGATGATGCCATAGCGTTGCTCAGGTTGCGCAAACGCCGTCCGGCAAAACCTCTGGCGGTAATGCTGCCAGGTGATGACGGGCTACCTGAACCCGCTCGTCGTTTGCTGACTACCCCTGCCGCGCCGATCGTGCTGGTACAGAAGCGCTATGTCGCGGCATTGAGCGAAGGAATTGCGCCAGGGTTAACGGAAGTTGGCGTCATGCTGCCCGCGAATCCGTTACAGCATTTACTTTTACAAGAGATGAATTGCCCACTGGTGATGACCTCCGGCAATCTCAGCGGCAGGCCTCCGGCCATTACCAACGCGCAGGCGCTGGAAGATTTACGCGACATTGCTGACGGTTTCCTGCTGCATAACCGCGAAATTGTGCAGCGGATGGATGACTCGGTGGTGCGTGAAAGTGGGGAAATGCTGCGTCGTTCCCGGGGTTACGTACCGGATGCGGTAGCACTGCCGCCAGGATTTCGCGATGTGCCGCCGATGCTGTGCTTAGGCGCGGATCTGAAAAATACTTTCTGTCTGATGCGTGGCGAACAGGCGGTTATCAGCCAGCATTTGGGCGATCTCAGCGATGACGGCATTCAGCAGCAGTGGCGTGATGCGCTGCGCCTGATCCAGAGCATTTATGACTTTACGCCGCAGCGTATTGTGCACGATGCACACCCTGGCTATGTTTCCAGCCAGTGGGCCAGCGAAATGGAGCTGCCAGTTGAAACGGCGCTGCATCACCATGCGCATGCCGCTGCGTGTCTTGCCGAGCACGACTGGCCGCTCGACGGTGGCGACGTGATTGCTCTGACGTTAGACGGTATCGGCATGGGGGAAAACGGCGCGCTGTGGGGGGGAGAGTGTTTGCGGGTCAACTATCGTGAATGCGAACACCTTGGCGGCTTACCTGCGGTAGCGCTGGCGGGCGGCGATCTGGCGGCAAAACAGCCGTGGCGTAACCTGCTCGCGCAGTGCCTGCGTTTTGTTCCTGACTGGCAGCGTTATCCGGAAACATCTGCGCTGCAGCATCAAAGCTGGAATGTGCTGGCGCGCGCTATTGAACGGGGGATCAACGCTCCGCTGGCGTCATCGTGCGGACGGTTGTTTGACGCCGTTGCCGCTGCGCTGCAATGTGCGCCGGACTCGTTGAGTTATGAAGGAGAAGCGGCCTGCGCGCTGGAGGCGCTGGCATCGCAGTGTGATGATGTTGATCATCCTGTCACGGTGCCGCTTGATGGCAATGAACTGGACTTAGCGGTTTTTTGGCAGCAATGGCTGAACTGGCAGGCCAAACCAGCGGAAAGAGCGTGGGCGTTTCACGACGCGCTGGCGCGTGGGTTTGCTACTCTGATGCGAGAGCAGGCCGAAGCGCGTGGAATCAAGACGTTAGTATTTAGCGGCGGCGTGATGCATAACCGTTTATTGTCAGCCCGTCTGGCTATTTATCTGCATGATTTTACTTTACTGTTTCCCCAGCGTTTACCGGCGGGCGACGGTGGGTTGTCGTTGGGGCAAGGCGTGATTGCCGCGGCGCGAGCGTTGGCACAAAAATAAAAAAGCCCCGGGACTGGCGGGGCAAGAAAAACATGTCGGGGCATACCGACAAATGGCAACGCACATCCATGTGCGTGAGGTTAATAAATCAGTAGCAGCGTAGCCGGATAAAGCAAAGCCGCCATCCGGCATCACGATTTACACGGGCAACGTTTTCAGCAACGCAAAGGCCTCTTTCATGCGGTCTTCACTGACGACGAACGCGCACAGCTGACCTTCGTCGTTCATCCCTCTGGCGACCATCCCCTGCGTTTCGGCGGCAATTTGCCAGTTCAAATCGCGGCGCTGGGTTTCCCCGGCCAAATGCAATGGCAGTTCCGGCGTTTTGACTTTTACCAGCATGGCTGGCAGCTTCAACGGCGTATTGCCGCCGAGCAGGTTTTTCGCCAGATACATGGCGCTCAGTTGAATCGGTTGCAGGAACGGAAGTACCTGACCGTTAATTTCCGCACAGTCGCCGAGTGCGTAAATATCTGGATGGCTGGTTTGCAGGTAGCTGTCGACGCAGACGCCACGGTTAATGTTCAATCCGGCGCGGTGTGCCAATGCAGTTTCCGGGCGCAGACCGGTTGCGGCGATCACCGCATCGACCTCTACGCTGCGGCTACGATCGAGCGTGGCGCGAATACCCGACGCCGTTTTCTCCAGCCCCTGAAGCTGCGATTTCAGCAGCAGATGTACACCCATATCGGTCAGACGATGCTGTAAGCGACTGCTGACTTCCGGCGGCATCAGCGAAGCCAGAATGCTGGCGGCGTTGTCGATAAGCGTCACCGCTTTACCGGCACGACAGAAATCCATCGCCAGTTCGCTGCCAATCAAGCCGCCGCCGACAATCAGTACCCGCTGTGCGTCGCGCAGCTGAGTTTCACAGGCGCGGTACTCTTGTTGACTGTTCAACGTGAGCATTAACTCACGTCCGGTAACGGGCGGTACAAAGGCTGAAGCGCCCGTCGCCAGTACCAGCTTGTCGTACTGCCACTGATGATCCTGGCTTTTCACTACGTGAGCATCAGCGTCGATGTCGGTTACCCAGGTGTGCGGGAACAGGCGTAAATTAAACTGTTCGGCAAACTCTCCCGCCGACTGGCGGGTGAGGTCGTCTGCACGCTGCGACTGACTGATAACATGGCTGAGATCGGGCTTGTTGTACTCATCCATGCTGTCCGCAGCAATCAGGGTCAGCGGGACATTTGCATCCTGCTTACGGATATTTTTGACTAACTGGCGGGCAGCGAAGCCCGAACCAATAATGACAATTCCGCGGCTCATTTTGCCTCCGTTGCCAGTACGTCGAAGACGTCTTTACCTAATGAACATTCCGGGCACAGGAAGTTGTCAGGCACGTCGCTCCACGGCGTTCCCGGCGCAACATCCTGCAGCGGTTCACCTTTTGCCGGGTCGTAAATCCACTGGCACACGCTGCATTGCATGCATGGACCGAGATCGGCTGCTGCGGCTGCTGCGCAGGCGCACTCTTCTTCTTTGGATGCTGCTTTCACGGTTGTTTCCGGCAGTGGAGCAAGCGCCCACTGACGAGCAATTTCACGGCCGTGCTGGCGGCACAGTTCCAACGCATCCAGGTCCGGACGCCATTTGGCTTTGAGGCTCAGCGACATCTCGAAACCTGCATCCTGCAGGCGCGTGGATAAACGGTCTACCGCTCCGCCGCTCCAGCCGTGTGAGCCAAAAGCGCTGGCGCGTTTGTTACGAAAACGCAGGCCGGTCATCTCTTCCACGAGACCCGCGATTTTCGGCATCATCACGTTGTTCATCGTCGAAGTACCGACCAGTACGCCTTTAGAGCGGAAGACGTTAGTCAGAACTTCGTTTTTATCGCTACGGGCGACGTTAAAGATTTTCACCGCCACGTTCGGGTCAACTTCGTTGATGCCCTGGGCAATGGCGTCCGCCATCATGCGGGTATTGTTGGACATGGTGTCGTAGAAAATGGTGATCCGGTCTTCTTGGTAATCCGCCGCCCATTTCAGGTACATCTCAACGATTTGCGTTGGGTTGTCGCGCCATACCACGCCGTGAGAAGTGGCAATCATATCGACCGGCAGGTTGAAGCCGAGGATCTCAGTGATTTTCGGTGTAACCAGACGGCTGAACGGCGTCAGGATATTGGCGTAGTAACGCTGGCACTGTTCGAACAGTTCGGTCTGGTCAACTTCGTCGTTAAACAGACGTTCGTCGCAGTAGTGCTGACCGAAGGCGTCGTTACTGAACAGCACCGCGTCGCCGGTCATGTAGGTCATCATGCTGTCAGGCCAGTGCAGCATCGGCGTTTCAACGAAGATCAGCTGTTTGCCGTTACCAATGTCCAGTGAATCACCGGTTTTCACCACGTTGAAATTCCACTCCGGGTGATGGTGGTGCCCGTTGATGGAGTCAATGGCGTTGGCTGTGCAGTAAATCGGCGTATCCGGGATGCAGGACATTAGCTCGGTCAGCGCCCCGGCATGGTCTTCTTCCGCGTGGTTAATGATGATGTAGTCGATATCCGCGAGGTCAATTTCACTGCGCAGGTTCTGCACGAATTCACGGCTAAATTTGTGGTCTACTGTATCGATCAGGACATTTTTTTCTTCACGGATGAGATAGCTGTTGTAGCTGCTACCGCGCAGCGTTTTGTATTCAGTCCCGTGGAAATCACGAACTTCCCAGTCACGTTGGCCAACCCAATGAATGTTATTTTTAACCAGAATAGACATAGCAACCTCAGTAATTAATTCAGCGTTTTTCTAAATAAGATGTTTTGCTTATTGCAGGTTGCGTGCCAATTTTTTATTTTATTGATTTTAAAGGTTTTATAGTTTGATGATTATTAGGTGGTAGTCAAAATGACTATTCATTTTATTGTCAATATGACAATATGGATTGTCAAAATGACAATGAGGTAGTCATGAGCTTTTCCGTAGACGTGCTGGCGGGCATCGCCATTGAATTACAAAGCGGTATTGGACATCAGGACCGTTTTCAACGCCTGATAACCACCTTGCGCCAGGTGCTGGAGTGCGACGCGTCGGCATTGCTGCGCTATGAGTCCCGACAGTTTATTCCGCTGGCGATCGATGGGCTGGCGCAGGATGTTCTCGGCAGACGCTTTACCCTGGAGGGGCATCCGCGTCTGGAGGCGATTGCCCGCGCCGGGGACGTGGTTCGTTTCCCTGCCGACAGCGATTTGCCAGACCCTTACGATGGGCTGATTCCGGGGCAGGAAAGCCTGAAGGTACACGCCTGCATTGGCTTACCGCTGTTCGCCGGTCAAAATCTGATTGGCGCGTTAACCCTGGATGGCATGGAGCCCGATCAGTTCGATGTTTTCAGCGATGAAGAGCTTAGACTGATTGCCGCGCTGGCGGCGGGCGCGCTGAGCAATGCGCTGCTGATTGAACAACTGGAAAGCCAGAATATGCTGCCAGGCCCATCGACGGCTTTCGAGCAGGTGACTGAAACGCAGATGATTGGCCTGTCGCCCAATATGATGCAGTTGAAAAAAGAAATTGAGATTGTGGCAGGGTCCGATCTCAACGTACTGATTAGCGGCGAAACGGGGACCGGGAAGGAGCTGGTGGCTAAAGCTATCCATGAAGGTTCGCCGCGCGCGGTAAACCCGCTGGTGTATCTGAACTGCGCGGCGTTGCCGGAAACCGTAGCCGAAAGTGAGCTGTTTGGGCACGTAAAAGGCGCGTTTACCGGGGCTATCAGCAATCGTAGCGGTAAGTTTGAAATGGCCGACAATGGGACGCTGTTTCTTGATGAGATTGGCGAACTCTCGTTAGCACTACAGGCTAAGCTGCTGCGCGTATTGCAGTACGGTGATATTCAGCGTGTGGGTGACGATCGCAGTCTGCGCGTGGATGTGCGGGTGCTGGCGGCGACGAACCGTGATTTACGCGAAGAGGTGCTGGCCGGAAATTTCCGTGCGGATCTGTTCCACCGTCTGAGCGTCTTTCCCCTTTCCGTACCGCCTCTTCGCGAACGCGGCGAAGATGTGGTGCTGCTGGCCGGCTATTTTTGCGAGCAATGTCGGCTGCGGCTGGGGCTTTCCCGCGTAGTGTTAAGCCCCGGCGCGCGTAGCCATCTGCTGAATTATGGCTGGCCTGGAAACGTGCGCGAGCTGGAACATGCCATTCACCGGGCGGTGGTTCTGGCAAGGGCGACCAGGGCAGGGGATGAAGTGGTACTGGAGGCGCAGCATTTTGCCCTGCTGGATGAAGGTCCGGCTCCGCAGGCGGCAGAAGTTGTTGCGGAGATCCCACAGCATCACAGCCTGCGTGAGGCAACAGAGTCTTTCCAGCGGGAAATGATCCGTCGGGCACTGGCGCAAAATAACCATAGTTGGGCGGCAAGTGCGCGAGCGCTGGAAACAGACGTCGCCAACCTGCACCGGCTGGCGAAACGTCTGGGGCTGAAGGATTAGATAATACCGGCCTGATAGAAATCCTGCAGGTTGATAGCACCGGTGAGTTTACCGTTTTCATCTACCACCGGTGCGGCAGTGATTTTGCGCTTCATCAGGATCTCTTTGGCATCAATCGCGCGGCTCTGCGCCTGCAGCGTAATGCCATTATGGGTCATTGCTTCGCTAACCTGAGTGGTGAGCGCTCCGCCGCCAACCAGCCAGCGGCGCAGGTCGCCGTCGGTAAAGACCCCTTTCACCAGTGACGCGTCGTCGCAGACTGCCACCAGGCCAAGACCCGTGCGGCTGAGTTCCAGCATCGCGTCCATGACGCTGGTGGTAAGCGTCACCTGCGGAATGGCATCGTCACGGCGCATCAGATGATGCACTTTATTTAACAGACGAGCGCCCAGCGCACCTGCCGGATGCGAGCGGGCAAAATCTTCCTCGTTAAAGCCGCGCGCCTGCATTACGGCGATTGCCAGTGCGTCACCCATCATTAAAGTGTTCACGGTGCTGGACGTTGGTGCCAGACGCATCGGACAGGCTTCGCGCTCAACGGAAATATCCAGCACGGCTTTGGCGGCCAGACCCAACGGTGAGGTCGGTTTTCCGGTCATTGCCAGCAGGGCGACGGATTTGTCTTCCAGGCGTGGGATGATGAGATCCAGCTCTTTTGCGCCGCCGGAGTAGGAGATAAATAGCATGACATCGCGGCTTTCAATCATCCCTAAGTCACCGTGCAGCGCTTCCGCCGGATGCACAAAAAAGGCGGGCGTGCCGGTACTGGCGAGGGTCGCTGCGATTTTTTTGCCAATATGGCCGGATTTTCCAATCCCGGAGACGATCACTTTGCCTTCGCAGTGGATGATAGTATTGGCGGCACGGACAAAATCATCGCCCAGCCGCTCAGGCAGTCGGCTGGCTTCCTGTAGTTCCAGCATTAACGTCTGGCGGCCCGCGTTCAGTAGTGCATCACTCATTGGTTTCTCCGGTTATGATTACTTCAATCCCTTTTGCTTCCAGCGCCTGACGAAACGCAGGGTCGATACCCGCATCGGTAATCAGCTTGTCGACGCTTTCCAGACTGCACACAACATTGGGGCTTTTGCGCCCGAATTTTGACGAGTCAGCCATCAGAATCACTTCACGAGCAGCATTACACATCGCTTTACTGACGCTAAACACCTCATTAAAGGTGGTCACGCCGGCATTGAGGTCAATGCCGTCGGTTCCCATGAAGAGTTTATCAAAGCTGAACTGCTCAAAGGCGTTTTCTGCCAGCTGACCGTGAAATGACGCAGATTTTTTGCGAAAGGTCCCGCCGGGCATCAGGATGGTTTGCTCGTTGTCCAGCTCCGAAAGGGCGTTAACAATGTGCAGACTGTTGGTCATGACGGTGATGTTGCTAAAGCGTGTGAGCATCGGCACCATCTGCAATACGGTGCTACCCGCATCCAGAATAATAGAGTCGCCATCGTGTATAAAACGGACGGCGGCTTCGGCAATCTGCTCTTTTTTATGCGTATTGATTAGCGTTTTATGATCGATTGGCGGGTCGGATTCGTCTTTATTTAATACTACGCCGCCATAGGTACGAATGACGGTTCCGGCATTTTCCAGAATGACCAGGTCTTTGCGAATGGTCGTGCCGGTCGTGTCAAAGTAGTGGGCCAGTTCTTCAACCGAGCATTTTCCCTGCTTTTGCAGATGCTCCAGTATGGCAGCCTGACGCTGACGAGGTTTCATAGGCGTGATTACCCTGACTTAATAGGTTGCAAAATGATAATTTCGCAAGCTATTAGCATTCACAACGAAATTACCCATGTTTCAGTTTAAGCGCCAATGATAGTGCATTCTGCGCTAACGGATCATGGGGAAAGATCACATCAGGCTGTAAATCATCAAGATGTTTGCCCATTATTGTGGCAATTTTGCCGGGTCTGGCGAATACCGTAAGACCTTTCATAAACAACGTATCGGTAACCCGTTGCCGCTCATCCAGCGCGATGGCGACTACCACGCGTGGTTTAAACCGTCCGCCGGAACGACCGACGCCAACCCGACCCCGTTGGCAGAGTTTATCAAACGCCCGGTTAAAGCGGGATATTTGCCAGCCGCCAAGCGCCAGTTGCAAACACCAGGCGATAGCGGCGACGGTAATCAGTGCGGAAACCATATGTACTCCTTTGATTTTGCCGGATAAGCGCAGTCGCCATCCGGCAATTCAACATTAAAACATCACCTGACCGCCGGTGACGTTGATGGACTGCCCTGTGCAGTAAGAGGCTTTCGGGCTGGCGTAAAACAGCAGCATATTCAACACGTCCTGATAATCGCAGCCGCGCTTGAGCGGAACCTTATCAATGTAATACTGCTCAACTTCGTCTGGCTTAAGGCCAAGCTTGGTCGCATATTGCGGCAATAACGACTGAAACATCGGTGATTTCAGCAAATTACCGAGCATCAACGAATGCACGGTAATCCCGTATTCCGCCAGATCCAGCGCCAGCGACTGGGTTAGGCCCACGCCGCCAAATTTTGCCGCGCTATAACCTGAGTTGTGTTTACTGCCCACTTTCCCTGATTTGGAGTTGATCTGGATAATGCGCCCCTGAACGCCATCGCGGATCATCAGGCGTGAGAATTCACGTGCGCAGAGGAAGTAGCCAACCAGATTCACTTGCAGCGAGCGGTCGAAATCCCCAAGCTGAAAGTCGCTGATAAACGCGGCTTTAGCGATACCCGCGCTGTAAACCAGCAGATCGACACGGCCAAATATTTCATCCACTCCGCGCGATAACGCCAGCACGCTCTGCTCGCTGGTGGCATCTGCGCCAAAACCGTAGGCGGTGCCTTCGCCAAACTCGGCGTTAATTTCCTGCGCGACGCTGGCGGCTTTATCGCTTTGAATATCCACTACCGCGACGCGGTATCCTTCTGTCGCAAGCCCACGGCAAAGGAATGCCCCCAGGGTCTGGCCTCCACCAATGACAACGGCAACCTGATTCATCTTTATCTCCTTCAATCTTAAGCAACAAACTTCAAAATACAGCCCGGCGCTATACCGTCTGGTACAGGACCCGCAACGTGTACGGTGCCAGGGAATTCCGCTTCACTCAGTCCGTCAAAACGCAGGGTGATATGGCCTAGTTCACGTAAGTTTTGTTCCGCCACGCTGCCAACGGCCGTGACCGGGTAGTGATGCTGACCCAGCACAAATTGGATCCCTGCTTGCAATGAGCCGCTTAGTTCTCCGTGGCAATGGATGAAGCAAAACTCCGCGATATCCGCAGGGGCACCTTCACGAAAGGTAATCAGCATCTGGTCGCAGAGCGCATCCGGGGCACTCTGTCCGATGCGGGTGATGGTGGTTTGATAAATCACGGTCATTTTTGAGTGCCTCTTATTGGTAAATAAAGCCGGAAACAAACCAGGCGATGAGAACGGTAGGCGCGCCGGTCAGAAAACGGCTCACCAGAACAGATGGCACGCCGACGCGGACCGTGTCCTGACGCGCTTCGGCCAGCGACAACCCGACAGGAATAAAATCGCATGCAGCCTGGGCGTTAATGGCGAACAGGGCAGGTAGCGCCAGATGTGGAGGGATGTTCCCCAAACCAATCTGTACGCCGATCAGAACGCCGATAACCTGGGCGATAACCGCGCCGGGGCCGAGAAAAGGTGACAGCAGCGGGAAAGAACAGATCAGCGCCAGAGTGACCAGTCCCAGCGGATGGCTGGCCAGTGGTGCGAGTCCATGGGCAATCCAGTCCCCCAGACCAGAAGCCATGATGATGCCGATCAGCGCCGAGACGAACGCCATAAATGGCAGAATGGTTTTCAGAACGGTATCGATAGTGTCGCGTCCGGCCTGAAACAGAACCGCAACTGCTGAACCCATTCCCATCCCAACTTTTGCCAGCAGACCGTCGCTTTGTTCCGTAATTTTCTTGCTGGCGTCGTACTCGCGACCAATCGTGCTGCTTGCAGGCGTTGTCGCAGCGGATGCTTCACCGACAATGGTAATGTTTTCTTCTTTTACGCCAGAGACATAGATGTCTTCGATAATGTACTGGGCCAGTGGGCCTGATTTACCTGTAGCGTGAATATTCACCGTCGGTATACGACGTTTGGGATAGATCCCGCAGCGCAGCGTGCCGCCGCAGTCGATGATCGCCACGCCAATTTCGTTTTCCGGCGGCTCGCCTTCTTTGAAGCCATCAACGGCCTGCCAACCGGTCAGACTTGCTATCCTGTCGACTATTGCGGGGCGAGTACCGGCGGTGATATAGACAATTTTCTTGCCCGGTTCGGCATCCAGTTCAAGCGGGCCGCCCCAGCCGCCGGTGCCTTTTTCAATACGAATACGTGTCATGATGTTGCTCCCGCCAGATGCACTTTCTGCTCAAGTTGAATGCCCATTTTTTTCTCAAAGATGGCGGTGGTGAAATCAGTCACCCAGCCGCGGAAGAAGTTGGTCACCAGACCGACCAGCAAATAGCTCACCGCTAGCGGGCCGAGCGGAAGACCCAGCGTGGTCAGTCCGCTGGCGATCCCCAGATAGACGAACAGTTCACCAGGGTTGATGTGTGGGAATAAGCCGTTCATGGAATGGCAACTGTATGAGGCGGCGGCGTAGTAGCTGGGCTTGTACTTTTCTGGCATAAAGCGGCCCAGGCTCAGCGTCATTGGGTTACAAAACACAAATGTGCCGATGCACGGCAGCAGCAGATAGCGGGACAGCGGGTTTCCGGCGCAGCGCTGGGCAAAACGTTCAATGCGCTGCTGACCGATAAAGTTAATTAGCGCATTCATGATGACCAGCAGACTGATCAGCAGGGGCAGAATACCGGTTACCATGCCGGTAAAGACCTCTCCGCCTTTCTGGAACAACCCGATAAACCACTCAGCACCGAGTGTGATGGTGTCGATCATTATTCTCTCCTGTAGGGTTTTTAGTTATCTTGCCAAACGGTAACTAATTTTAATCAGATCGAAAGATTTAAAAGTGTTATTTTGATCTCAAAATGAAAGATAAATATTTTAATTTGAAAGATTGTGCGTAAGGGATCGCAAATGTGCCGGTCGGGGGGGCAAGAGGGGGGAAATTCTGTGAAGGAGAGTGACTACTACTTCCTTGTATGGAGGAGGATGCTTTACCATACTTCTCCCAGGCTGAATTTGTTTAATGGATGTCTCATGTTCAAGCGTCGTTATGTAGCGTTACTTCCCCTTTTCGTATTGCTTGCTGCTTGTAGCAGCAAACCTAAACCTTCAGAGACTCAAACGACTACGGGTACGCCTTCCGGCGGTTTCCTGCTTGAGCCACAACATAATGTCATGCAAACGGGCGGCGATTTTGCCAATAATCCGAACGCGCAGCAGTTCATCGAGAAAATGGTGAACAAGCACGGCTTTGACCGCCAGCAGTTGCAAGAGATCCTGTCGCAGGCCAAGCGTCTGGACTCGGTATTGCGATTGATGGACCGCCAGGCACCGACGACTCAACCGCCAGCCGGGCCTAACGGCGCATGGTTGCGGTATCGTAAACAGTTCATCACGCCGGATAATGTGCAAAACGGCGTGGCCTTCTGGAACCAATATGAAGATGCCCTTAACCGTGCCTGGCAGGTCTATGGGGTACCGCCGGAAATTATCGTTGGCATTATTGGCGTAGAGACTCGCTGGGGCCGCGTGATGGGTAAAACGCGGATTCTGGATGCGTTGGCGACGTTGTCGTTTAACTATCCTCGTCGTGCAGAATATTTCTCTGGTGAACTGGAAACCTTCCTGCTGATGGCGCGAGATGAAAGCGACGATCCGCTTGATTTGAAAGGTTCTTTCGCAGGGGCGATGGGCTATGGCCAGTTTATGCCATCTTCCTATAAACAATATGCCGTTGATTTTAATGGCGATGGCCACATTAACCTGTGGGATCCGGTTGATGCTATCGGTAGCGTGGCAAACTATTTCAAAGGTCACGGCTGGGTGAAAGGCGATACGGTTGCGGTTCCGGCCAATGGTCAGGCGCCTGGGCTAGCGAACGGCTTTAAAACCCAGTACAGCATATCTCAGCTTGCCGCCGCGGGCCTGACGCCGCAGCAGTCGTTGGGGAATCATCAGCAGGCCAGCCTGCTGCGCCTGGATATCGGTACTGGTTATCAGTATTGGTATGGACTGCCGAACTTCTACACCATCACCCGCTACAACCACAGTACCCACTACGCGATGGCCGTGTGGCAATTGGGTCAGGCTGTCGCACTGGCGCGCGTGCAGTAATCGCTCCACCGGCCTACCGGAAGATATCTCTTGTAGGCCGGATAAGATGCCCTGGTATCGCCATCCGGCAGGTCTTATTTATGCCACGGAGCAATTTTTGGAATCCCCCTCGTAAATCGTTCTCTCCATCCCCACATTGGTTATGAAAGTGCTATCTTGTCCGGCATATTTTTAACTGACAGAGGCTGAAATGACTGACAGTGAACTGATGCAGTTAAGCGAGAAGGTTGGCCTGGCGCTGAAGGCGCGCGGTGCAACCGTAACAACGGCGGAATCCTGCACCGGCGGCTGGGTAGCCAAAGTGATTACGGATATTGCCGGCAGCTCCGCCTGGTTTGAGCGTGGGTTTGTGACCTACAGCAATGAAGCTAAAGCGCAGATGATTGGCGTGCGCGAAGAGACGCTGGCCCAGCATGGCGCGGTGAGCGAGCCTGTCGTGGTGGAGATGGCGATTGGTGCGCTAAAAGCCGCCCGCGCGCATTTCGCTGTTTCGATAAGCGGTATTGCGGGGCCGGATGGTGGCAGTGAAGAAAAGCCCGTGGGGACGGTATGGTTCGCTTTTGCCAGCGTGAGCGGCGAGGGGATTACCCGCCGGGAATGCTTCAGCGGCGATCGCGACGCGGTACGTCGACAGGCGACCGCCTACGCGTTACAAACCCTGTGGCAACAATTTCTACAAAATACTTGATACTGTATGAGCATACAGTATAATTGCCTCAACAGAACATTATCTATCACGTTTCGCGGTTTAAACCGAAAGCGGCATGACAGGAGTAATTAATGGCTATCGACGAAAACAAACAGAAAGCGTTGGCGGCAGCGCTGGGTCAGATCGAAAAGCAATTCGGTAAAGGCTCCATCATGCGCCTGGGTGAAGACCGTTCCATGGATGTGGAAACCATCTCCACCGGTTCGCTTTCTCTGGATATCGCACTGGGCGCGGGCGGTCTGCCAATGGGCCGTATCGTCGAAATCTACGGGCCTGAATCCTCCGGTAAAACGACGCTGACCCTGCAGGTTATTGCCGCCGCACAGCGCGAAGGTAAAACCTGTGCGTTCATCGATGCGGAACATGCGCTGGATCCTGTCTATGCGCGCAAGCTTGGCGTTGATATCGACAACCTGCTGTGTTCTCAGCCGGATACCGGTGAGCAAGCGCTGGAAATCTGTGATGCGCTGGCGCGCTCCGGCGCGGTTGACGTTATCGTTGTCGACTCTGTTGCCGCATTGACGCCGAAGGCAGAAATCGAAGGCGAGATTGGTGACTCTCACATGGGCCTTGCGGCACGTATGATGAGCCAGGCAATGCGTAAGCTGGCCGGTAACCTGAAGCAGTCCAACACGCTGCTGATTTTCATCAACCAGATCCGTATGAAGATTGGCGTGATGTTCGGTAACCCGGAAACCACCACCGGTGGTAACGCCCTTAAGTTCTATGCTTCTGTCCGCCTGGATATCCGTCGTATTGGCGCGGTGAAAGAAGGCGACAACGTGGTTGGTAGCGAAACCCGTGTTAAGGTCGTGAAAAACAAAATTGCAGCGCCGTTCAAACAGGCTGAATTCCAGATTCTTTACGGTGAAGGTATTAACTTCTACGGCGAACTGGTTGACCTGGGCGTGAAAGAGAAGCTGATTGAAAAAGCGGGTGCATGGTACAGCTACAACGGTGAGAAAATCGGTCAGGGTAAAGCGAATGCGACCAACTGGCTGAAAGAAAACCCGGCAACTGCGAAAGAAATTGAGAAGAAACTACGCGAGTTATTGCTCAACAACCAGGATTCAACGCCTGATTTCTCCGTTGATGACAGCGGTGAAGACGTAAAAGAAACGAACGAAGATTTCTGATAATCTGTTTTGAATCGCATGTTTTGAATCGCATATAGTAAAGGGCTGCATATCATGCAGCCCTTTTTCATTTCTGAAGGCTCACTATGACAGAAGCAACTTCTCGCCGTTCGGCTTATTCACGACTTCTTGACCGCGCCGTACGTATTCTGGCAATGCGCGATCACAGCGAGCAGGAGCTGCGGCGCAAGCTGGCCGCTCCAGTGATGGGGAAAAATGGACCGGAAGACATTGATGCTACGCCGGAGGATTACGACAAGGTCATCGCCTGGTGTATTGAAAGTCGTTATCTGGATGATGATCGCTTCGTTCAGCAGTTTATCGCCAGCCGTAGTCGTAAGGGCTATGGACCCGCGCGTGTACGTCAGGAACTAAACCAAAAGGGGATCCCGCGTGAGGCTATCGAGCGGGCCATGCGAGAGTGCGAAATTGACTGGGCAGTTCTTGCGCGCGAGCAGGCCATTCGGAAATACGGAGAACCTTTACCTGTAGATTTTTCAGATAAGGTAAAGGTCCAGCGCTTTTTGCTCTATCGTGGCTATCTGATGGAAGATATTCAGGCAATATGGCGAAATTTTGACGATTGAGCGCATACGGGATTTTACTTCCCAGTAAAGAAAACTTATCTTATTCCCACTTTTCGATTGCCAGAGGCGCAGTTTACGTGCCGATGCTGGTAATGACATTTCGTTAGCTTGATTTCTTCAGGATAATTATGAGCAAGAGCACCGCTGAGATCCGTCAGGCGTTTCTCGATTTTTTCCATAGTAAAGGACATCAGGTAGTTGCCAGCAGCTCCCTGGTACCGAACAATGACCCTACTTTGTTGTTTACCAACGCCGGGATGAACCAGTTCAAGGATGTTTTCCTTGGCCTCGACAAGCGTAATTATTCCCGCGCAACCACCTCGCAGCGTTGCGTACGTGCGGGCGGTAAGCACAACGACCTGGAAAACGTCGGTTACACTGCACGTCACCACACTTTCTTCGAAATGCTGGGCAACTTCAGCTTCGGCGATTACTTCAAACACGACGCCATTCAATACGCGTGGGAACTGTTGACCGGTGAAAACTGGTTTGCCCTGCCAAAAGAGCGTCTGTGGGTCACCGTCTATGAAACTGACGATGAAGCCTATGAAATCTGGGAGAAAGAAGTCGGTATTCCACGCGAACGTATCATCCGCATCGGTGATAACAAAGGCGCGGCTTATGCTTCCGACAACTTCTGGCAGATGGGTGATACCGGTCCTTGCGGCCCGTGCACCGAAATTTTCTACGACCATGGCGACCACATCTGGGGTGGCCCTCCGGGAAGCGCAGAAGAAGATGGCGATCGCTACATTGAGATCTGGAACATCGTCTTTATGCAGTTCAACCGTCAGGCGGACGGCACCATGGAACCGCTGCCGAAGCCGTCCGTGGATACCGGTATGGGTCTGGAGCGTATTGCGGCAGTGCTGCAACACGTTAACTCCAACTATGAAATCGACCTGTTCCGCTCACTGATCGAATCCGTGGCAAAAGTTACTGGCGCGACCGATTTGAGCAACAAGTCGCTGCGCGTTATCGCCGACCATATCCGTTCCTGCGCATTCCTGATTGCCGATGGCGTTGTTCCGTCGAATGAAAACCGTGGCTATGTGCTGCGCCGTATCATTCGTCGCGCGGTACGTCATGGCAATATGCTGGGCGCGAAGGATACCTTCTTCTACAAGCTGGTTGGTCCGCTGGTGGAAGTCATGGGCTCAGCAGGTGAAGAACTGAAGCGTCAGCAGGCTATGGTTGAGCAGGTTCTGAAAACCGAAGAAGAGCAGTTTGCACGTACTCTGGAGCGTGGTCTGGCGCTGCTGGATGAAGAACTGGCAAAACTGTCCGGCGATACGCTGGATGGCGAAACCGCATTCCGTCTGTATGACACCTACGGTTTCCCGGTTGACCTGACGGCAGACGTTTGCCGCGAGCGCAACATTAAGGTTGATGAAGCCGGTTTTGAAGCTGCAATGGAAGAACAGCGCCGTCGTGCGCGTGAAGCCAGCGGCTTCGGCGCAGACTACAATGCGATGATTCGCGTTGATGGCGCCTCTGAATTTAAAGGCTACGAACACCTGGAACTGAACGGCAAAGTGACCGCGCTGTTTGTTGATGGTAAAGCAGTAGACGCAATTAACGCAGGTCAGGACGCAGTTGTCGTTCTGGATCAGACGCCGTTCTATGCGGAATCTGGCGGTCAGGTTGGCGACAAGGGTGAACTGAAAGGCGCGGGCTTTAGCTTTGCGGTCAGCGACACGCAGAAATATGGCCAGGCCATTGGTCACATCGGCAAGCTGTCTACGGGTTCTCTGAAAATTGGCGATGCAGTACAGGCCGATGTTGATGATGCACGTCGTGCGCGTATTCGCCTGAACCACTCCGCAACGCACCTGATGCACGCGGCGCTGCGCCAGGTACTCGGTACGCATGTAGCGCAGAAAGGCTCGTTGGTTAACGATAAAATGCTGCGCTTCGACTTCTCTCATACCGAAGCTATGAAGCCTGATGAAATCCGTGCCGTTGAAGATCTGGTGAATGCGCAAATTCGTCGCAACCTGCCGATTGAAACGAACATCATGGATCTCGAAGCGGCGAAAGCCAAAGGCGCAATGGCACTGTTTGGTGAGAAATATGACGATCACGTGCGTGTTCTGAGCATGGGGGATTTCTCTACCGAACTGTGTGGCGGTACTCACGCCAGCCGTACGGGGGATATCGGTCTGTTCCGCATAGTGTCCGAGTCAGGCACCGCGGCGGGCGTTCGTCGTATCGAAGCCGTAACCGGTGAAGGCGCTATCCAAACCGTGCATGCTGAGAGCGATCGCTTAAGCGATATTGCGCAGCTGCTGAAAGGCGATAGCCAGAATATCGGTGACAAAGTTCGTTCCGTACTGGAGCGTACGCGTCAACTTGAAAAAGAATTGCAGCAATTGAAGGAACAGGCTGCGGCGCAGGAGAGTGCAAATCTTTCCAGCAAAGCAGTTGATATCAACGGCGTGAAGCTGCTGGTCAGCGAACTCGCGGACGTTGAGCCGAAAATGTTGCGTACCATGGTTGATGATCTGAAAAATCAACTGGGGTCTACCGTTATCGTTCTGGCAACGGTAGTGGAAGGTAAGGTTTCTCTGATTGCGGGTGTGTCTAAGGACGTGACAGATCGCGTGAAAGCAGGGGAACTGGTTGGCATGGTCGCTCAGCAGGTAGGCGGTAAGGGTGGCGGTCGTCCGGACATGGCGCAAGCCGGTGGTACGGATGCAGCGGCTCTGCCTGCAGCGTTAGCCAGTGTGAAAGGCTGGGTCAGCGCAAAACTGTAATAATTATAAGCGTAAGCCGACGCTGCGGACTTCAGTCCGCAGCGGTTGGATCAACGCTATCGACAACGATAAAGTCAGGTTGAAGTTGTGTATATCGGCTAAACTTAGGTTTAACAGAATGTGATGCCGTGACTGCTTACACTTAGGTGTTTGTCATCGCTTACTTTTTGGCGTTATATGATGGATAATGCCGGGATACAGAGAGACCCGACTCTTTTAATCTTTCAAGGAGCAAAGAATGCTGATTCTGACTCGTCGAGTTGGTGAGACCCTCATGATAGGCGATGAGGTCACCGTGACAGTTTTAGGGGTGAAGGGCAACCAGGTGCGCATTGGCGTAAACGCCCCGAAAGAAGTTTCTGTCCATCGTGAAGAGATCTACCAGCGTATCCAGGCTGAAAAATCCCAGCAGTCCAGTTACTAAGGTTTTCGCGTCTCACCTTTCTGGTGAGGCGCAACCTGATTGAATAGTCCTTTTTCTTCTCTTTTCTATTTTGTCTTCCCCATTTTTTCGATTCCACTGCGCGTATTGCCTTTTCCTGCGACGTTTCCGTTTGTTCACTGCTTCAGGAAATTGCCAATTTATCTGTTGATAAAACACTCTTTTTGCCGTTTTTGCAGACTAATTGCGCGTGAAATGTGCAAACGATAAAAGCTCTGGAAAAATTGTTTGACTTATAAGTCCCAGAAAGTAATATGTGCGCCACGCAGCGACGATGAGCAGAAACAAGTTCTTCGAAGCACTCGCAAGAGGCGTGTTGGTGAGGTGGCCGAGAGGCTGAAGGCGCTCCCCTGCTAAGGGAGTATGCGGTCAAAAGCTGCATCCGGGGTTCGAATCCCCGCCTCACCGCCATTTGCATCCGTAGCTCAGCTGGATAGAGTACTCGGCTACGAACCGAGCGGTCGGAGGTTCGAATCCTCCCGGATGCACCATCTTCTCTGCAATAGCGCATTAGCGCTGTTACAGAAAATCGATATCACTTTAGCAGCGATATCAAATCTGCAGTAAGTAAGTTTCCCTGATGCATCCGTAGCTCAGCTGGATAGAGTACTCGGCTACGAACCGAGCGGTCGGAGGTTCGAATCCTCCCGGATGCACCATCTTCTTCGCAGTATCAGTAGTAATCAGCAATTCCCGATGCATCCGTAGCTCAGCTGGATAGAGTACTCGGCTACGAACCGAGCGGTCGGAGGTTCGAATCCTCCCGGATGCACCATCTTCTCTGAGATAACAGCGAAACTGTTGTTTCATGGACTGCGAGATAATCGCGAGTACCAGGGAGGATAACGTTGCTTCAGCAACGGCCCGCAGGGCGAGGCGCAGCCGAGTAATCCTCCCGGATGCACCATCTTCTTCGCAGTATCAGTAGTAATCAGCAATTCCCGATGCATCCGTAGCTCAGCTGGATA
>NZ_JAOWDS010000074.1:161770-266689 GCF_030334545.1 Citrobacter sp. Ce129
CCGTAGCTCAGCTGGATAGAGTACTCGGCTACGAACCGAGCGGTCGGAGGTTCGAATCCTCCCGGATGCACCATCTTCTCCGAGATAACAGCGAAACTGTTTTTTCATGGTCTGCGAGATAATCGCCAGCACCATCTTCCCCCTTTCGAATCATTTCCTCATACTCCCGGAACACCCCTTAATTCGCTGTCAGCGACAAAATCAATCAATTACGATAAAATAACGTCTGGTCAATCGGCTTGTGAGAAGACGATGTACGAACGTTATGCGGGTTTGATTTTTGATATGGATGGCACCATCCTGGATACCGAGCCTACGCACCGTAAGGCGTGGCATGAGGTATTGGGGCATTATGGGCTACGTTTTGATGAACAAGCCATGGTCGCCCTCAATGGCTCCCCAACGTGGCGTATTGCCCAGTCGGTAATTGAGTTGAATCATGCCGATCTTGACCCACATGCCCTGGCACGTGAAAAAACCGATAAGGTGAGAAGCATGCTGCTGGATAGCGTCCAACCTTTGCCATTGGTTGACGTCGTGAAGGCCTGGCATGGTCGCCGTCCTATGTCGGTAGGTACGGGGAGTGAAAGCGCGATTGCAGAAGCTCTGCTCGCTCATCTTGGGCTGCGTCGCTATTTTGATGCTGTAGTCGCAGCCGATCACGTTCAACGCCATAAACCTGCTCCTGATACGTTTTTGCTCTGTGCTGAACGTATGGGCGTTGTTCCGGCGCGCTGTGTGGTGTTTGAAGATGCTGATTTTGGACTGCAGGCGGCGCGTGCCGCGGGAATGGATGCTGTGGATGTCCGGTTATTGTGAGTGATGGACTATCGCTCCTGTCACTGTTTGCCAGCAGTTTTCTCAGCGCTACGCTATTACCCGGTAATTCTGAGGTTGTTTTAGTTGCTTTGCTGGTTTCTGGGGTAAGTCATCCCTGGGTCTTAGTCTTAACAGCAACAATGGGTAATAGCCTTGGAGGGTTAACTAACGTTATCCTTGGGCGTTTCTTTCCATTGCGTAAAACATCGCGCTGGCAAGAAAAAGCCACTGGCTGGCTGCGGCGCTATGGCGCTGTCACACTATTATTAAGCTGGATGCCGGTTGTGGGTGATTTACTGTGCCTGTTAGCTGGATGGATGCGCATCTCGTGGGGCCCGGTACTCTTTTTCTTATGTCTTGGCAAGGCGCTGCGCTATGTTGTTGTCGCAGCGGTTACGACGCAAGGCATTATGTGGTGGCACTAATTGTGTTGTGAGATAGCCTACAGGGTAACCAATACCATTATGCTAATTAAAACGATTTTGACAGGCGGGAGGTCAATTTGATCCCGGACGTATCACAGGCGCTGGCCTGGCTGGAAAACCATCCTCAGGCGTTAAAGGGGATTCAACGTGGGCTGGAGCGCGAAACGCTGCGCGTTAATGCAGACGGGTCATTAGCAACGACAGGTCATCCTGAGGTGTTAGGCTCAGCGCTAACGCATAAATGGATAACCACTGACTTTGCCGAAGCGCTGCTGGAGTTTATTACGCCTCCTGGCGACGATATTGAGAAAATGCTCACGTTCATGCGCGATCTGCATCGTTATACCGCCAGAAATCTGGGCGACGAGCGTATGTGGCCATTGAGCATGCCTTGCTATATTGCCGAAGGCCAGGATATCGAACTGGCGCAGTACGGTACGTCGAATACTGGTCGTCTGAAAACGCTGTACCGTGAAGGCCTCAAAAACCGCTACGGCGCGTTGATGCAAACTATCTCTGGCGTACACTACAATTTCTCGCTGCCGATGGCTTTCTGGCAGGCGAAATGCGGCGTAACGGACGGTGAAGATGCGAAAGAGAAGATCTCCGCAGGTTACTTCCGCCTGATCCGCAACTACTACCGTTTTGGTTGGGTTATCCCGTATCTGTTTGGTGCCTCTCCGGCCATTTGTTCCTCCTTCCTGCAAGGAAAACCGACAACCCTGCCGTTTGAAAAAACCGACTGTGGGATGTATTACCTGCCATACGCGACGTCGCTGCGTCTGAGTGATTTAGGCTATACCAATAAGTCGCAAAGCAATCTCGGAATTACGTTTAACGATTTGCATGAGTATGTGGCAGGATTAAAGCGCGCGATTAAAACTCCTTCCGAGGAGTATGCGGCGATCGGTCTGGAGAAGGATGGTAAGCGTCTGCAAATCAACAGCAACGTTCTGCAGATTGAAAATGAGCTGTATGCGCCTATTCGCCCGAAACGTGTCACTCGTCGTGGTGAAACACCTTCTGACGCGCTTCTGCGCGGTGGTATTGAGTACATCGAGGTTCGCTCGCTGGATATCAACCCGTTCTCACCGATTGGCGTAGACGAGCAGCAGGTGCGCTTCCTCGATCTGTTTATGGTCTGGTGTGCGCTGGCCGATGCCCCGGAAATGAGCAGCGATGAATTGCTGTGTACGCGTAAAAACTGGAACCGTGTGATCCTCGAAGGGCGTAAGCCTGGGCTGACGCTAGGTATTGGCTGTGAAACAGCCCAGTTCCCGCTGCCGAAGGTAGGTAAAGATCTGTTCCGCGATCTGAAACGCGTTGCACAAACGCTGGACAGCATCGATGGGGGAGAGGAGTATCAGAAGGTCTGTGATGAACTGGTTGCCTGTTTTGACAATCCTGAACTGACTTTCTCTGCACGGATCCTACGGTCTATGATTGATGAAGGCATCGGTGGCACGGGCAAAGCGCTGGGTGAGGCTTACCGAAATCTACTGCGTGAAGAGCCGTTAGAAATTTTGCAGGAAGCTGAATTTATTGCTGAAACCGAGGCTTCAAAGCGTCGTCAGCAGGAGATCGAAGCGGCGGATACTGAGCCGTTTAGCGTGTGGCTGGAAAAGCACGCTTGATACAAAAGAAAAAGGCCACTCGGGAGTGGCCAAAATTTCATCTCTGAAAACAGGGATGATGATAACAAATGCGCGTCTTTCATATACTCAGACTCGCCCCGGAACAAAGAGTTCAGATTATTTTTAAAAAATTTATCGGAGGTGGCTAAATGCCGTTGTTAGATAGTTTTACTGTCGATCACACCCGGATGGAAGCTCCCGCGGTCCGGGTTGCAAAAACGATGAACACCCCGCATGGCGACGCAATCACCGTGTTTGATCTGCGTTTCTGCATTCCGAACAAAGAAGTGATGCCTGAGAAAGGTATCCATACGCTGGAACACCTGTTTGCAGGTTTTATGCGTAATCACCTCAACGGTAACGGCGTTGAGATTATCGATATCTCTCCGATGGGATGCCGCACCGGCTTTTACATGAGCCTGATTGGTACGCCGGACGAGCAGCGAGTTGCCGACGCGTGGAAAGCAGCGATGGCGGACGTGCTGAAAGTGCAGGATCAAAACCAGATCCCAGAACTGAACGTTTACCAGTGTGGTACGTATCAGATGCACTCGCTTAGCGAAGCGCAGGATATCGCTCGTCATATTCTGGAGCATGATGTGCGCGTTAACAGCAATGAAGAGCTGGCGCTGCCGAAAGAGAAACTGCAGGAACTGCATATTTAGCCTTACTAATTAGCTGTTTCAGTATTTAAATTAACCCCGGTTTGTAGCCGGGGTTTTTTATTGCTTAACATAATTTGTATTTATTATATTTGTGGAGGAAATACATCACGTATTAACTAAAGCATAGCCAGAGAAATAATAAAATGTGATCTGGTATACAGAAAGTGGCGGATGATTAACGATGCCAGACCGCATTGATCACATAAATTAAAAAACATAAATAATTAAAAGAAAAACATAATGGAATGCACCAGATATCCGGGTAATAACAAGACTCTTTTAATAGCCGGTGGATGAGGTTTTTATCAAATCTTATCTGGTATACATTTAACTTTAGGGATAAAAAATGAAGGTGAAATATTTAGCGCTAGTGGTCGGCGCTTGCTTTTCGCATAACCTTTGGGCAGCGAATACCGCTATTGAGCAGCGTCTTGCCGAACTGGAGCAGCGTGTGATTAATGCCGAGCAGCGGGCTGCTGATGCCGAGTCGCAAATCCGTTCGCTGAAGCAACAGCAGGTAGCCACAGCACCGACCGTACAGGTGCAGTCAGCTGAGCCCGTCGCCGCTACGGAAAACCCACCTAAACTAACATTATCCGGTTTTAGCGATATTAAATTCTATGGTGATGTTGAATTTAATATGGACGCAGCAAGCCGTTCCGGCAGCCTGACATCAACGAGAACCTCTGCGAATAAAGATTGGGCGCCAGGAACAAATGAGCGTTGGGATATCAACGGTCGTATTTTGCTGGGTTTTGATGGTTACCAACGACTGAATAACGGTAATTTTGCCGGGTTCTCGGTCCAGCCCCTGGCAGACCTGACAGGAAAAATGAACCTCGATGATGCAGTATTCTTCTTTGGACAAGAAAAAGACTGGCAAATTAAGGTTGGACGCTTTGAAGCTTACGATATGTTCCCGCTGAATCAGGATACCTTTATTGAATATTCAGGTAATACGGCGAATGACCTGTACAGCGATGGCTACGGTTATATATATATGATGAAAGAGGGCCGGGGGCGTAGCGACAGCGGTGGTAACTTCCTGATCAGCAAAACCATCGATAACTGGTATTTCGAAGTGAACACATTGATGGAAAATGGCAGTACGCTCTATACCGAGAAGCAGTACCACGGAATGGACTTAACCAACGATAAAAACGTGGCCTATGTGCGTCCGGTGATAGCCTGGCAAAGCGGACGCTTCTCGACGGCGGTGGCGATGGAAAGTAACGTCGTCAACAACGCCTATGGCTATTATGAGAATGGGAAGTGGATCGATCAGTCCGATCGTACAGGCTATGGTTTTACTATGACCTGGGATGGTCAGAAAACCGATCCAGAAGATGGTGCGGTGATTAACCTGAACACCGCCTATATGGATGCGACCGACGAGACCGATTTTACCGCCGGGGTGAATGCGTTGTGGCACCGGTTTGAGCTGGGTTATATCTATGCGCATAACAACATTGACGCCTTCAACGCCACTAATCTTGAAGCCGTTTGCGAGGAAGATTGTTGGATAACCGATCCTGGCAGTTATGATATTCACACCATTCATGCCTCATATCTGTTCCCCAACGTACTGGATATGAAAAACTTTAACATCTACCTCGGTGCCTATGCCTCATGGGTTGAGGCCGATCCGAATAATGGCGATAACAGCGAAGATGCACGCTACGGCGGGCGCCTGAGATTTAAATATTACTTCTGATCGCGAGTCTAATAAAAAAGGGATCCGCAGATCCCTTTTATCAGAAGCTTAGTGTGCGCCGCCGCCACCACCGCCTGCGCCGAAGGGCGGTTTGGCAAACCACACCAGGCCAAGCAAAACCAGGAAGATCCCCGCCGACATCCAGAAGATTTCGTTGGCGGAAATAATCAGACCCTGATTGGTGATCTGCTGAGCTATCCAGCCTGACGCCTGCTGCTGCGTCATCCCTAAATCCTGCAGCTTATCGTACATGGCCTGAGCATTTGGGTTGTAGGGGTTTACGGATTCCGTTAACTGCGCATGGTGCAGCGACTCGCGGTTCGTCCACATCGTTGTCGTAATCGACGTGCCGATAGAACCTGCCAGCGTTCGCGTAAAGTTCGACAAACTTGATGCTGCGGCCAGACGCTCAGGCGGTAAGCCGGACAGCGTGATGGTCGTCAGTGGCATAAAGAAGCAGGCTACCGCGAACCCCTGAATAAACTGCGGCCAGGCTGATGCGCCAAAGTCCATACCCGGTTCGAACGTCCACGCACGCCAGTAGAAACAGACGGCATACATAATAAAACTGAACGTCACCAACCTACGCATATCCAGCTTGTGCGCAAAGCGGCCGATAATTGGCGACAGGATCACCGGAATGATCCCTACCGGCGCGGACGCCAGACCGGCCCAGGTTGCCGTATAGCCGTAAACCTCCTGCAATAGCTGCGGCAGCAGGACGATTGCGCCGAAGTAGAGCATATAGGCCAGGCTGATACACAGGCAGCCGATGGTAAAATTACGCGACTTAAACAGCGAGAGATCGACGATGGGGTGCTCGTCGGTAAGCTCCCAGACGATCAGGAAGCTGATAGCGACAACCGCGACCACCGTCAGGATGATAATCTCCTGCGAGGCGAACCAGTCCAGCTCTTTGCCGCGGTCGAGCATAATCTGCAAACTGCCGATACCGATGACCAGCAGAGCCAGACCAATGGCGTCGATGCGCCGCTGCTCGGTTTTGGTTTCCCGTCCGCGCAGGGTTTGCAGGGTCATCAATACCACCGCAGCACCGATTGGCACGTTGATGAAAAATATCCAGCCCCAGTGATAGTTGTCGCTGATATAGCCCCCAAGAATAGGGCCACATATCGGAGCAACAATTACCGTCATCGACCATAGCGCGAGGGCGATGGAACGCTTGGCGGGAGGATAGTTATTCAGCAACAGGCTCTGTGACAGAGGAATTAATGGACCGGCGACAATCCCTTGTATCACGCGGAAGAAAATGAGCATGTTCAGGCTGGTGGACATCCCACATGCCCAGGACGCAATGACGAAGGCAATTGTGGACCACATGAAGAGCCTGACTTCGCCAAAGCGCTTTGCCAGCCAGCCGGTGATCGGAATAGAGATAGCGTTCGCCACCCCGAAAGAGGTGATCACCCAGGTTCCCTGGCTCAGCGAAGAGCCCAGGTTCCCGGCGATAGTGGGGATCGCCACGTTAGCAATGGTGGAGTCCAGCACCTGCATGAATGTCGCCAGGGACAGCGCGATCGTCATAATGACGAGCTGCGCGCCTTCCAGCGGTTTTTGCTGTTGCATCACACGCACCTTTAATTAGCCCGCGTTGGCCCGCACGATCTCTTCGATCATCTTATTGACCGGAGCAAGGTCGATTTCACGTGCATTACTTTCTGCTACCGGCGTGGTGCGAACCTGGCTTGCCAGAATCTGCCCGTCACGATTAGCGGTATCAACGGTTACCAGCGTAGACAAACCAATACGCAGCGGATGCTGCGCCAGTTGCTGCGCATCCAGTTCGATACGTACCGGCAGACGCTGGACGACTTTGATCCAGTTACCGGTCGCGTTTTGCGCTGGTAACAGGGAGAAGGCGCTGCCCGTACCCATATCCAGGCCGACTACTTTACCGGTGTATTTCACGTCATCGCCGTAAATATCACTGATAACGGTCGCCGGTTGGCCGATACGCATGTGCGCGAGCTGTGTTTCTTTAAAGTTAGCATCCACCCACAGATTAGTGGCCGGAACAACTGCCATCAGCGGCGTGGTTGGGCTAATTTGCGCGCCAGGCTGCACGGCACGACGGGAAACATAGCCGGTCATTGGGCTGACAATTTTAGTACGTTCCAGTGCCAGCCAGGCATTGCGCACTTCAGTGGCAGCCTGTTGCACGGCGGGCTGGTCTTCCAGCTTGCTACCCAGAATCATCGCCTGGTTAGCATTATATTGTTGAATTGCGACATCAAGCTGGGCCTGCGCGCTGGCGACAGCATCACGCGCATGTTGCAGTTCTTCGCGGCCAATCAGGTTGGCGTTGCCCAGTGGAACACGGCGATTAAAGTCGCTTTGCGCCTGCGCCAGTGCGGTTCTCTGCACTTCAATGCTGGCCTGCAACTGCTTGCTGTTGATCATCAACTGGTGCGTCTGACGCACGCTGGAAGCCAGCGCAGTTTTGGCTTTTTCAAATGCCTGTTTTGCGTCCGTCTGATCAAGGGTGACCAGTACATCGCCTTGTTTTACAAAGTCAGTGTTATCAGCCCAGACTTTCGTCACGCTGCCTGATACCTGCGCCATGATTTGAACCTGGTTCCCTGCCACGTACGCATCGTCTGTCTCTTCGACATGACGCAGTACTAAAAACCAATAAATCCCATATGCCACGGCAATGATAATAAAGAGCAAGGTCAGAAGGAGCAGCGTACTTTTACGTTTGCCATTCTTCTTGACCGGTTGCTGCGGGGTTTGAGTCTCCGCATTTGCGCTCATGTTGTTCTCCACGATCTTCTTTTTTTTCACATCGGCTGAGCCGACCTGTTTATCAGACAGGCCAGCAGTGTGCGTGCTGGCCTGTCGGTTTTTTCATTTATAAATCTGGATTTCTGAGCGAGTCGGCGCCTTAGCGCAGCGCTTCTAACACCGCACCATCCTGCTCCATCTGATCAAGACGGGTCAGAAGTTTACGGGTAATTTGCTCGAGCTGATCTTTTTCGGTGGTGCTGAGAGACGACCAGAGCTGATGCAGGCAGTTGTGCTGAGGCGGTAATACCTCTTGCAAAAATGCATGGCCTTTCTCGGTCAATTGCAGATGCAGACAGCGGCGATCGTTATCGCTTTCGCGACGTTCGATCCAGCCACGTTTTTCTAACTCATCCGCGATGCGGGTAGCGTTAGTGCGTGACGAGCCGAGCGCGCAACTCAGTTCAGAGGGCTGAATACTGTGGTTTTCCTGAGACTCCAGCGTAATCAACGCCATAAACAACGTCTCGTTAATCCCTTGAGCTTTCAGCATCTTATTGCGGTTTTCCAGCAGCTTGCCCTGCATGTGCATGCAGAGACGAGTCAGAAGCACTTCCTGATAAGGGAACTCTTCGTAGCGGCTGGCGCGAAATTTTAGCATTTGTTCAATGGGCGTAAACGAACTATCCATTTGGGTATAACCTCATTAATTTCAGCCGATATAGTAACGACAGTGACAAATAAAGTAAATGTATTATTTATTTAAATTGATTTCTTTTATCTATAAGCCAACCAGCATTTTCCAGGCTAATCCGTAGCCCAGAGCACTCAGTAAGGTTGGAATGATGATGCTGCGGGTCTTATAGAAGCTTGCGCCCAGTATGACAAACCCCACCAGCGTCGGTACGAACCGACGAGCGTCGTGCATCACTTCTGGCGCGGTAGACACCACCAACAGGGCGCAAATTGATGCTATGCCAATGGTGTCGAGTAATATGCCCGTTGCGCCGCGCCTGGTCGGGCGAACATTACCCACTCGAAGGCGCAGCGGTAAATAGCGAAAGCAGTAGTTCACGCAGCCGACCAACAGGCCAAGCAGCAGGACCTCATAGCTCATCAGGACCCCCCTGCCAAAATGACTGGATGAGTGCCGTCAGGCATCCGCAGACAATGCCGGCAAGGATGGCGGCAGGAATAGAAAACAGCATAACGCCAGCCAGCGCCCCGGCTAGCGCCGCAGTGACGCAGAGCGCCTGCTGACGCTGGAAAGAGGCCAGCAGGAAGCTCATGAACAGCGCCGGGAGCATGAAGCCCAGCGCCGCCTCAACGGCCGGGTAATCCTTAAGTAAACCGCTGCCGGAAAACGCGCCGATCACCGTGCCAAATACCCAGGAGGCCCATGAGCATAGCGCAATGCCAATCATCCAGTTCTCACTCCAGCGCCGGTTATCCCGTACCAGCTTTGCGGTTGCGGCGGCAAAGACTTCATCGGTGAGGCCAAAGGCCCACAGCGCACTTTTGGGTTTGCTCAGTCGCTGGGCGATTCGGCTACGCAGGGAAGGGCCGTACAAAACATGGCGTACATCCATGGCCATGACGGTCAGAGCGGCAACCCACAGAGAACTGCCTGCAGCGAGCATCGTGGTGATGACAAACTGGCTGGCTCCCGCATAGATAATGCAGGAGAAAAAGACGCTTTCAACGGGAGAAAAGCCAAGGCGAGTGGCATTGAGACCAAATGCAAAAGCGACCGGAATATAGCTAATGACTATTGGCAGGCTGTCTTTGAATCCTTCAGTTAGCGTTGCAGAACTGGGTTCAGACTGGGGTATAGGGCTTTCCATAGGGTTATAGGTTTCATTACCGAAATTAATATAACTTGGTTCAATGAGTTATAACCTTAGCAGACTGATGGGCTCCTTAACACCCTGTGGAGCCCAATCAGCGGTAAACATGCACTATACGCTTAATTTACGGCTTCCTGACGGTGAAAACCTCGCCACCAGACCAACAGATTGAGTAGGGCAACGGTCGTACCGGCCAGACAAACGCCAGCCCACCCGGCATGCTGCCAGGCGGAGGCTGAAATCAGCGACCCTGCCGCTCCGCCAATAAAATAGCTGGTCATGTATCCGGCGGTCAGGCGATTACGCGCGTCCGGATGAGTGCGATAGATAACCGTCTGGTTGGTGATATGTACGCCCTGAACGGTGAGATCCAGCACCAGAATGCCGATAATCAGCATGGGGACGGAAGCGTGCCCAAACCAAATAGCTAGCCAGGAGAGCAGCAGCAATAACAGCCCAAGGGTGGTGGTCAGGTGAGATTTACCTTTATCGGCAAAACCGCCCGCCGGACGCGCGCCTAATGCCCCGGCGGCCCCCGCCAGGCCAAACAGACCAATCATGCCTTCTGAATAGTTAAACGGCGGTGCGGCGAGCAAAAACGCCATTGATGTCCAGAGGATACTGAAATTGGCAAAGGTCAGACAGCCCAGCATCGCGCGGGTACGCAGCAGTTTATCGTGGATAAACAGGCTGAATACCGACCCCAGAAGTTGCGGGTAGTTAAGATGCGTTTCTGATTTCATCTTCGGCAGACCGCGCCACAGCGCAATCGCCATCAGCGCCATTAATACCGATGCCACCCAAAACACGGTGCGCCAGCCGCCCAAATTGGCCAGTAATCCCGCTACGGTGCGCGCCAGCAGAATGCCCAACAGCAGGCCGCTCATAATCGTGCCGACGACTTTACCGCGCTTGTCTGGCGTGGCAAGTGTCGCCGCCAGCGGAACTAAAATCTGTGCGACTACCGAGAACAACCCGGTCAGGGCGGTGCCGAGGATCAGCATGCCCAGCGACTGGCTGCTGGCGGTAATCAGCATGCCGCCTGCCGCTAACAGCGTCATGGAGACGATCAGCATCCGACGTTCGAACATATCGCCAAGCGGGACTAAAAACAGCAGGCCAGCGGCATAGCCGAGTTGGGCCGCGGTGACGATAAACCCTGCGGTACTGGCAGATAGTGAAAAGTTACGGGCGATGGTGTCGAGCAACGGCTGAGCATAATAGTTACTGGCGACGGCGAGGCCGGTGGCGATAGACATTAACAGGATCAGCGAAGGGCTAAGTCCCTGAGTGGTTTTCGTCATTGTTTTCAACTGAGTAATGGGTTGCAGAAAACAATCATAACGGAAGTGATTAAATGTTGCTGATTTGTTGGGTGATGAATTGTGCGATTGGGGGGAGGGCGTCTATGCCGGATAAGGCGCATCGCGCCACCATCCGGCATTGGTATGGTTACAGTGCCTGATGAAACTACGCTCATCAGGCCTGCGAGCCGGTTATTTCTGCGCGGCCAGCGCTTCGTTCACCCAGCCGTCAAACTGCTGCTGGTGGGCTTTGATCCAGCCGTCAACGTGACCCTGCACGTCGGCTTCAGACGCTTTACCGTCATGCATCATCGCGTTCTGCGCGTTGATATCCGCCAGCGGCAGCTTCATGATGGCAAACAGTTTCGCTGCAGCCGGGTTTTTCTCCGCCCAGGCTTTATTGGCGACAATATGCATCGTGTTCACCGGGAAGCCGTAGTTGGCGCCGTTTGGCAGCTTGGTATCAATATCTTTCTGCTCGCCTGGCAGGGAAGAGAACGGTACCTGCAGCCAGACCACATCTTTACCCGGCTTCATGACGTCGCTGACCCAGTACGGTGTCCAGGTGTAGTAAAGAATGGGTTTGCCTTCTTTAAAGCGGGTAATGGTGTCAGCCATCATCGCCGCATAGTTACCGTGGCTGACCTCGACGGTTTTTTCCAGATCGAAAGCTTTGTTCTGGTGGTTGATAACTGCTTCACAACCCCAGCCCGGTGAACAGCCCATCATATCGGCTTTTCCGTCACCGTTAGTGTCAAAGATTTTGGCGATCTTCGGATCTTTTAACTGAGCGATGTTAGTGATTTTGTACTGCTCAGCGGTTTTTTTGTCGATCAGATAACCCTGTGCGGCACCCGTAACGAATACCCCCTCGCGATAAAACTTTTTGTCTCCGCCCGCAGCGGCGTACATATCATCATGCAGCGGCTGCCAGTTCACGGCGGTGAAAGTTGCATCGCCAGAGGCAATGGAGGTATAGCCGACGTTGTAATCAACTTCGCTTGTTTTGTTAACGGTGTAACCCAGCTTCTCCAGCGCGCGGGCAACAAGCTGCGTCTGGAAGGATTCTTCAGAGATTGTGCTCTGAATTGGCTGTACGGTGATGCCTTTGCCCGGCAGGTCGGCAGCGAAAGTGCTGGTGGAGACAAGGGTGGCAAACGCTGTGGCAATAATTATTTTCTGTCGCATCGTTGTTCCTTATTACACTTCATCCTTCAAGCTGCCTCTTTGTTGGCTGCACTCATGCACCCCAGTCACGTACTACTTGTACGCTCCTGGGGATACATTCGTTTGCCGCCGCGATGCAACTTGAATGATTTTGTGTAAGTTAATGAATTGTAGGCCCGGTAAGCAATGCGCCACCGGGCAACGGGTGAATTATTTCGTGAAAGGGCGAGTGATAAGCCCAACGGGACCAGTGGTGTACCAGCGACGGTTGCCACGACTACGCGAGTCGCGACCAACGGCCTGCGTCAGGCGATCCAGGATGATGGCGAGGATTACAATCCCAACCCCACCGACGGTGGCAAGCCCCATATCCAGACGACCGATTCCACGCAGCACCATCTGACCCAGCCCGCCGACGGCGATCATCGACGCGATGACGACCATTGAAAGCGCCAGCATCAGCGTCTGGTTGACCCCGGCCATAATAGTGGGCATCGCCAGCGGGAGCTGCACTTTAAACAGCATCTGACGCGGGCTGGCGCCAAACGAACGCGAGGCTTCAATCAGATCGGCTGGCACCTGGTTAATCCCCAGAATGGTCAGACGTACGATTGGCGGCAGGGCGAAGATAATCGTCACCACCACGCCCGGGACGTTACCAATACCGAACAGCATGACAATCGGCACCAGATAGACGAACGCTGGGGTGGTTTGCATGGCGTCCAGCAGCGGGCGAACAATTTTTGCCGCCCGCGGACTGCGTGCTAACCAGATCCCCATCGGCAGACCGATCACTACGCAGAACAGCAGAGCGGTCAGTACCAGCGCCAGGGTTATCATGGCCTGCGACCACGCACCGATGGCACCGATGGCAATCAAGGAAATCAGCGTAGCAACGCCCATTCCGACACCGGATATCTGCCAGGCAATCAGGGCAAACAGGATAATCGCCACGGGCGCTGGCATACCTAACAGAAGCTGCTGGAAGCCGTTGAGAATGTAATCCACCGGAACACGAATGCCCTGGAAGACCGGACGGAAATGGGTAACAACCCAGTCGATCCCTTCGGTGACCCAACTATCCAGCGGGATCAGTGTTTTATGGAACGGATCCATAATATTGAAATGTTCTGGCGCCGGCGCAGGGGCGCTGGTCAGCCAGTCTGCGCTACCGCCGTCAGTGGGCGCACCAGATGGCGTGCTCCAGGCATCGGCAGTTTGTGCGGCGCTGTCGGCCGCTGGTGTGGTATCCCACGGATTAGTTTGATCAGCCATTGTTTACCCCCTCACGATCTAAAGCCTGTAACAGCATGCGTTTTGAAATGACGCCCACATACTGCTGTTCCTCATCAACAACCGGCACCGCGCACGGGGCCTGGCCGACATGAGAAAGCAACTCGCTGAGAGGAGTTTGTGCATCTACGGCTAACGGCTCATCGATCAATGCCGCTTCAATACCTTGCGCCTGACTTAACGCTGTTTTTAAGGAGTCGATTGAAACAACGCCAACGAATTTATTGCCGCGTTCGATCACGTAACCATATTCGCGATCTTTGTCCTGCAATAATTGCAGCGCTGAACGTGGACCCACCCCGGGCGTTTTACGAATTAAACCTTCGGGGCTACGGCGTGAAATATCTTTCGCACTGAAGACCTGGCTAATATCAACGCCGCGGAAGAAGGTGCGTACATAATCATTGGCTGGATTATTCAGGATTTCATCCGGCGTGCCGACCTGGACCACTTCACCGTTTTGCATAATGGCAATTCTGTCGCCAATACGCATAGCTTCGTCGAGGTCATGCGATATAAAGACCACGGTGCGTTGATGTTTCGCCTGTAGTTTTACCAGTTCATCCTGCATCTCAGTACGAATTAATGGATCGAGGGCTGAGAAGGCCTCATCCATTAATAAGATGTCAGGGTTAATGGCTAATGCACGGGCGAGGCCCACACGCTGGCGCATTCCCCCGGAAAGTTCATCCGGGTATCCGTGAGCATAATTCTCCAGACCAACCTGACGTAGCGCATCTAACGCTTTTTCACGACGTTCATCCGCGCCGACACCGGCTAATTCCATGCCGAATGCCGTATTGTCCAGCACCGTCATGTGCGGCATCAGGGCAAAGGACTGGAACACCATCGCAATCTTTTTTCTGCGCACCTCGCGAAGCTCGGCATCGGATATGCGGGCGATGTCTACGCCGTCAATCAATACCTGTCCGCGGGTGGGTTCAATCAGGCGATTGAGAAGGCGTACCATTGTGGATTTACCCGAACCGGATAATCCCATGATGACAAATATCTCGCCTTCTTCAATGGCCAGACTGGCGTTCTTTACGCCAAGCGATAGCCCTGTTTTATCCAGAATTTGCTCTTTTGAAAGTCCTTTTTCAATATATTTGAAGGCTCTCTGGGGATGCTCTCCAAATATCTTATAGAGATTTTTAACTTCTAATTTAATTGCCATGCAATAGAATGATTCCTGTTATTTGTTTATATCGATATATTACCTGATGGAAATAGTGACCTTTTTCTACCCTAACATACTGAGAATCTGAGACAACCCTGAATTTGGTTGTGGCATGAATATTGCCGAAGGCCAGGCGGCGGGACTTCCCGTGATATAAGGGCTGAGCGCGAATGCGGGCTGGTTAATATTTTTTGTAAATGCCAATGAAAAATCGCCTGAATTGCTGGAATGCAGGCGAATAATGCGGCTGATATTGAGTGTAGATCACACAATTATATTTGCACGACAAAAGTGTGATCCTGTTAAAATATTTCCGCGAAAAATGTACGGTATTTCCCGCAGAAATGATTGCTAGAAATTCCAGTCGTCGTCTTCGGTTTCGACCGCTTTTCCCATCACATAGGATGAGCCAGAACCCGAGAAGAAATCGTGGTTTTCGTCAGCGTTGGGCGACAGCGCGGCAAGGATTGCCGGGTTAACCTCGGCCATTTCAGGTGGAAATAGCGCCTCATACCCCAAATTCATCAATGCCTTATTGGCGTTGTAGCAAAGGAAGGCTTTGACGTCATCCACCCAGCCTGTTTCTGCATACAATTCTTCCGTATAGCGCGCTTCGTTATCATACAATTCCATCAGCAGATCGAAGGCAAAGTTCTTTAACTCCTCGCGTGCGGACTCGGAAATATGCTCCAGACCTTTTTGATATTTATAACCAATGTAATACCCATGAACGGCCTCATCACGAATAATCAGGCGAATAAGATCGGCTGTATTGGTCAATTTGCCGCGGCTGGAAAAATACATCGGTAACCAGAAGCCGGAATAGAACAGGAAGGATTCCAGAAACACGCTGGCAATTTTCTTCTTCAACGGTTCGTCGCTGGCGTAATGTGCCAAAACGATCTGCGCCTTGCGCTGGAGTGGGGTATTTTCTTCACTCCAGGCGTAAGCTGTATCCACATCTTTGGTCTGGCAAAGGGTGGAGAAAATAGAGCTGTATGAACGGGCGTGTACCGCTTCCATAAAGCTGATATTCGACAGCACCGCCTCTTCATGCGGCGTTAACGAATCGGCCATTAACGCGGGTGCTCCGGCAACATTCTGAATGGTGTCGAGCAGCGTCAGCCCGGTAAAAACGCGGATGGTCAACTGCTGTTCGGCGGCGTTCAACGTTTGCCAGGCCGGGATGTCATTGGAGAGCGGGACCTTTTCCGGTAGCCAGAAGTTACTGGTCAGGCGGTTCCATACCTCGAGATCTTTATCATCCTCAATCTTGTTCCAGTTGATGGCGCTCACGCGGGATAATGTCATTTTCTCCTCCTTACAGCGCGCATGACACGCAACCTTCGATTTCGGTTCCTTCCAGCGCCAGTTGACGTAGTCGGATGTAGTACAGCGATTTGATGCCCTTACGCCAGGCGTAAATCTGCGCTTTGTTGATATCGCGCGTGGTGGCGGTATCGGGGAAAAAGAGCGTCAGTGAAAGCCCCTGATCGACATGGCGCGTTGCTTCCGCGTAGGTATCAATGATTTTTTGTGGACCAATCTCGTAGGCATCCTGATACAAGGCCAGATTCTCATTGGTCATAAACGGGGCAGGGTAGTAAACGCGTCCGGTTTTACCCTCTTTGCGAATCTCCACTTTTGACACGATCGGGTGAATGCTTGACGTGGCATGATTGATGTAGGAGATAGAACCGGTGGGCGGCACCGCCTGTAAATTCTGATTATAAATGCCGTAGCGCATCACATCTTCTCGCAGCCGCGACCACATTTCGCGCGTCGGCAGCGTAAGGCCGCTGGCAGCAAACAGTGTGCGAACCTTGTCGGTTTTAGGCTGCCAGTCGCCCTGCAGATACTGGCTAAAATACTCGCCGCTGGCGTAGCGGGATTGTCTGAATCCGGCAAAGGTTTGACCGCGCTCGCGGGCGATCTTCATTGACGTATTCAGCGCATGCCAGGTGATGGTATAGAAATAGAGATTGGTAAAATCCAGCCCTTCCGGCGAACCATAGGCGATCCCTTCCCGCGCCAGATACCCGTGCAGATTCATCTGCCCAAGACCAATCGCGTGCGACGCGCTGTTCCCGGCTTCGATCGAAGGCACGCTGCGGATGTGGCTCATGTCCGAAACGGCGGTTAAGCCGCGAACCGCCGTTTCCACTGTACGACCAAAGTCCGGTGAATCCATGGTATGGGCAATGTTCAACGAGCCGAGATTGCAGGAGATATCATGCCCGGTCTGTGCGTAATTGAGGTTTTCATCGTAGGTGGAGGCGCTGTTAACCTGCAAAATCTCCGAGCACAGGTTGCTCATATTGATCCGACCGGCAATCGGGTTGGCGCGATTCACCGTGTCTTCAAACATGATGTAAGGGTAGCCAGACTCAAACTGGATCTCTGCCAGCCGCTGGAAGAAATCGCGGGCGTTAATGTATTTTTTGTGTACGCGTTGGTCAGCAACCAGTTCGTCATACCGCTCGCTCACGGCGATATCACCGAATGGTTTGCCGTAAATTCGTTCTACGTCATACGGTGAAAACAGCGCCATCCGGGCGTTTTCTTTCGCCAACTGGAAGGTGACGTCCGGGATCACCACGCCAAGCGAGAGCGTTTTGATGCGAATTTTTTCGTCGGCATTTTCACGTTTGGTATCAAGAAAACGCAAAATATCCGGATGGTGCGCGTGCAGATACACAGCCCCCGCGCCCTGACGCGCCCCGAGTTGATTCGCATAAGAAAACGCATCTTCCAGCATTTTCATTACCGGGATCACGCCGGAGGACTGGTTCTCAATGCGCTTAATGGGCGCACCTGCCTCGCGCAGGTTAGAGAGCAAAAATGCCACGCCGCCGCCGCGTTTAGAGAGCTGTAGCGCCGAGTTTACCGCCCGACCAATTGACTCCATATTGTCTTCGATGCGTAACAGGAAGCAGGAGACCAGCTCGCCGCGTTGCTGTTTACCGCAGTTTAAGAAGGTTGGCGTGGCGGGTTGAAAGCGCCCGGAGAGCATTTCATTAGCCAGTTGCATTGCGAGCGCTTCATCGCCCTGCGCCAGCGTGAGCGCCACCATCGTGACCCGATCCTCAAAGTCTTCGAGATAGCGCTTACCGTCGAACGTTTTCAGCGTATAGCTGGTGTAGAACTTCCATGCGCCGAGGAACGTCTGGAAACGGAATCCGCTGGCGTGGGCGTGGGTGAATAGCTTCAGCACGAACGCGCGATTGTAGCGGGCTAACACGCTGGCATCGTAATAGCCTTCATCTACCAATGTGTCCAGGCGCTCCTGCTGGCTGGCAAACGCCACCGAGTTGGGGCGGACGTGGGCGGCAAAGAAAGCCTCCACCGCCTGATGGTCTTTGTCGAACTGAATGCGTCCGGCTTTATCGTACAGATTCAGCATGGCATTCAGGGCATGGTAATCCAGCGTTGGCTGCATTACGCGTTCTGCGGTTGTCGTTGCCAAAATTCGCTCACTCCTTTCCGAACGTTGTCGATATCGCTTTGGGTGCCCATCAGCTCAAAGCGATAGAGCCACGGCACGCCGCATTTTTGTGAGATCACATCACCCGCGCGACCATAAGCATCCCCGAAATTGCGATTACCGGAGGCGATCACTCCACGGATTAACGCCCGGTTGTGCGTATCGTTTAAAAAGCGGATCACCTGTCTTGGGACCGCGCCAGCCGTACCGCCGCCGCCGTAGGATGGCACGATTAATATGTAAGGTTCGTCTACCCGGATCCGCTCGCGTTCGTTAAGCGGAATGCGGATGGCAGTCAGCCCCAGACGCTGGATAAAGCGGTGCGTATTTTCGGAGCTGCTGGAGAAGTAGACGAGCTGGCTCATGCGCTGGCCACTTGGGGTTCCGGGCGCAGACGGTTGATCATGTCCGGGCGAAATCCTGACCAACTGGCTTCCCCTGTGACCACGACCGGTAACTGGCGAAAGCCTTGCTCGCGCAGGCTATCAGCCAGATCGGGCTGTAAATCGACGTTCACCATCTCGAAGTTAAACCCGCGGCTTTCCATCGCCCGCCTGGTGGCGTGACACTGAACACAGTTGTTGCGAGTGTAAATAACAATGCGCATGATTCGTATTTCCGTTTATAAGTAAAAGATCGACGCGATAGAGGGCGTCGGGTTGTGTGCGTCTTGATACAGAAGATACTAGATGTAGTTTTAAAAAGATTCAACCATACAAGATATGGGAATTTTAGATTAATGAGGGCCGGGTGAGGAGCGTGACGGGGGAAGTGATATGTATCATCGCAGGTTGCTGGATGGCGGCACGTCGCGTCTAATCCGGCCTACAGGAAAGGACTTCCCAGGCCGGATAAGACATTTATGCTGTCATCCGGTAGCGCAGAATCACATACGCATCCCTACCGCCAGACGGTTAAAGCAGTTCATCAGGCTAATGGCAAACGTCAGGTCGCTAATTTCTTTCGCGCTAAAATGGGCGAGCAGCGGCAGATAAACGTCATCTTCGGCATGCGTACTGGCGATATGGGTGACGGATTCAGCCCACGCCAGCGCCGCACGTTCCTTTTCGCTGAAGTGGTGACTCACCCGCCAGCCTGCCAGTGCGTCCAGTTTGGCCTGCGCAACACCGGATTTACGCAGCGCCTTACTGTGCATTTCCAGGCAAAAGGCGCAGCCATTGATTTGCGAGACCCGTAAGTAAATCAGTTCCGTCAGCGTAGGTTCCAGCGCGCAGTTTTCCAGCGCTTTGCTTGCCTGAACCAGGGCGTTATAGATTTCAGGACTGAGTTCATAATAGGGCTGGCGTAACATTGTCATGGTATTTCTCCTCGTTTGGCTGACCCGCAATGTAGCACTATAATGGACTGCTAAAGAGAGCCATATTGTTGCAAAAAAAGCAGACCATAAATGCCGCGCTATCAGCAAATCGCCCGTCAGTTAAAAAACGCAATTGAGAACGGTGAACTCAAGCCAGGTACCAGATTACCTTCCAGTCGGACCTGGGCCCAGGAGCTGGGCGTATCACGCTCGACGGTGGAAAACGCCTATGCAGAGCTGGTGGCGCAGGGCTGGCTTGCGCGACGCGGACAAGCAGGAACGTTTGTCAGTGAACAACTGCGGCCTCAAAGCGCGCCAGCATCACCTGCCATCTTCGCCGGAGAAAAACCCAGACCGCAGCTTTTTCAGATGGGATTACCCGCACTCGATCTCTTCCCGCGCGACGTCTGGGCGCGGGTAATGGGGCGGCGTTTACGCACCCAAACGCGTTTTGATCTGGCGGTGGGCGATGTTTGCGGCGAACGGGTATTACGTCAGGCGATTGTTGATTACCTGCGCGTTTCACGCAGTATTGAATGCCAGCCGGAACAGGTTTTTATTACTTCAGGTTACGCAGCATCAATGACGTTAATTCTGCGCGCTTTGTCTCAACCCGGTGAGGGGATGTGGGTCGAAGATCCTGGCTTTCCGCTGATTCGCCCCGTGGTCGCTCAGGAACGCATTGAGCTGATGCCGGTGGCGGTTGATGCTGATGGTCTGGACGTCTGCGCTGGGATCCGCGATTTCCCGCAGGCGCGTTTTGTACTGCTCACGCCCGCACACCAAAGCCCGCTGGGCGTGGCCTTGTCATTAGACCGTCGCCACCGGTTGCTGGAATGGGCGACTCGCGCGCTGGCGTGGGTAATCGAAGATGACTACGACAGCGAATTTCGCTACCACGGTAAACCGTTGCCGCCGCTAAAAAGTCTGGATGCGCCCCAGCGGGTGATTTATGCCGGAACGTTCAGCAAATCTCTGTTTCCGGCTTTGCGCACGGCATGGCTGGTGGTGCCTCTGACTCAGGTCGAACATTTTCGTCAGCAGGCGGCGCTAACGGCCTGTAGCGTTCCGGTTTTATGGCAGCAAACGCTGGCGGATTTTATGCAAGACGGCCACTTCTGGCGACACTTAAAACGCATGCGTCAGCATTACGCCTTGCGACGACAATGGATGGAAAACGCCCTGACCGAACAAGGATTTAGCGTCATTCCTCAGGAAGGTGGGATTCAACTGGTAATGAGTGTAGATGGAGATGATGTTGCGCTGGTGCGCAAAGCGAATCAGGCTGGACTGGCGGTTCAGGCGTTAAGCCGCTGGCGAATAACTTCAGCAGGAAAGGGAGGAATATTGCTGTCGTTTACCAACATTAGCTCGCTGGAAATGGCGCAGCAGGCGGCATATCAGCTGCGGCTGGCGCTGGCCTGAATCAGCACGGTTCTTAAGATATTCGTCCCACCATCGCCACTCGTTTATGGACTTTTCTGAAAGCGTTGCTAATGCTGAATCAGGTAAGGTAAGCCCGCAGTAAAAGATAACGAGGAAAAGAATATGTATTTACGACCAGATGAGGTGGCGCGCGTACTTGAAAAAGTGGGCTTTACCGTTGATGTTGTGACGCAGAAAACGTACGGCTATCGTCGTGGCGAAAATTATGTGTACGTTAACCGTGAAGCACGCATGGGACGTACCGCATTAGTCATCCATCCCACGCTAAAAGAGCGCAGCTCTTCGCTGGCGGAACCTGCTACGGATATTAAAACCTGCGATCACTACCAGCAATTCCCGCTGTATTTAGCCGGAGAGACCCATGAACATTATGGTATTCCACACGGCTTTAGTTCACGAATTGCACTTGAGCGCTATCTGAGTGGGTTGTTTGGCGACGTTAGCTCAAACTAATAATGCGACTGGCAGGGCCAGTCGCAAAGAATCGTATCAAGCTTTAGCCTGGTGATAGCTGCTGACCTTAAACAGGCGGCGGCAATAATCAAGAAAGTAGCCATAGACAGCGCCCATCAGCATTGACACCACGATGTTCGAACTTACTGCAGCCGTAATCTGGTGCCAGTCTGCGCCAACCGTTAACAGAATAATCACATATACCGGCGACTGGAAGGTGACGTAAGCCAACACGTCTGCCAGGTTTTTCCCCCATCCTGCCTGCGTGGCTTTCCGCGCCGCACGCATAAATAAATCGCGGTACATGCCGTAAGGCCATGCGATCAGGATGTTGACGGGGATAGCCACCAGTCTGGAGTACAGTGACTGTTCGAAGCTCATTCCTGAAAGGAATATTTCGATCAACATGTTCACGACAGAACAATAAACAACCATCGCGAACGTGTCTGCTACTGCATGACGCAAGCGTGACTGCGGAGAGAACATGTTAATGCTCCTTGTAAAAAGGGAAAAAAAGGTTTTGAATGCCTTCTTGCTAGTGATTTGTCTTGCTGCTTTCGCGTTTGAATAGGATATCTGTCTGGATAATAACTGGCAACTAGCTTAAAATTTTTATTTATAACCTTTTTGTCGATAAAATGCTCTGCAGTGGTCTGTTTTTTGTTCGTTTTGGTATTTTCGTTGCTGTGTTAATTAAAGGTATTTTAGATCAATGGGTTATAGGAATTTGTTTTTCTGAATTTTTTGCGCTCCTTTTCTGAATGTTGACCAATGTGCAATATGTAGACGAGTTGTCCCGTGCGATGCCGTGGTCTGTTTCTCAAGTGACGTGCAGAGATAGCTTGCAGGTATATTCCTGGCAGCTATCCGGTAATGGAATATATTGCATGGACGATAGCAAAATAGATGCTATAAATACCAGGGTTGGCTATTTGTTTAATAACTCTCGAAGAAATTAGACTGGAAATATAATAAGCAGTTGCATACAATATTTAGCGTAATACTGTTTTTACGTTAAAGAGGTTTTGTTAATATGAGTTCAATGTTAAAAAACTTAAATAATATCCGCTCGCTGCGTGCAATGGCTCGTGAATTTTCCGTTGATGTACTGGAAGATATGCTTGAAAAATTCAGGGTAGTGACCAAAGAACGGCGCGATGAAGAAGAACAACTGCAGCGCCAACGTGCAGAACAGCAGGAAAAAATTAGTGCCTTGCTGGCGCAGATGCAGGCAGATGGGATCAGTCCGGAAGAGCTGTTGAGCATAACGCCTGCGACGGCACGTTCAGTTAAAAAACGTCAGCCACGCCCGGCGAAATATCGTTTTACCGATTTCAATGGTGAAACGCAAACATGGACCGGACAAGGTCGCACACCGAAGCCAATTGCTCAGGCGTTAGCTGCCGGTAAATCTCTTGATGACTTTTTGATCTAATTACGACGGCGGTGAGGGTGTCCTCACCGCTTATTTTCAGCAAACGCCGAAATCACCTTCTTCGGTATATCGCGTCACATCAGCTGCTTTCAGCGTAAATTTATCACCGCTTTCATTACTGGCTTGTACCGCCACAATTTGATCGCCATTGACTTCGATAACTTTCAGTTTGGGTCCGCCCATGCGCGGTTGAACCAGATCGCCAGGTTGAAACATATTGCTCTCCTTTATTTATCGCAGAACTCACCATAGATCACGTCATTCAACGGGTACAGCGCTGTTTCAATGATTACCGCTTAATGAGTACGTCGGTTCCAGGGCATGATATTCAGTACTCGCGCCATGCCGCAAAAGCCGGTCACGCCAGCGAGAATCAGCCCGGCACCAACAAAACCGCTCAGCAGGAAGAACGCGCTGTTAACGGCGTAACCCAGAATGACGCCAAGTAAAGCAAGGCTGCCTGCGGCTATCTGTACCTGACGCATCAGTGGTAACGGTTGTGAACTGTCTTTCGCCACCGGCAAACCAGCGGCTTTCCAGCCATCAATTCCGCCTTCCAGCAACCAGACCTGCGCAGGCGCGGCAATGGCGCTCAGTTTTGTCGCTGCGTTTTGTGTACGTTTGCCGGACTGGCAGTGAAAAATTACCTGACCGGCGCGTAAATTCTCAGGCAGCACTCCGTGCTCAAGCGTGGGTAACGGCACCAGATGCGCCTCAGGAATATGCTCGTACAGATACTCATCAGCATCGCGGATATCAATCAGTTTTGCACCTTGTGCGAGGCGCGTCTGCGCCTCGCGCGGGGAAATCGTCCCAATGGTCATGATGGCTCCTTATGGGCAATACAGTGTTTTTAATGTGGCGATCAGCGAATTCACGGCCGCATTTTTAATGGAGTAGAGGATGCGCTGGGCATCGCGCTGGCTGTCTATCAGACCTTCTTCGCGCATACGCGCCAGATGCTGGGAGGTGGCGGAAGGGCTCAGTCCGGTAGCACGGGCTAACTCGCCTGCGCTGGTACCGGGCGAACCGCAGAGCATGCACAAAATCAGCAACCTTTTCGGGTTACTCATCGCTTTGAGCAGGGCGGCAGCCTGTTCAGCGCTGGCCTGGAGTTGTTCAAGTTCAGTCATATGTATTTAAGCATGATCTAAATTAAGTATATTCTAAAATAAACGACCAACGTACGCCAGCGTAAAGAGCGTAAAAGAGGGTAAAACAACAGGGGAAGGCTGGCAGATTTGAGTAGAATGACTACTCTTAGAGATAAAATCTCTTTTTAAACAATGATTAACTTTTTGCTTGTAGGGAGTGTGTATGGGTTTCTGGAGAATCGTTTTTACTATTATTCTGCCCCCGCTTGGCGTGCTGCTGGGGAAAGGATTCGGCTGGGCATTTATCCTCAATATCGTTCTGACGCTGCTGGGCTACATCCCCGGTTTGATCCACGCCTTCTGGATACAGACGCGTAACTAATCCTCCTTCTGCTACGGCGCTTTGGCGCCGTTTTCTTTGCGTCTCGTTCTCCTCTGCTACACTTTTGGGTGTTGATTGTTAATAACCGAGGTGGATATGGGACTTTTCAATTTTGTAAAAGATGCGGGTGAAAAACTGTGGGATGTGGTCACTGGAAACCATGACACAGCCGATCTGGCAAAAAAGGTGCAGGAACACCTGAATAAAACCGGCATCCCGGATGCGGATAAAGTGAACGTGCAAATTAACGAAGGCAAAGCCACCGTTTCTGGCGATGGTTTAAGTCAGGAAGCGAAAGAAAAAATCCTGATTGCGATCGGTAATATCTCCGGTATCGCCAGCGTAGACGATCAGGTTAAAACCGCTGCGCCCGCGAGTGAAAGCCAGTTTTATACCGTAAAATCTGGGGATACCCTGAGCGCTATTGCCAAACAGGTTTACGGTAATGCCAACCTGTATAACCAGATATTTGAAGCGAATAAACCGATGTTGAAAAGCCCGGATAAAATCTATCCTGGGCAGGTTTTACGTATTCCGGAACAGTAATATTATTCAGGCTTATTCCGTCAGTAATTTGCCGGACATCGCCTGTTGAATAATCGGAATTGGCGTCAGCAGGTGCTGGCGCATTAATTCGCTGGCGCGCGCGGTATCGCGTGCCAGAATTGCTTCGGTCAGCGTCTTGTGTTGATCGTGTTTATCTTCCAGCATTTCAACTGACAACACCGTTTTACGCAGCCAGATAAACCGGTAGCGCGCCGCCAGAGAGAATAGACGTTCGCGCATTTGCAACAAGTATTGTGAACCGCAGCCGGCGACAATCGCCGAGTGAAACGCCTGATGGCGCTGATCCCACTCGTCGAGCATCTGTTCACTGGCGTCAATGGCTTCAAGTTTGCTGAGCATATGCGCCCGCGCCAGAATTTCAGCTTCCCAGGCGTCATCGCCGCGTTCAATCGCTAGCGCGACCAGCATGGCTTCCATATTGGCGCGGGCATCGAAAATATCGAGCAACTCTTGTTCTGACATCGGGGCGACACGATACCCTTTCTGATTAACCACCGTCACCAGCCGCTCCGCGACCAGCTGCGAAAGCGCTTCACGCAGCGGTCCCACGCCAAGATCGTAGCGCGAGGTCAGCAGACTCATACGCAGTTTTTCATCAGGCTGATAAACACCGCGAATAATGTCGTTCTTCAGCCAGCGGTATCCATCAATGGCCGTCGGTTGGGGAATGGCGGTCATGGTCTTACTCCTGAACGGATCCCCGGCCTGCGCCGGGAACAGGTTTAATGCGTATTTTGCAACGGTGCTTTTTGCCACGATAGCAGTTTTTTCCAGCGTGACATAATGGGCACGGTACAAATAATTCCTATGGCTAACAACCCGGTAGAGATAACTTCCAACTGTTGTGCTGGCCGAAATAACATGACTACCAGTACAAAGATAATAAACGCGATGACCAGCCAGGTAAGCCACGGATAGAGCCACATTTTCAGTTTAATTTCGCCGCCTTGCGCCAGTAGGATTTTGCGCATCCGTAGTTGTGAAATCGCAATCACCAGATACACCAGCAGCGCGATGGCACCGGAGCTGTCGATCAGGAATTTAAACACCTTGGCTGGGGCGTAATAGTTGACCACCACGGTGAGGAACGCGGCCCCCGTAGACAGCAATACCGCCACATAAGGCGTTTTACTGCGGTTTGTTTTACCCATAAAGGCGGGCGCATCGCCACGACGGCTCAGGGAGTAGAGCATACGCGAGGACGTATACAGCGCGGAGTTCAGACAGCTGGTCACCGACAGCAAAATAACGCAGTCCATGATCAGTTTCGCGTGCGGGATATGCAGTAACTCCAATACCGAGCGGTACGAACCCACCTCTTTCAGTCCCGGCATATTCCATGGGATCAGTGCCACCACCACGAAAATGGAGCACAGATAGAAGATGGAGATACGCCAGATAACTGAGTTGGTGGCTCGGACGATATGTTTGTCCGGTGTGTCGGACTCGGCGGCGGCGATGGTGACAATCTCCGCCCCCATAAAGGAGAACATGGTGATTAGCATCGCACTGAGCACTGCGCCAAAACCGTTGGGCATAAAGCCGCCCTGATCCCACAAGCGTGAAACGCCGCTGACGTCAGCATAAGGGTAGAAACCGCTAATTGCCGCCGCACCGAGGGTAATAAACGCCAGAATGGCAATCACTTTGCACAGCGCCAGCCAGAATTCGAACTCACCGTAATTTTTGACGCTCAGCAAATTACTGCCAGTTAATGCCAGCGTGATAACCAGAGAAAACAGCCAGACAGGAATGCCCGGCACCCAGGAGTGTAGAATGATGGCGGCGATATTCGCCTCCAGCGGGATAACCAACACCCAGAACCACCAGTACAGCCAGCCGATGGTATAACCTGCCCACGGACCGATGGCCTTATCGGCATAGGTGGAAAAGGAACCGGTATCTGGGGTGGCGACGGCCATTTCGGCCAGCATGCGCATAATCATCACCACCAGCAACCCGGCGAAAAGATAGGCTAATAATACCGCGGGGCCGGCTTCTGCAATCGCCACGCTTGAACCAACAAACAAACTTGCGCCGATAACCCCGGCAATAGACAGCATGGTGACGTGGCGTGATTTCAGCCCGCCCCCTAAATCATGTGATTGTGACACTTGCCCCATCTTTTAAACCTCTCGAAAGTATTTCACTTGGGAGAGCACCCCGGCATTCCCGCGCCGGGGCACGCGTATTATTGTTATTGACCCTGTTTGCCGGATGGCGGCTCCGCCTTATCCGGCTTAAAATTCCCCGTTCGGATACAGGGCTTAACCCTGCTTCGCCTCGGCAAAACACTGAGCGATAATGTCCAGCCCCTGGCGGATTTGCGCGTCTTCAATGGTCAGCGGAACCAGAATGCGCAGCACGTTGTAGTAAGGTCCGCAGGAGAGCAGGATCAGCCCTTTATCGCGTGCACGCGCCACCACTTCCGCAGTCAGTTTGGCGTCTGGCTTCGTGCGATCGCCGTCTTCAAACAGTTCGATAGCGATCATCGCGCCCAGTCCGCGCACATCGCCAATCTCGCGGTGGGTTTCCGCGATAGCCAGCAGGCCTTCGCGCAGGGTTTGTCCCAGCTCGTTGGCTTTTTGCAGCAGATTTTCCTGTTCGAAAATGTTCAGTACCGCCAGCGCGGCGGCACAGGCAATCGGGTTACCGGCATAGGTACCGCCCAGCCCGCCCGGTGGGATAGCGTCCATCACTTCGGCGCGTCCGGTCACTCCGGCCAGCGGGAAGCCGCCGGCGATGGATTTGGCGAAGGTGGTAAGATCGGGGGCGACGCCCATCTGCTCCATAGCGAACAGCGTACCGGTACGGCCCGCGCCGCTCTGTACTTCATCGGCAATCAGCATGATCCCGTGCTCGTCACAAATGGCGCGCAGACGTTGCATAAATGCAGGTGAGGCAGCGTAGAAACCACCTTCGCCCTGGACGGGCTCAATCACGATGGCAGCAACATCTTCCGGTGCGGCATCGTTTTTGAAGATGCGGTGAATGCTGGCGATAGCATCGTCGTCACTGATGCCGTGCAGCGGGCACGGATATAGCGCGCGATACACGTGGCCTGGCATCAGCCCCATTCCGGCTGAGTAGGGATTGACTTTCCCGGTCAACGACAGGGTGTAGTGCGTACGACCGTGGTAAGCGCCGCTGAAAGCGATCGTGCCGGTTCGCTTAGTGGCGGCGCGGGCGATTTTTACCGCGTTTTCCACCGCTTCGGAGCCAGTCGTTACCAGCAGGGTTTTCTTGGCAAAATCACCCGGCACTTTCTTGTTCATGATTTCGCACAGCTCAAGGTAAGGCTCATAGGCCAGCACCTGGAAACAGGTATGGGACAGCTTTTTCAACTGCGCTTCTACCGCAGAGACGATCTGCGGATGCAGGTGGCCGGTGTTCAGCACCGCGATACCGCCAGCAAAATCGAGGAATTCACGGCCTTCAACGTCCCACACCCGACAGTTTTCTGCCCGCTCGGCAAAAATTGGGTGGATCTGTCCAACGCCACGGGGAACGGCGTTGCTGCGACGTTGCATAAGTTCTTTGTTGGTGCTCATCAGGTGTTCTCCAGTATTTATTTTATTAAAGGCCGATGCACATATATTTGATTTCTAAGTAGTCTTCGATGCCGTATTTCGATCCTTCACGGCCAAGACCGGAGGCTTTGATCCCACCAAACGGGGCGACTTCGTTGGAGATAATGCCGGTGTTAATCCCGACGATGCCGTACTCCAGCGCTTCGCCAACGCGGAAGACGCGGCTCAAATCACGGGCGTAGAAATAGGCGGCCAGACCAAACTCGGTGTCGTTGGCCTGAGCGATGACGTCAGCTTCGTCTTTAAAACGAAACAGCGGAGCCAGCGGGCCGAACGTTTCTTCTTTGGCGACCTTCGCGTTATCAGGCACATCCACCAGAATGGTGGGTTGGAAGAAGTTCCCGCCGAGCGCGTGAGGTTTACCGCCCGCGATAATGCGCGCGCCTTTATCCAGGGCATCGGCGATGTGTTCCTGCACTTTGGCTACCGCTTTCTCGTCGATCAGTGGTCCGGTGGTGACGTCAGGTTGCAGACCATCGCCGAGGCGCAGCTTGCTTACTGCCTGCTCAAGTTTTTCGGCAAAACGCTCATACACGCCGTCCTGCACGTACAGGCGGTTGGCGCAAACGCAGGTTTGCCCAGCGTTACGGAACTTCGACGCCAGCGCGCCTTCCACGGCTTTATCGAGATCGGCATCGTCAAAAACGATGAACGGCGCATTGCCGCCCAGTTCCAGCGACACCTTTTTGATGTCTTTGGCACATTGCTGCATTAGCTGACGGCCAATTTCGGTTGAGCCGGTAAATGACAGCTTGCGCACCAGCGGGTTGCCGGTCAGCTCGTTGCCGACCGCGCCCGCAGAACCGGTCACCACGCTGAAAACGCCTGCTGGGATCCCTGCGCGATTGGCAAGCTCTGCCAGCGCCAGTGCGGAGTATGGGGTTTGGCTGGCGGGTTTAAGCACCATGGTGCAACCTGCCGCCAGCGCCGGGCCAGCTTTACGAGTGATCATCGCCGCCGGGAAGTTCCACGGTGTAATCGCGGCGGTAACGCCGATCGGCTGTTTGATGACGATCAGACGTTTATCAGCCTGATGGCCGGGGATCGTATCGCCGTAAATGCGCTTACCTTCTTCGGCAAACCACTCAATAAATGAGGCGGCATAGGTGATTTCACCTTTGGCCTCTGCCAGCGGTTTACCCTGTTCCAGGGTCATCAGGCGGGCGAGATCGTCCTGATGCTCAATCATCAGGTTGAACCAGCGACGCAGGATGTTGGCCCGCTCTTTGGCGGTCAGCGCACGCCATGCGGGCAGAGCGCGGTTAGCAGCGTTGATCGCTTCGCGGGTTTCATCCGCCCCCATTTTCGGTACGCTGCCCAATTGCTGACCGTTGGCGGGGTTGGTCACCGCGAGGGTTTCGCCGCTGTTGGCGTCACGCCAGTTGCCGTCGATCAATGCCTGCTGGCGAAATAAGGTTGGATCGTTAAGTTGCATGGTTGCTTCCTGTCTTAATCGGTTTAACGGGTGAATGCGGCGTGTAATGTCTCCACGCTACGTGCCGCACGCAGCGTGCGTCCGGGATTACTCTGGTTCTCCAGCAGCGCATGAACTTTGCTGACAATATGCGCGCCGATAGGGATCGCCGACGTTGCCGCCGGAGATGGGGCGTTACAGGTGTGAATTGAGCGTGGCGTGGTGACAAACAGGAAATCGTCTATTAGCTTGCCATCAGGTGACACCGCCTGCGCCCGCACGCCCGCAGGCCAGGGCTGCAGATCGTTCTGCGTCAGACTCGGGCAGTACTTTTGCACCAACCGCAGATAGCCGCTTTTGCACAGCGAATTCTTCATTTCGCCAAGCCCTGAACGCAGGTTGTTTTGCAGCACGCGGCGAATGCCGGAAGAACCGAGGATCTCCAGCGTATCGCTGAGCGAGAAGTCGCGTTTACGATAGCCTTCACGCTTAAATGCCAGTACCGCGTTGGGGCCCACGGTGACGCTGCCGTCAATCATCCGGGTCAGATGAACGCCGAGAAACGGCATCGCCGGGTCGGGGATGGGGTAGATCAGATGGTTAACTATCTGGTTGTGTTCTGACGCCAGGCGGAAATATTCGCCACGGAATGGACAGATGATAAAGCCGGGTTCAACGCCGAGCATTTTCACCAGTCGGTCCGCCATCAGACCAGAGCAGCTAATCAGCGTTGCCCCCTCAAATTCCTGCCCCTGGCGGGTATGGACGATCACGCCTGCAGCGTGCTCCTTTAGCGCGCTGACCTCGGCGTTGTAAATAATCTCGCCGCCTTTGGCCTGGAAAATCTTCGCCATCGCGGCGGTCACTTCACGGTAGCTGACGATCCCGCTCGACGGGACGAAAATGCCGCCCAGCCCGGTGATATTGGGTTCACGCTCACGTAGCTCCTGCGCATTCAGCCATTCGCGCTCCAGGCCGTTAGCGGCGGTGCGATCCCAAAGCGCCCGCATGCGCTCCATTTCCAGTGAGGAGGTGGCAACCAGCATTTTTCCGCAGACGTCGTAGCGGATGCCGTTTTGGTCGCAAAAGGCTTTTGTGGCGCGATTACCGGCCAGGCAAAATTGCGCCTTCAGGCTGCCGGGGGTGTAATAGACCCCGGCATGAATTACGCCGCTGTTATGGCCCGTCTGGTGGCAGGCCGGACCGGACTCTTTTTCCAGCAGCGCTATTCTGGCGTCCGGATAGACATCAATCAGTTGCATGGCGGTCGACATGCCGATAATGCCGCCGCCAATAATCACAAAATCATACATCCGCTTTTTTCCTTCGCGCTTACTGATGAGTCTGGTAGTGGTTTGTCGCGTAAGCAAAATAACCACGTTGGCGCATCAGTTCGCGGCGCAGGTCAGGATGCGAGGTGAAGCGGTCACGACCATGCAGCCAGAACAGGTTGTTGATCAGCAGGAATTTACCCACTGGAACCGGAACGGAAATAATGCTCTTACTGGTTTCCAGCGCATCGGACAAATCGCTCAGCCAGACGCCTTCTTCATAGTCTTTAGGCTGGACGAACTGGTCGATGTAACGCATTACCGGACGCCCCTGCTGGTCAACGTCAAACACCGGATGGAACACTTCCTGGCTGACGTTTTTGCTCGGCGGCGCGGCAAAACGCATCGCGCGACGCGCCAGTGGATGGGTAAAGTAGTGATCCAGATGTTCCCAGTCGTCGAGGTGCAGCAGCAGCGAGTTACCACCGGTCATGTTCTGTTCGTCAATCTTCATCATCAGCACATAGTCGGTGATCTCTTCGAGGTAGGTTCCGTCGTTATGCAGCTCCATGACACGGTGCGGTTGGCGCAGGTAGCTGTCTGAGTTATCAACGTTTTTCACCACAAAACGCGCATAATATTGCCCACTCATCGCATCAAAATTGGAGCGTCCGATCAGATGTGCCACCGCCGTCGCCAGCTTAACCATCTCTTCCGCCTGCGCGACATCATCTACGCCGACGGCATTGATCAACAGCGCGCCTTCGGCACGATCGAGCAACGTTTTCAGCAGCACAGGCTGCAACTGATTACCGCACAGATCATCGAGGATTTTGCCCACTTTGAAGCGCAGGAAGGATTTGTATTCCAGGGCCTGTACCGGCCACTGCGCAACGGCCTGTATAAATTGTTCAGTGGTCTCAGCGGAAAAAGTCAGCTCCAGCAGACGTGGGGACTGGGCTGATGGTTTCAGCGTGAAACCGCTGTAGTGCTGGGCAGGATCTTCAGCGTTCTGTTTTACGGCAGTCAGTGCGTTCATCAAATCGTTCCTCTCAGTAGATTGTCAGGGAGATATGGCGCAGCTCGTTTCGTAGCCATAAATTAAAAATATCTACATTTTTGAAAAACGCGCACAGAATGAGCTTGTTTGTTTATTATTTGTGATCAAAAACAACAATTATTTAACATTGCAAAAGGTGAGGATTTAGAGGCTGGATGGATACTGAGTGGCTATTTCAGGGGCGAAAACCCCTGATTTTAAAGAGGAAGATAAGGTGTATTAATGTTCCAGAGCGATGGCGCAGACGTGTTCCACATGGGTCAGATCGTGGTATAAGTCGGGCAAGGTCATCTTTTGACGAATTACGATTTTGAGATTGACCTCAATTTTGCCCTTCTTGATATCCCTGATCGTGATGTTTTCGATAATGTTTTTCTGTTGATGAATGCGGGTTATCAGACTTTCAAGAGCGTCTCGTTCATCAAGAATAACCCGCACTTTAACTTTTCCGGGAAACTGGTTTCTGGTCTGTAAGAAAATTATGAATGGGCTTAGTTTGATCGCTAATAAAAATAAAGCCGTGGCAAAAACAGCATGCAAATAAAAACCGGCTCCGCAGGTAATTCCCACCCCTGCAGATGCCCAGACAATTGCCGCAGTAGTGAGACCAGAGATAGCATCGTCGTGTCGGTGCAGAATGACTCCCGCACCGAGAAAACCAACGCCGCTGATAATCTGCGCCGCCAGGCGCATAGGATCGCTACGGATATTCATCGAAATTTCAGCATAGTATTCAGCAGATTGTATTGATACGACAGTTAACACACAGCTGGCTACGGATAAAATAACGCAGGTTTTGAAGCCGACCGGTTTCCCTTTCGATTCTCTTTCCAGGCCAATAATGCCACCCAGAATAAATGCAATACTGATTTTGATGATCGTAGTTAAAGGCAACAATCCTTGCTCATTGATGATGGCGGCCAGATTATTCATGCAATTACCTTAATAAGAGAGTCTTTAACGATCAGGAGTTTGCTTTTTTCAATGTGAGGTCCGTTTTGCGTTTCGAAATATCGTCCCGGAAGAAAATCAGGAAGAATACGCTGACCACTGCAGCAACGCCTGCTGAAACTAGCCAGAATGTCTCCCATTGTGGCAACGCCTCTGGACCTTGTTCCGTCACGGTGTTGTTAAAGATTTGCCCGCATACGGTGGAAGCAAATAGCAGACCAACGCCGTTGGAGACGATAAATCGCAAGCTTTGGGCTTGTGCTTTAATCTCTGGCGCTGCTTTACGGTCAACATAAATGTCGCCCACGGTAAAGAAAAAGTCCCAGCAGAATCCTTGTAACATCAGGCCGATCAGCACAAACATCATGTTGGCATCCAGCGAGGCATTAGCAAATAATAGTGTGCGGATAATCCAGCAAACGGCGCCTAACATCAGCGTGATTTTGAAGCCAGCTTTCAGTAAGAAGAACGACAGCAGGAACATGAAAATGACTTCACAGGCGATGCCAACCTGCATCATTGAGGCGGCGTTATCGAATCCAAGCGCTTTTAAAAAGACCGGGATATAGGCGGAATAAGCCGTTTTAGGGATCATCAGGACAAAAATACTGAGCATCAAAACCGAGAAACTGCGGTCTTTGAAGAGCGCCAGAGCATCCAGACATAACAGATCGCGAAGCGTAAACACACTTCCTTTTGCTTTCGGTGGGGTATTTGGCAACGTAAAACAGTACAGGCCGAGAACGACACCGGAAGCCGACGCGATATACCAGGTGATGGTATTTCCAGAATAACCCATTTCACCAATGATAAAGCCGATGACCATAAAGCCAAATGTGCCGAATACACGAATAAATGGGAAGTATTTTACCCCGTTAATGTGGCTGAAACTGATACTGTTCGCCAGCGCAGTTGTAGGATAAAACAGCAGACCAACCAGGAAAATCATGGTTAACGTCATACCTGTATTTTGTGCCTCAATAAATTGCGGAACAAACAACAGTACACCAGCATTAATTAAATGCAGGATCGCCATGACTTTTTGTGACGAAAAAAAGCGGTCGGCGACCATGCCAATAAATAGCGGGGAAAGAATAGTCGCCAGGCCAAGCAAAGCATAGGATGAGCCAATAATTGTCGCCATACCATAGGTGCTCAATACCAGCCCCATGGTCATATTCCAGGCACCCTGCATGAAATATTGTATGAACATCATAATCAACAGGCGTGGTGTTTTATTAAGGTCCATATTGCATATCCTTATTGGTTGATGCTCAGGTTAAGCCCGTCCCAGGCGACAAGAATGTTCTCTTTGTCGCATGCCGCAACGAGATCGTCGTGCAGCAGACCTCCGCTGTGTGAAATATGCGAGACGATAAGTTGGCTATTTTTCTCGAGGCAACCGAGTTCCGCAAGCCTGTCTCTGGCGGCGAAGACGGTTTCCAGGCTCATGTGGTTATTCGTACGATTATCACCATTAAAACCGTAGGTGCACTCCAGGACAGCCAGATCGATTTTTTTCCCTTTCAGCCACTGCCATGTGAGCTCAGGAAACCAGCCTGAATCATGTCCGTAGAAAATTGACTGGCCTTCTTTTTCGATAAACCAGGTATAACAAAGCTCCCACTTGGCATGGTTAGCCAGCAGCGGAGTGATGCGGTATCCGCGAGTTTCAACGGTCACGAAAGGAACCAGACAATGAAAAGCAAATCTTTCAGCGCTGTAGCCCGGTAGCACTTCCGCGGCACCGTTAATTGCACGGTCATTACCAAAAATGTGCAACGGATGAGTAATTTCAAATCCATACCCTTCCATTCGGCTAAATAGATCGCCGACGTTGAAATGATCGGGATGAGTATGTGTGAACAATAGCGATCTGATCTCTGTTGCGTCCAGGCCATCTCGCAGCAGTTGTTGGCTGAATTCAGGCGCCACGTCAATGAGCAGTTCATCGTCGATAATCGCTGAAGAGTGTGTGCGTAAGTCTTTGCCTTTCCGAATGCGGGCTTGCTGGCAGTGCTCACAACGGCAAAAAGGATTGGGGATCCCTTCAGATGCAGCGGTTCCCAGAAAATGAATCTTCATGTTTCCCTCTTAATGACAAATGTGATCGTTGTTTTTTTAGGCAATAATGTAATAAAACGTAATTGGAACGTGTCAATTATGATTCCGGCGTTTTATATGAACAACGATCTTTTTCTTCAGAAGTGATCCTCTTCAAGTATTATAAAATTTATACTTATATTTCATTGTGTTAGTGTTTTTATGTTATGAGACTTGTCTATCAACAACATCAGGCTTTTTTATTATGACATGTTTATAAAATGCACTTTTTAATATTGTAACGTTCAAATTTAAGTGCTGAAGATAGTTTCCTGATGAGCGCCGTGCTAGCATCAAAGCATCAGGGGAAGGATGTAAAAATGCCAACTATCAAAGACATAGCAAGAATTGCCGGTGTGTCGCATGGAACTGTCTCGAATGTGCTCAATGGCAGAGGGAATGTAAGCGTCGAGAAGATTGAAGCGGTTCAACGTGCAGCCCGAGAAGTTGGCTATCAGTTGAATGCGCAGGCGCAATCGTTGAGAGCCAGCAAAAGTCAGGGAGTGGCACTGATTCTGCCCGACATCAATGCCGAACAGTACTTTCAACTCTATCGGGGATTGCATCAGGTTTGGCAGCCTTCATTAAGCGAACCGATTGACCTTTACCTGACCAACGATCTGCCCAATCTTGAGCTGGAGATTCTGCAAACGCTGGCGGCAAAGTCCTACCAGGCTGTTGTCTCGGTCAGTTGCCTGAATGACAGTCAGCCCTATTACGACTTGCTCAGGCTCTCCCCGGAAAATGTTCTGTTTGCATATCGCCAGCCTGTCGGCGCAGTTTGTTATTTTAGCCTTGACTATGTGACTGCAGGCGAAGAAACAGCGAGGAGGGCGCTGGCGCAGCAGCCGGGCCATATTGGTATATTCTGCGAACGTCTGGAATTTTCCCATAGCGCGAGCTTTACTCAGGCGATACAGGAAACCTGCCGGGAATTAAGTCCGCATACGAAGCTAACGATTTTACCTGCACATGCCAGTGAAGCTAACACCGTCGCTTTTGACTTTTTTCGCGGGGCAATTCCCGATCTGTTTATTGTCCAGGACTCTGAGAGAACGCGAGCACTGACGCAAGCAGCCTGGTTTGGTAGCTCCCAGTCCTGCCCGCCGATATTGCAACTGAGTGATAATCTTCCTGCATCCTTCGACGGGATCACAAGCTACCAGATGGATTATGGTCGCTTGGGGACAACTATTGCCTCCAGTATTCGCCTGCCCAAAAGTAAAGAAAAGCATCGTATTCTGACGAATTGCGGTTTTTCCTGGAATGGACAGTACGTGCCGCCGCCTGAAACCGAGGCGACGCTGAATATGTTAATTTTACCAAGTCCTTCGACTGATGCGTTGAAGAAACTGTTACCCCACTTTTATCGCCAGACCGGTATTAAGGTTAATCTGGCGGTTTATCCCTATGATGAAGTTTTTGAAATCCTTTCCCATCTTCATCTACATCCTTATTACGATTTATTGCGAATCGATATGGCGTGTTTTCCCTGGTTTGCTGAGAAAGCACTATTGCCGCTGGAATCCGTCTCTTCTGAGCTTCCGCTGCTGTTGGAAAATTTCTCTGAGCAAATTCAACAGCACTTCAGCATGGTGAATGGGACGGCATGGGCAATACCCTTTGATGCCAGTATGCAGCTTCTGTTTTATCGACGAGATCTGTTTGAAGACGCGACGATTAAACGGATGTTTTATGAAGCAACGGGAAAAGAGTTAACGCTGCCGCAGAGTTTTGCACAATTTGATGAGATAGCGGCTTTCTTTAGTCAGTTACATCAGCCAGAAAACAGACAGCGCCCGATGGGAACTGCGGTGACGCTGGGAAGCTCGGGGCTTATTGCTACCGAGTATCTGCTGCGTTACTACGCGCTCGGTGGGCGTTTAGTGCGTGAAGGCGAGCCGGTACAACTCGAGCCTTCACTTGCCGCAACTGCACTCGAACAATATCTACAACAGCTTTCTATCGCCGTGAATCTCCCCGGTGAGTGGTGGAGTGACGCGGTAAAACAGTTTGAGCGTGGAAATCTTGCCATGCTGATCATGTATCTCAATTTGTTTAACGATGTGGCGCACACGGCCATAGCGCCCACTATCGGCTATGCTCCCGTTCCAGGGCAACTTCCACAATTGGGGGGCGGTTCCATTGGAATGTCCCGCTACAGTAAAAAGAAAAAACAGGTTGAACAGTTCTTTCATTGGCTTTATTCCGATGAAATTGCGCGCCATCTGGTTTTGTTGGGAGGAAATAGCGCCTGGTCTGGAATATGTCACGATCAAAACGTTCTCAATCTCTACCCGTGGTTTAATTTATTGAATGAAAAAGGCATGACGGGAATAAGGGAGTCTGAGGGAAGTAAAGGTGAACCTTTCAACCTGCGCCAGGCAGAGATTATTATCGGGCAAGGTGTGACGAATGCAATTAACGGCATTATGAATGTCACTGAGGCCGTGGAATATATCAATGTGCGAATAAGAAACGAAACGGGTGCCTGAGCCTGCCTCTTCCTGATGACGTAAGAGGCAGGGTAATGCTTTGTCAGTAACCGACTTTATAAATACGCCCGGTTTGGATGCCTTCCACACTGCGGCGATAGGCGTTGGCGACGGTGGCGGCGGGCACACTTTCAAAGCCCGGGAAGAAATCGTCGTAAGCTTCGGCGGACTCACTGAGCACGGTTGGGCTTATCAGGTTAATACGCTGACCACGCTCTAATTCGCAGGCCGCGGCGCGAACAAATCCTTCCAGACCGGCATTGATCGTTGCCGCATTCGCTCCTTGTGTGATGGGTTCATGGGCGATGATGCCGCTAATTAGCGTAATTGAGCCGCCATCATTGAGAAAATGCTGCCCGGTTAGTGCCAGACGAATCTGGCCTAACAGCTTATCCTGTAACCCCTGATTAAAGTCCTCATCGGTCATCGTCGACAGCGGCCCAAAGAACAGATTGCCGGTGGCGGAAATGATCGCATCTATCCGACCGACTTTTTCAAACAATGCCTCGACACTCTCCTGCGAGGTGATATCAACCTGGTAATCTCCCTGCGTGCGACCTACGCGGATCACCTCATGTTTACGGCTTAACGCTTCTGTGACTGCGCGCCCCACTGTGCCGCTGGCACCAATAATGACGATTTTCATAACCACCTCCGCAATAGTGTGAGCCGCTATTCTTTAATGAAAATGAAATCGGATAAACTGGCTAAAAGTTAGATGATTACTAACCAGGGGTTTGTAATATGGATAAACTGCGCGGCATGGAAACGTTTATCGCCGTGGTGGAGAGCGGGAGCTTCACCGTTGCAGCAACGAGACTCGAAATGTCTGCGGTGATGGTGGGTAAATATATTACCCAACTGGAAGCGCAGCTTGGCACGCGTCTGCTGGAGCGTAATACGCGCCGCCAGAGCCTGACCGATGCCGGGCGAGTCTATTTTGAAGAAGCCCGCCGCGTGCTGGAGCAGGTGTCGATAGCCGAACGTTCGGTAGAGCGTTTGCGGCTGGCACCGGCGGGGACGCTACGCATTAGCGCGCCCACTTCTTTTGGCGCTTGCGTGATCTCGCCGCTGGCCGCTGCATTTTTACAGGCCTGGCCAGAGGTGCGCATTGAGCTGGATCTGACCAACCGGATGGTTGATCTGGTGAATGAAGGCGTTGACCTGGCAATCCGTATTGGCGATATCCATCAGACTGACGTGGTGGCAAAATACCTGTGTCCCTACCGTATGGCAATCTGTGCTTCGCCAGAATATCTTGCCCGCTATGGTACTCCCCGGACGCCCGCGGAACTGGTGGACCATCTGTGCCTGTCCCATACCGTGTGGACGGCTCGCAACGAGTGGATACTGCCTGGCGTGACGGGTGAGGTCAGATGGAAACGCGATGCGATCCTGCGCTGTAACGATGGCCACGGCCTGCGTATGGCGGCGGTCGCGGGGGCCGGACTGTTATTGCAACCGGAGGTGTTGCTGGCGCAAGAACTGGCTACGGGGAAATTGATTCGGGTGCTGGAAGGGTTTACGCCGCAGCCGCGGTCGATTCATCTTCTTTGGCGACAGGATTTGCGTCCTCTGCCCAAACTCACAAGGTTTGTTGAGCACGTGCTGGAAGGAACGCGAAGTTTGCGTTGAAGATGAAAATGCCGGATGGCGCTACGCCATCCGGCTTAATACTAACCGATATCCACCTGCGGTTTGCTGTTACGTTTGCGGATCAGTCGCAGCACTGGCGGGACTACGATAACCAGTACCGCCAACACCAGCAGCACTTTCGCCACGCCGCTGGCCCACAGAATATCCATATTACCGTTACTGATAGACAGCGCCCGGCGCAGGTTCTGCTCCAGCATTTCCCCGAGAACGAAGCCTAAAATCAGCGGCGACATCGGGAAGTGCATTTTACGCAAAATGTAGCCCAGTACGCCGAGGGCGACCATCAGCACCAGATCGAAGGTGGTGCTATGGACGGCATACACGCCAACCGCGGAGACTGCCGCGATAGCCGGTACCAAAAACCACAGTGGGATGGTCAGCATACGGGTAAACAGGCCGATTAGCGGGATGTTCATTACCAGCAGCATCACGTTGGCAATCAGCAGCGCCGCAATCAGCCCCCAGACGATATCCGGTTGTTCGGTAAACATCGCCGGGCCCGGGGTGATGTTGTACAACGTCAGCGCGCCCATCATCACCGCCGTGGTGCCGGAGCCCGGTACGCCGAGCGTCAGCATCGGGATAAAAGATCCGCAGGCCGAGGCGTTGTTGGCGGCTTCGGGGGCCGCCACGCCGCGAATATCACCCTTGCCAAAGCTGTCGCTGTTGCCGCTGAGCTTTTTCTCGGTCATGTAGGTGATTGCGCTGGCAATGGTCGCGCCAGCGCCAGGCAGAACGCCGACGAAAAAGCCAATCACCGATGAACGCAGGGTTGCGCCAACGCACTGCGCACCTTCTTTGGCGTTAAATAACATGCGGCCCGTTTTACGCACCAGCGTCTGGCCACTGCTGGTATGTTCCAGCATTAACAGTATTTCAGAGACGGAGAACAGCCCAATCACCACCACGATAAACTGCACACCGTCGGAGAGATGGACGCTGTCAAAGGTAAAGCGATAAACCCCGGTATTGGCGTCTACGCCGACGGTCGCAAGGCCGAGACCGATAAGCGCTGCCAGAAATGATTTCAGCGGATTTTGCGCCATCATACTGCCGAGGCAGGCAATAGCGAAAACCATTAAGGCGAAGTATTCCGCCGGACCGAAGGCCAGCGACCATTGGGCTAACGCTGGGGCAAACAGAATGATGCCGCCGATAGCGATAAGCGAACCAAAGAAAGAACTGACCGCCGAGATAGAGAGTGCGACGCCGCCGCGGCCTTGCTGCGCCATCGGATAGCCATCGAGCGCGGTCATAATCGCCGCCGCATCGCCGGGAACATTCAGCAGGATGGAGGAGATACGCCCGCCGTATTCACAACCAATGTAGACGGTCGCCAGCAGGATCAGCGCAGATTCTGCGGGCAGATGCAAAGCGAATGCCAGCGGCAGCAGGATCGCCACGCCGTTAATGGGCCCAAGTCCAGGCAGCAGTCCGACAATAGTACCGACAAAACAGCCAATCAGGGCGATGACCAGGTTTTCCGGTGTCATTGCCACCGCGAAACCCTGAGAAAGATAAATCCAGGTATCCATCGTTTCTCCATTAACCCAGCCAGGCGCCGAGTGGTAAGGTGACGTCAAGCAGTCGGTCAAAGGCATACCACAGCAGAATGCCAAGCACCGCGCCGGAAATACCCGCAGCCGGGATGGTTGCGCCGAACAACATGCCGATCACCACGGTGAGAATGGCGGTGGCGATGGGAAAACCGAGCCATTCGAAACCCCAGGCATACATCAACAAAACAATCACCATCGTCAGCAGCTTTTGCAGCACGTGGCGACGAGGCCAACTGATGGTATCGGGATGGCGCAACAGCAGCGCCACGGCGCAGACCAGCATCAGGCTGATAATGCCAAGCGGGAAGGGACGCGGCCCAACCGGTTCATAGCTGTATTCGCTGGTGATTTGCCAGGCCACGAACAGCCCGGCTATGCAGAGCAACAGCCAGATACCTGCAAAAATACGATCGCTCATCATCTTTGCCTCTGTGCTTATTTCGCCAGACCGAAGGCTTTCGCCTGCTCACGATAACCCGTGACCTGTTTTTTCACGTAGTCGTCGAGCTGTTTGCCGCTCATGTTGAATTCAAACAGACCGCGCAGATCGCGCTGCTTTTTAAATTCATCGGTCTGCTGGAGTTTGTTAAAGGCATCAACCCACCACTGATATTCGGCGTCGCTGACTTTGGGGCCCACGTAGAAGCCGCGAATGATAGGCCACACGAGGTCATAACCCTGCTCTTTGGCGGTTGGCACGTTGGCTAACTGGCCCGGCAGGCGTTCTTCCGAGAACACCGCGAGCACGCGAATTTTGTCGCCGCTGAGATAAGGCACCATTTCACTGAGATCGCCGGAAACCACCTGCACGTGATTTCCCATCAATGCGGTAACCGGTTCGCCGCCGCCTTCAAAGGCGACGTAGCGCATCTTATGCGGATCAACGTTGGCTTTTTGCGCCAGCAGCGCCGACTTCATCCAGTCCTGGCTACCGATAGAGGCACCTGCGCCAATGACCACGCTGTTGGGATCTTTCTCCATTGCCGTTAGCAGGTCTTTCAGCGTTTTCCACGGAGAGTCCTGGCGTACGGCAATCATGCCGTAGTCGGTACCCACGCTTGCCAGCCAGCGGACATCATCCACGCCGTAGCGACCAAACTTGCCTTGCGACAGATTCAGCAGGGAGCCGCCGGAGAAGGCCACTACGGTTCCCGCTTCAGCCGGGCGTTGAGCGACGATCGCGTTATAGGCCACGGCGCCAACGCCGCCGGGCATGTAGGTTACGCGCATCGGTTTTTCGATCGCGCCAGTTTCCATCATGCTCACCTGGATCAACTTACAAGTGAGATCGAAACCACCGCCGGGTTTAGCTGGAGCGATACATTCCGTGCGCGATGGCGCTTGTTCGGCCAGAACAGAGGTACTCATCAGTAAAATGCTTGCAGTAAGGGTACGAAGTAACTGTTTTTTCATTGTTTATCCTCACGCCGGAAAACCGGATTTTCGGGTACGGAAGAAGATTTTTGTGATTATGTGAGCCGATGTGTAGCAGTTAGGTTGCGTGATTGTTAAAACATTAACCTTTCAATTCCCTTTCAATGCGGCAGAAACTTTACAGGATGTGATATGCGTCTCTTATTAGCGGAAGATAACCGTGAGTTAGCTCACTGGCTGGAGAAAGCGCTGGTGCAAAACGGTTTTGCCGTCGACTGCGTTTTTGATGGCCTGGCGGCCGACCATCTTTTACATAGTGAAACGTACGCGCTGGCGGTGCTGGACATCAATATGCCGGGGCTGGACGGCCTTGAAGTCGTTCAGCGGCTGCGCAAACGCGGGCAGACGCTTCCTGTCCTGCTGCTGACGGCGCGCAGCGCGGTGGCCGATCGAGTGAAGGGGTTGAATGTCGGGGCCGATGATTATCTGGCAAAACCGTTTGAAATCGAGGAACTGGATGCCCGACTGCGGGCCTTGCTACGCCGTAGCGCGGGGCAGGTGCAAGGTATACAGCAACTGGGGGAACTGGCCTTTCACGATGAAGGCTATTTTCTGTTGCAGGGGCAGCCCCTGGCGCTCACTCCGCGCGAACAGGCATTGCTGACGGTGCTGATGTACCGTCGATTACGACCGGTTTCGCGCCAGCAGTTGTTTGAACAGGTTTTCAGTCTGAGCGATGAGGTCAGTCCCGAAAGTATCGAGCTGTATATCCATCGCTTGCGTAAAAAACTACAGGGAAGCGATGTGCGTATCGCCACGTTGCGCGGCCTCGGCTATGTGCTGGAGCGTAGCGATGAAGTGGGCTAAACCCCAATCGTTGTATCTGCAACTGCTGATGTTTCTGGGCCTGCCGCTCATGTTGCTGTGGGGACTGTCTGCATTTAACAGCTATGTCAGCGCGCTACAGGCGGCGACGCAGGCATATGACCGAACGTTGCTTTCGTCCGCGAGGACTGTCTCCGAACGACTGGTGGTGCGCAATAAACAGCTGGAAGTAAATGTGCCGTGGGTGGTGCTGGACAGCTTCGAACTCAACATGAACGACAGGTTGTATTACAAGGTGGTCGATCCGATGGGGAAGGTTATCTCAGGTTATGACGATTTACCGGCGATGCCGCCTGCAACCTCGCGTACGCGGCTATATCCGGCGCTGGCGTGGTTTTATCACACTGAATATCGCGGCGAGGCCATTCGCGTGGCGCGTCTGCTGCAGCCCGTCAACGAGGGCGGTATTGCCGGCATGGCGGAGATTTATGTCGCTGAAACGCTGCAATCTCGGCGTTATCTGGCGCGACAGTTGCTGTTTTCCTCATGGGTTTCACAAGGTTTGCTGGTGCTGCTCACGCTGGTGCTGGTTGGCTGGCTGCTGCGTCGGGTGTTGCGTCCGATGCGCCAGTTATCATCGTTGATGGTGCGTCGTGAGCCAGGCCTGTTGACGCCGTTGCCAGAGCTGCTGCCGTGGTCGGAAACCCGTCTGCTGATTGTGGCATTCAATCGTTATCTGGACCGACTTCGCGGCCTGATCTCTCGCCAGGAACGCTTCAGCGCGGATGCTTCACATCAGCTTAAAACGCCGCTGGCGGTGCTGAAAACCCAGGCCTCGGTGGCCCTCGCCAGCCAGCAGCCGCAGCAGTGGTATGAGAGTCTGCAAGCCATGAGCGCCACGCTGGATAACACCATTCAACTGACTGAAAGGCTGTTACAGCTGTCGGCGGTGAAGCGCAAAGAGCAAGGAGAAAGGCACTTCTCGCCGGTTAATTTGTATGAGGTGGTGCAAAGCAGCTGTTTTACCCGGCTGGCGCAGGCGCGTAGTAAAGGGATCGATCTGGGCTATGAAGGAGAGCAGGACGCGGTGTGGATTGAGGGGGATGAAGTTCTGCTCGGCGAACTGAGCGGAAATCTGCTGGATAACGCACTGAAATATACGCCGCCGCATGGTGTGGTGACTGCCCGATTGCTGCGAGAAGGAGAGGTGGTGGTGCTGGTGGTTGAAGATAGCGGGCCGGGTATTGATGAGCAGATGGTGCATCAGGCGCTGCTGCCGTTTCATCGTCTTGATAACGTCGGTAATGTTCCCGGTGCCGGGATCGGACTCGCGCTGGTCAACGATATTGCTCGTCTGCACCGCACGCACCCTCAGCTCTCACGGAGCGAAGCATTAGGCGGGTTAAGCGTGCGGGTGCGATTTTTAAGCGTAGCGAGCTGAAATATCTTTTTGATGATGCGAACGGTATTAATATAATTAAAAGTAATTAATTGTATTGTTATTGTAATTTTAAATTTCGCCGCGAGGCCGTGAATTATATTTTACTTGCTGTATTTAACAGCAATTTAGCGTCAATTAAACTAAACTTTTGCGTTATTTATCATACATAAATCACTTTTCATAGACCACGAATTGTTACCTGTCAATAGCAAAAGTGTTGTTAAAAGTCATCTTTTTTGCTGAATTGGCTAAAACTTTTCTTGACTCAATCATCATCAAAATCATATAGATATGATTGTGCTCGGGATATTTATCACAGTAAGAGACATTATTTTTTACATTTACTGACAATGTGCCATTGCGTTTTTTAGACTTGTGATATAATTAGCAACATAAATGAGAAAAAAAACAATTAAAGATCAATAAATAATGGGCTGAGATATGCTTAAAAAATCGCTAAAGATTAGCAGCCAAGGATATCCAGTCTTTTTAAAACTGGTCGATTTCATTGTAATCAATGCGACGTTGGTTTTTAGCGCCCATCTGTTAGGTCTGGCGCCATTTAACACCATTGCCATTCTGAGTATTCTCTTCTCAGTCTTTTTCTTGCTGTTTGCTGAATACATAAAAATGTATCAGCAAAAGATCAAGACGATCGGTCTACGTAATCAAAAACGGTTGGTTTTTTGTACGCTGTTGGCGATTTTTTTTAACGAACTGGTCAGCATGACGGTGGCTGAACCCGAATCACTCGGCTACCTCGACAAACTGCCTTCACCATTTTATTCAGCCATTATTTACTGGTACTTTATCCCATTACCTTTTCTTTATTACATTCGCTTTTTCATTTTTAAATATTCAACGAAAAAGAGTATGCGCGTGGCGATTATTGGTCTGACCGACAATGGCCTGGCTGCAGAAAACGCGTTAATGAATGAATACGCCAATATCACACTCGATCTGGCGTTTTACGATGAGCGCGCCTTATCCCGCTGCGGCGATATCGTAGATAAGGTGAAAAGCCCCTTCCGTGGCCCGGTGATCAATCTGGTTGAGGAAGCCCGGCAGGGAAATATAGACGAAATCTACATCGCCTTACCGATGGTCGCTTTACACCGTATTCGTCATTTTTTAGCGATGATGTCGGACACCACTGTAGACACCTATATTGTTCCTGACTTCTATACCTACAGTAACAACATGTCCAAGCTGCGCTCCATTCACAACCTGCAAACTATCGGAATCTTTAGTTCGCCGTTTGAAGGGGCGGGTTCATTTATCAAGCGGGCGGAAGATTTGGTGCTTGGCAGCATCATTATGGTGATGATTTCTTCGCTGATGTTGGCAATTGCCATTGGAATCAAACTCACTTCCCGCGGGCCGGTGTTTTTTAAACAAGATCGGTATGGTCTTAGCGGACAAAAAATTAAGGTCTGGAAGTTTCGCTCAATGCGCGTCATGGAGAACGCCGACACGGTTATTCAGGCTACGAAAAACGATCCACGGGTAACCAAATTCGGGAGCTTTTTACGCCGAACCTCGCTGGATGAACTGCCGCAATTTATCAACGTATTGCAGGGAAGTATGTCGATTGTTGGCCCCAGACCTCATGCGGTTACGCATAATGAGCAGTACCGCAAACAGGTCGAAAATTACATGATCCGCCATAAAGTTAAGCCTGGGATCACCGGGCTTGCGCAGATTAACGGTTTCCGCGGGGAAATCGATGCGCTTTATAAGATGGAAAAAAGGGTTCAGTACGATATTGAGTACATTCAAAACTGGTCGTTATGGCTGGATATAAAAATTATTATTAAAACTATTTTCAAAGGATTTGTCGGTAAGAATGCATACTAAATTACTCGTTATTACCGGAATCGTGATATCGCAGCCCGCATGGGCTGATTTAACACCGAAATCACACATTGGCTTTGCAGGGATCGACTTCCAGAGCAAGGTCGCTGTGGACTATGGTTATAATGATAACGTGACTTATCAGCCACATAGCAGCGATGCTATCGGTTCCTCGTTTCAGAGCGCGGCGCCCGTTCTGAGTATGAGCGGAGAACGCGGTCAGGATAAGTATTTGCTGATGTACTCCGGAGATTATCGTAATTACTCAAGCGATTCCGCGGATAACTATAACGACCATTTTTTTCGTTTTAACGGCGCCTGGCGGTATGGGCTCAAGCATGGCTTAACCCTCAATCTGGAGGATACGCTTGGGCATGAGTCCCGCGGTCGTGGTATCACCGAAGGTTTTCTCCCTGGGCAGTTCGAGCAGTATGGGATTAAATCTCCGCTGACGACGAATTTTATCAACAGTGAATTGCGCTACAGCTACGGCGCACCCGATGGGCGCGGAAAAGCGGAACTGGCGTTGTTGTACAAAAAACTGACCTTCGGCAATACGTCTGATGTCCAGGACAGTAGTGAAGATTTCTACAATTATATTCAGGAACAGGAATGGCACGAAAATAGCCTGGTGGCAGAAATTTTTGATCAATACACATCCAAAACGCGTTTTCGCTATAGCTTTATTACTAACCAGCGTCGCTATGATAACAACTCAGAAAAAGACACTAATGAGTATTATTTGCTGTATGGCCTGAAGTCGCAGTTGACGGGCAAAACCAATGTCGACATGAATATTTCATGGCTGTACAAGACATTTGAAAACAACGCAAACTCGCATGATTTTAATGGTCTAAACTGGGACATAAAAGGGGAGTGGAAACCGTTACAACAGTCTGTTTTCACGGTTCACTCGGCGCAAAGCATTAAAGACCCATCGGAAGTTGGGGGTTATATTTTAGTGACCCAGTATGGTCTTTCTTATCAACATTTCTGGTTAGGCAACCGTTTTTCTACCTTGCTGGATTACTCATACACTTCAGAAGACTATAAAAAACAGAATAAGGATCGGCATGATAAAGATGGGGTATTTAGCGTAACCATGAGCTATGACTACACGCCGTCAGTTAATTTTGAGATTAAATATCAAATAGATACATTGAATTCGAATAAGGATACTGATTCGTTTTATATCGGTCCCAACGACAATCAGGAAGTCATTAGAACGTTGGGTTATGATAATTCTATGATTATGCTTAAAGCTAAGGTTCAGATCTAAAATGAAAATAATAGAACTGTGCGCGGTTTTGCTATTCAGTATCCTGATGGTCGGATGCACAACGTCCAGCCCGAGATTAATGGACGATCCTGCTACTGTTCAGCAGGATTACCGACTTGGGGCAGGGGATACTGTCAATATCGCTGTTCATGGTCAACCCGATATGACGATGAGATTTATTTTGGATAAGAGTGGGGAGATCAATTTCCCGTTTGTTGGCGCTCTTAAATTAAAAGATAAAACTGTCGATCAAGTGACCAACGAATTAACTCAACGCCTGACCGGAGATTATTTTACAACTCCGATGGTGACGGTGAGTATTGCCGAGTTCCGTAAATATTATGTTTCTGGCGAGGTGAAAAGTCCGAATGGATTCGCCTGGGAGCCAGGACTTACCGTCGAGAAATCTATTGCGCAGGCGGGCGGATTTACAGATCGTGCTGACCGAAAAGATATCAACATTCGTCTGTCAGGTAGCAATCAGCTGCTGGAGAATGTTGATTTAACTCACTCTGTTCATCCTGGGGATGTCGTGATTATTGGCATGGGGTTCTTCTGACGATGAAACTATCAATAGTGGAAAACGGCAAAAAACGAGAAAGCACGGTCGAATTCTCCCGCTTTGCCAAAGAGCTGAAAAAGAACGCCTGGAAAATCGCGCTGGCCGGTATTGTAGCCGGGGTTGTGGCTTATCCGTTAATCAGCATGATGTCCTCAAAGTATGTTTCAACGGCGACGGTGCTGATCAAAGCGCAGGCCGATAACGTTTCTCCGTTTCCACAGGTTGATGGGTTCGATTCAACGCGCAGTGGTTACTACGAAACGCAATATGCGTTGATGCATTCGCGGATTGTGCTTGAGCAAGCCGTGCGCGATATGAAGCTGGATGAAAACCCGGAGTTTACCGGGGAAAAAGCCGGTGCTCAGGGGGCCGATAGCAGTGAAGGTCGGCAGCTGAGAATGGAGCAAGCGCTGAAAACGTTATCGAAAAACCTGAATGTCATCGGTATTCGCACGACGAATCTGGCTTCCATTACCTATGAATCAACTTCGCCTCAGGTTGCGGCTGATATTGCCAACGGCGTCGCGCAGGCTTTCATCAACTATACGGTGGAACAAAAGCGTCTGAAAGCAGAGAAAGCCCGCGAACTGAATTATGAAAAAATGGAAGAGATTCAGAAGTCGATAGCCAAGCAAAAAGAAGAGATGGACAGCTATCTGAAAAACGCCGGGCTGCTGACCTTCCGCGGTATTGATGGTTTTGAAACCGAACAGTTAAGTATCGTGACCAATCGCCTGGCCGATGCGACCCAGCGTCGTGTTGCGGCTGAATCCGTCTATAACGAGGTGAACGGGGGAGGGAAGTCCGTTGAGAGCGTTATCTCACTGCCTTCAGTCTCTAACCACGCTCAGATCCAGGATTTGCGCATTGCGTTGATTCAGGCGCAGCGTACCTTGTCTGAACTACGCAAAGTGTATGGGCCAAAAAACCCCGCTATTTTAAAAGCCGAGGCTGATGTTCAGTCGATCCAAAGCCAGACCGGACGGGTGTTGGGAGAGCTGAAAGTCGGTTTGCGCCAGCAATATCTGGCGGCGCTGGCGGATGAAAAGAACTATCAGCAGCAGGTGGCGCAGCAGAAAGAGGTTTTCCAGAAAATGGCGTCTAAGCGGGATGCTTATAACAGCCAAAAACTGTCGTTAGATAAAATGGAAGACCTGTATAAATCGCTTTATCAGCGTACTCAGGAGCTATCGCTGTCCGGCGTGAGTGCCGATGCGGTGTTATACGACCCTGCCGTACCCGCGCTAAAACCGGCGAAACCGAATAAATCACTGCTGTTGGTGATGGTGGTCATGCTGGTGGTCGTGTTCAGCATCATGTATTTCATTGTCAAAGCGGCGATGGATAACTCAATCGCAACCCTGAGTCGCATGAAAAAACGGCTCAATGTTGCTCCGCTGGGTGAAATCCGTCGTTTTAGCGGAACGTCTGGGCGCGCGCAGGTGCGGGACATGATCATGAAGAACCCGCTAAATGCCGATATTGTGCACGGTATCCGTACCCGGATTATGCTGGATAATCGACCATTACAGACGCTCGCCGTGGCGTCGACGGAGCATGGCGATGGGCGTTCTTTGTTAGCGAATCTGTTAGCGAACTCCTTTAGCTTCGACCAGAAAACGCTGCTTATTGATGCGGATTTCTTTAACACTGGCGGGCTCTCTTCAGAGCTGGCATCAGCCACATCCGCAGGCGTAGCGGAACTGCTGCGCGGGGAGACTGAGCTTGAACAGGCGCGGATCACGCTCAGTGATAATCTCGACTTTATCCCGCACGGCAAGAGCACCATCTCTTCTTTACTGATGCTGTCGTCGGAGCACGTTGAACCCTTAATGCGCGAGCTGAAATCGCATTATCAGCGCATCATTATTGATGTTGCTGCTGTGAATCAGAGTCAGGATGTTCAACTGATCAAACGTGCCGTCGATGGGGTTGTTTTCATTGTGAAAGCCGGGGCCGGATCGGCGGGACAAATCGCCAACGCGCTGGATAAGATCGAGGAAAATAACGGTGTTGTGATTGGCGCGGTGCTCAATGCAGTTGAAGAAAAAGATCTTGAGACGCAAGAAGGTCTGCGTTCACTCAACTTCAGTACCGATCAACTGATGACGACGCCAGGCCGCGTATGAGTCTACTGAAGAGCGCTTCCACGATAGCCGGTTCATCAGTCATCTCGCAGTTGATTGGTGCGCTGTCTATCTGGTTGATTTCACACAAGTACGATATGGCTGAAGTGGGGCTTTATGCGCTCAACTACAGCATCGCCGTGGTGGGCGCTCAGGTATGTACCTTTGCATCGCAGCTTTTAATTCCAAAACAGCACGACGACGAACTGGTACAAAACGTTGTATTTTGCCTGCTCCAAAGCACGATCATTGCCTTACCGTACGCTGTGCTCACCGCGTGGCTGTTTCATCAGAACATCTTGTTCCTCTATCTGCTGACGCTGGCAACAGCATGGGTTTTAATCTCGGAAAACCTGTCGCTACGCACGGCCAATTTTCGTTTTCTGATTTTCCAGCGCATTTCTGTCTCGGTGGTGGTATTACTTTCGGTTCTGGCTACGCATCATGTGCAACTGTTTTATTGGTCATGGGCCTGTGCAACGATGGCGCTGACCATTAGCTGTATTTTGCACTCGTTTGATATTCGGGCGGTGGAGGCCCGACATCTGCGACCCGCCAGTAATTGGCATTTTTTCAAACAGAATATTCATCACATTACCAAAGTGGGCAGTGCGGAAGTGCTGGCGATGGCCAGCAGCAATTTGCCGGTTATGCTGATTAACTTTTGGTTCTCGGCGCTGACGGCGGGTTATTTTTCCGTGGTTAGCCGCTTTTGCCTGGCGCCGGTGGTGATCATTGGCAACGCGGTGCGCAATACTATTTTTTCCAAGTGGTCTATCGATTTCAGAAATAACACCTTTAATTATCAGGAATATACCAGGGTGCGGATGCTGCTGTTGGTGCTGGGTGTCATCTGTACCCTTGGGGTGTTTATTTTCTATCCGATAGTGATGCGTCTGGGCTTTAGCGAAGACTGGATTAACTCCATTGAAACGTCGCGCTACATGTTGCCCTATTTGTTCCCGGCACTGGCGATAAGCCCTCTGACGGTGATTGAACTTATTTTTGGCTCCCACCGCTATTTTCTGCGCATCCAACTGGAACAGCTGGCGATCGTGTTATTCGCTTTTGTCGTCATCCCCTATTTTTATAAAGATTATGCCACGTCGGTTATCCTGTTTTCTTCACTGACATTTATTCGCTACGCCTTCATTTATCTGAAAATGAATAAGCGAGCCAATCTCCTGAAAGATAAGCCGGTGATACTATGACGCTGAATACCGGATACTATTTGCAGGTTTATACCTTTGTCACGCTAATCCTGTGTGGTCTGGTGCAATACTTTACCGGCATGCAGTCGGTGCTGTGGATCCCCTTTTTCCTGACCCTGTTGATGGTGGGATTATTGGTGATGCAGACGCGTGATAGCTCGCTGCAACTGGATGCGCAGGAGACGATTGTCCTGGCGTTGTATTTCTCGTTCCTGGTGCTGGCTGGAACATCGACGCTGATTCAGGGCGGGATCACCGTCGCGATTGTGGCATTTAAAAACGAAATTGCATTGTCGCTGGTGATGATCTGTTTGCTGCTGGGATTTTGCCGGGAATCGCAGATTTATCGGGCAACGCGCTATCTGTATTGGGTGTTTTACGCGCAGATCCCGGTAATGATTTATCAGGTTTTACTGGTCGTTCCCCAGCGCGTCGCGGTGCGTGGTGAAGATGAGAAATGGGACTCCGTGGTTGGCACGTTTGGCGGAGACCCCATGGGGGGCGGTAACACTGCCGCGATGGGCCTGTTTTGCCTGTTGATAATGTTGTTAAAAGTCTCTGAGTATAAGCATGGGCTGACCACGTTTAAGTCAATGGCGTTGCACATTGTTCTGGGGATCGGGCTTTGTATCATTGGCGAAGTGAAGTTCGTCATTCTGCTTTCGCCTCTGTTTCTGGCGTGGGTGTGGATCTCACCGAGCTACGTCAAAGACGTTAGTAAGGTCAATCTGAAGACGCTGTTGGTTATTGTGGCAGGTATGTTACTGCTGATTAGCTTGTCGATCGTGATCCTCGCGTACTATTATTCTTCCGCGTTTGGCGGCGATCCCTCGAAAAGCTCGCTAAGCATTTTCATCGACTCCTTAAGCTATATTTTTGACCCGAACTACATTATGTCTACCGGGGAGTTAGGGCGTTTTACGACGTTTTTGTTCTGGTTGAAAAATAACGATCTGTGGGGGCTTTCAGGAACGTTATTTGGTTACGGGCTCAACGCCACTAACAGCGGGAGTACGGTGTCGCCGGGCTTTTTGAATATCATCTATAACTTAATTCTCGACTCGACTTCCCTGAGTATGCTGCTGTGGGAAGTTGGGGTGATCGGCACGTTACTCTTTATTAGCTTATTCATTTATATCCTGAAAGTTTGTCAGCCAAAGCCATTACTGACGCTTGAACAACTGGACCAGCAGGACCTCCAGTTATTGAGCTTTGCACCGGCGTTTAACGCTTTTGCTATCAGTTGCTTAATTAGCTTACCTTACAGCCAGATACTGATGATTACACCGATGTTACAATTCCTGTTCTATTTATCACTAGGATCAAGTTTAGTGATTCGTCGAACCGTCCTTCGCTGTGTAGGGTAATTGTATGGACCAAAAACCGTTTATTTCAGTGAGTATTAAAACACTCAATGAATCTGAATGTATTGAGAAAACGATCGACAGTATTCGCCGGCAGCTTGTTGATTATCCACATAAAATTATAGTGGCAGATAGTCTGTCAACGGATAACACCCAACAGCTTGCTATCGATAAAGGGGCGACTGTGGTGTCCTTAACTAACCCAGACGATCGCTGCTGCGGCGTCGGGCATCAGTTAGGTTACCTGTATAGTGAAGGGGAATATCTGCTACTGATGGATGGTGACATGGAGCTGGAAGAGGGCTTTGTGGATCAAGCTGTCGCATTTTTGCAGACTGAGCCGGAATATGCAGGCGTCGCGGGAACCGTTGAAATGGACGATGCCGTTAACTATGAATTTAAATCGCGTAAGCAGCGTATTAATAAAATTTATCCGCTCGGGGATAGTGACCATTTAGGCGGTGGCGGGTTATATCGTCGATCTGCAATTGAAAAAATTGGTTATCTAACCAACCGTAATTTGCACGCTTATGAAGAAGCCGAACTGGGCCTGCGTTTGCTCGATGCGGGTTATAAACTGCGTCGTCTGAATATTCCGTATTTTATTCATACTTCCCATACTATGCCGACCTTTCAGATGCTCAAGCACCGCTGGAAAAGCGGATACTATCAGGCTCCGGGCGAGCTTTTACGTTGTGCCTGGGGAAAACCTTATTTCGGCAAAGCGTTAAAAATGGTCAGGAACGAGGCGATTTTTTCTGTTTATTTGATTGCTTTGTTCATTGCGGCGGTGACCTTCAATCTCGAACTTTTCGACATTGCATTTTTGCCGTTGCTTGCGTTTATTGTCCTGAAAACCGTGCAGAATCGATCGTTATTGAACGGATTGCAGAGCGTAATGAACCTGGCCGTGCTTTCTGCCGGACTGGTTAAAGGCTTGACTAAACCAGTACGCGATCCGTTGACTCCGCCTGACAGTAAAATCATTCATGAATAACTAAGGCTGGCGCAATGAAAGTTTTATTAGTGAATAAGTTTTTTTTCATTAAAGGCGGCGCGGAAACGGTTTATTTTCAAGAGCGCGATATGCTGAAACAGGCTGGTGTGCAGGTTATTGATTTCTCGATGCAGCATGAGAAAAATTTCCCTTCAGACTATGCGGATTATTTCGTCAGCAATGTGGACTATCACAAAGAAAGCAATCTGCTGGGCGGGCTCAAAACGGCGGTTAACTTTATTCATAATTCGCAGGCCTGCAAAAAGATGCTGGCGCTACTACAAAAAGAGCGTCCGGATATCGTCCACTTTCATAACATTTACCATCAGTTAACGCCGGCGTTGATTAAAGTTGCCCGCAATTTTGGCTGCAAAACGGTGCTGACCGCGCATGACTATAAGATAGTCTGTCCCGCCTATTCCATGCTGCGCGACGGCAAGGTGTGTGATTCCTGTATCACCGGAACGGTTTTTAATGCTTTCAGGTATCGTTGCCAGGAAGGGTCTGCCTCAAAAAGTCTTCTGCTCTCTTTGGAGGCGACCTGGCAGTATATTGCGCAAAATTACCAGGCTCTGGATGTGATCGTTTCGCCAAGCGTCTTTTTACGTGGGGTTTTACTGCGTACGCTGCCGAATTCGCGTATTGATGTCATCGTCAATGGCGTTGATGACAGCCGTCCCCTGGATGAGGTAAGCGACGAGGGTTATATGCTGTACTTCGGTCGCCTGAGCCGTGAAAAAGGTGTGGCAACGCTGTTGGCGGCGCATGAGAAAATGCAGAACAAAGCGCCGCTGAAAATTGTGGGTCACGGTCCGCTGCACGATGAGTTAGCCGCCAAATACCCGGACGTTGAGTTTTTAGGTTATGTGCAACAAGGGGAAGCCCTCGACAACCTTATTAAACATGCGCGGGCGGTGATCCTGCCTTCAGAATGCTATGAAAACTGTTCAATGGCGATATTAGAGGCGATGTCCTTAGGCAAGCCGGTTATTGGGTCGCGCATTGGCGGCATCCCCGAACAAATTCGTGACGGTATCGAAGGGATTTTATTCGAACCGGGCAATGCGCAGGAGTTAGCTAATGCGATGGATGCCCTGGCCGACTCGCCAGAGAAAGCGCGGGTCATGGGCTTACTTGGTCGTGCGCGGTTGAGTGAAAAATATGCGCTGAGTAAACATATGGATACCCTCCAGGCGCTCTATAAAGAACTGCTGAGCAGGCCATAGTATGAGTAAAAAAATAACGGTTTTTGGAACGCGTGGTATTCCCGATGTATTGGGCGGTGTAGAGACACACTGTCAGAATCTATATCCTGCCATTAAGCAGCAGTTCGACGTGGATATTTGCGTGATTGCTCGCTCGCCATATGTAAATTACAAACGATCGGTATATAAGAAAGTTGAAACCTACGCGCTGTGGGCGCCCAAAAAGCGCTCGCTGGAAGCGATTGTCCATTCCGTTTTAGCGGCGTTTAGGACAAGTATCGACCATTCGGATATTGTGCATGTCCATGCTATTGGACCAGGCCTTGTGATCCCATTATTACGCGTGTTAGGGAAGAAGGTGGTTTTTACCCACCATGGGCCCGATTACGATCGGCAGAAATGGGGTTTCGTTGCCAAAAAAATATTGCTACTCGGTGAGCGTTGGGCGGTGAGATATGCCAACGAAGTGATTGTGATTTCTGACGTTATTAATCAACTGATCCAGAAAAAACATGGTCGCTATGATGCACATTTAATTCACAATGGCGTAAACGAGCCGCGATTGTTATCTGATCTGACCATCGACAATACGCTCTCCCGCTTTGGGCTGCAGCCGAAAAACTACCTCGTGGTGGTTGGGCGATTTGTGGAAGAAAAAGGGATGCATGATGCCATCGCCGCCTATCAGCGCAGCGGTTTGACCATGCCGTTAGTGTTAATTGGCGATGCGGATCATCCGACCGAATACAGCGTGCGCCTCAAAAAGCTTGCCGCGGACACGCCAGGCGTCGTGATGACCGGTTTCTTACGGGGTGATGAGCTGCAGGCGGTATTTTCGCAGGCCAGGCTGTTTGTGATGCCTTCATACCATGAAGGATTGCCCATTGCGCTACTGGAAGCGATGTCATTCTCTCTTCCTGCCGTCGTCAGTGATATTCCGGCTAATCTTGAAGTTCAACTACCCGCCGAGGCCTATTTTAAGGTGGGGGATGTGGCCAGTCTGGCCGAGAAATTAACCCAGTGGGCGACAACCAATAGCGTGGACTATCGTGTATATTTACAAAACTACAATTGGCATGAAATCGCCAAAAAGACGGTTAACGTCTATCACTCCATTGATAAAGATATAGGTTAATTTTGACCAGTCCTCAAAATCGTCCTCCCGTCATCGAACGATTTTATTCTCATCTTGATGAGTCGATTGTTGAGGGGTTGACCCCTGAACAAAAGGAAGGGGTGGAAAATGCTATCCTGGCATCGACGCTGGCTTCGCGGCATCAGATCGATATTCGCCGAAGCTTTCCTTTTTTCAGTAAGCGTTATTATCTGGTTTTTTTGTTTGGCAGAGATTTACGCCGCCAGCACCGCCAGGAATCGACCCTGTCGAGAATGTTGCTCACTTTTTTGCTGCTGATTGCCGTGTTGTTCGTCACCTGCTGCGTATTGCTGACGCTGTATATGATCAAATCCGCGTTAGGTATTGATGTGTTCCAAAATTTTCATGTAGGTATCTGGGACTGGTGGTTAAGCCTGAAAGACCGCTAGCGTTAACAAACCTGTGGAGGGCGTCACTGCGATGAAGTGTAAATGGGTTTCTGCGCTGTTGTTGATGTCCTTTCCGTTGACGGTCATTTCCGCATTAACGACCGTTACCCCCAAAGCATTGACTGGCCCGCTGACCAATCCAGGGATTGGCGTGGCAAGTTTTCATCAGGGATACGGTGAAACGCTGGGGCTGGCTGATTATCCCAATACCGGGTTTGAGTACGAGCGGTTTTACTGGCGAGACCTGGAGCCCATTGAAGGTCAGTATAATTTTGCGCTGGTGGATGATGCCTTCAAATACGCGGCGGCGCATCGTCCCGCGATGAACGTTGGACTGCGGTTTATGGCGCTAGCTGACCCGGGGGATGGTACAAAAATTCCCGACTGGCTGATTAAAAAAGGCGTGAAAGGCACCTGGACGCCCGATAACAAAACATTTATTCCAGATTTAGACGACCCTCTGTTTATTGAGTACAGCCAGCGTCTGCTTAACGCATTCGGAAAACGCTACGACGGCAATGAGAATCTTGCGTTTGTGGATATCGGCATGGTGGGGGCATGGGGTGAATGGCATAACAGCAATTTCTCTAATCTGCAGCCACTGCTGGAACGGTACACCACCGCGCAGTTGGACCGCTACGTCGCAATGCATTTTTCTGCCTTCCCTTCGACGCCGAAAATTATGTTAATGAGCGGTGGGCAAAGCCTGGCGAATGCGGTGGCGCGCGGTGCGGGATGGCGGGCGGACTGCTGGGGCGATCTGCGCGTATTTTCAAACACCTGGAACCATATGGCTGATGATTATCCGCAGCGAATATTGGCCGCGCAGCAGAGTTATTCAGGGTTTAATGACGCCTGGAAACGTGCGCCGGTTAGTCTGGAAATCTGTTCATATATGCAGGACTGGAAGAATACCTTCCACTATACGCGCGCCGAAGTGCAGGGCATTTTTGACTGGGCGATCAAGCAGCACGCCAGCACTATTAACCTGAAATCGAGGGCGATTCCCAGCGATTATCGACCGATTGTTGACGATGCGCTGAGTAAACTAGGCTATCGGTTTCGCTTAGCGTCTCTAAGCCATGAATCCGTGTGGGACGGCGGACAAACGCTGACATTAAACAGCACGTGGTATAACGAAGGTATCGCCCCGATTTATCTGCCCTACACGCTGGCATTTCGTGTGGTGGATAACGCTAATAAAGTGGTGGCGCAGGGGAATGCGGCGGATGATATACGACGTTGGCTCCCGGGTGTTTATCAGGTCAGCTATGCCTTGCCCATGCCGGGAGGACTGGCGAAAGGGCAATACGCGATTGAGGTCGCGATGCTGGATAAATCCGGTGCGCCGAGAATTAACTTCGCCAACCAGGGTAAGCAGAGCAGCGGCTGGTATCGCGTATCAACGATAACGGCACGCTAACCCAGCACGGCAACGCGCCTGGCGGTCAGGCGCGTTGCCGCATACATCAGATGTGATACCCATTCGGGTTATTTTTTTGCCAGTTCCACGTGTCACGCATCATTTCATCAAGGTTATAGATGGCCTTCCAGCCTAACTCTTTGTATGCCAGTGACGGGTCAGACCAACATTCGGCAATGTCGCCGGGTCTTCTGTCGACAAACTGATAGCTTATTTTTGTCTGCGCCGCTTTTTCAAACGCCTCAATCAGATTAATTACGGAATAACCGACTCCGGTACCGAGATTAATCACCTTGTAGGCAGCGCCTTTGTTCTGGCAATCCAGTGCGGCTAAATGGCCGGTCGCTAAATCCATTACGTGGATATAATCACGCACGCCGGTGCCGTCGGGAGTGGGATAATCATTACCGTACACCGACACGGTTTCCAGCTTACCAATCGCGACCTGGGAGATGTACGGAACCAGGTTATTAGGGATACCGTTAGGATCTTCACCAATCCGACCCGATGAGTGGGCACCGACCGGGTTGAAATAGCGCAGGCAGGTAATGCGGAAATCGGGTTGCGCGCGTGAGAAGTCGGCCAGAATTTGTTCGACCATTAATTTAGAGGTGCCGTACGGATTGGTGGTTCCGCCCGTACGCGATTGCTCGCTCAGCGGTACGCTTTCCGGATTGCCATATACCGTAGCTGATGAGCTAAAAATGAATCGATTAACGCCTGCGGCCAGCATCTCATCCAGTAAAACCAGCGTACCGGTGACGTTGTTTTCATAGTAGGCGAGGGGGGCTTTTATCGACTCTGAAACCGATTTTAGCCCGGCAAAATGAATGACATCGGTGATGTTATGGTTGGCGAAAATATTTTTCAATGCCTGTCTGTCGAGAACATCGGCGATATAGACAATGGGTTCTCTTCCGGTGAGCTCCGCGACCCTGTCCAGCGAGATTCGGCTCGCATTCGCCAGATTATCGATGACTACGACATCATCGCCTCTTTCCAGTAGCGTTAACACAGTATGTGAACCAATATAACCTGCACCACCAGTGACAAGAATTGCCATACAGACTCCAGAAAAATGCTATCAAAATGGGCATTAATTCACGTCACTGCCCTGGAAGAAGGTTATGGGTGACGCCTGGTAAGATAATAGTTACGATACCTCACCATACACTTGTAAGATATTTTTTTAAGTATAGATAAAAAGCTGAATTTGTTTATTTTTGTATCATAAGCAATAAAGTTACTTGAGAAATTCAGCGTGTGAACACCGTCACTGTGGTTGATCGACGAGTTGATTTGTTCGATCAGATTCTCATCAAAATTAGCGTTATTCAGGGTGACTAATTCCTTGATGTAGATAGATTTTCCATAGGTTTCAGGCGTGCATTCCTGGGTGAGGAAATACATTTTGTTATCGACAAGATAAGGAGCGCCCGCTCCACGGTGATGAGGGTTGCTCACTTTCAAGGCAGGAGTAATTCGCTGCCACTGTCCGTAAAGATGCTCTGCTGAATGAATAATTATTTTATTATCCATGGTGGTGGACATCAGATAGCAGGTCTCATTCATTGAAAGAAAAATGTTATCGGTTACTTCGGTATCAGAGATTAGAACTTTAATTTGCTTCCAGCGAGCTGGAAATTCTACCGACTGAAACAGTATTACTTCTTTTCTTTCTGATGACTCAGGAATCATGAAGAGCTGATCGTTGATATTAATCAGGAAAGGAAATGACAAGTGACACATCAGGTCGTCAAAACCTTCGAGCTTCACATCATCAATTTCAGTCAGTTCACGATCAAGAATGCGGCATCGGAGCGTGCCTTTCGAGTTGCGAAAGCTAAAAGCTTCATAAAAAACATAGAGTTTGTCGTCTTTTTCAATAAGAAAAGGATCGGCCTGAAACGTATATTTCTTTTTTAACTGCTGTGCGGCTGATTTACTTAATATTTCCAGCGTATTATTTGGGAATAAGTGTGTGCCGTGAACCTTAATAATCATGATATCCCACGACTCATGATAGAATAACATATTTATTATTCTTTTTATTTTTGCTTGCATTCGTACCGGCTCCTTTTATCGCCTGCACCATGTATGAACGGCCGTTTGCGACTCAGTGCATGAGACCTGCCGCAATGTTATATTAATGTGCGAAAACCGATGTGGGAACACCAGTGGCTATTTTAAAGCTAGTCGCAAGTGTGTTTTTTGTCTATAGCACAAAAGTAGGTAAAAGCTATCCAGAGCATCCTTGCTCCAGTGAATGATTTACTCGAAATGCACCTGCGGGTTATCTGCAAGAGAAACGTAGGTTTTGCTGTTTTTATCCAGGGTACGGATTTCACCGCTTTCGATGTCATAAACCCATCCGTGCAGACGAAGCGCGTTGTTTCGCAAGCCAACCGCGACACAAGGATGCGTTTTAATGTTGTTGAGCTGTGCGATAACGTTCTCTTCCACCATGGCGTTAACTTTATCGATTGGGTTATCCCAGGTTTTCTTATCGACCACGGCTTTCGCGGCATCGGCATAGTGCAGCCAGTGAGCGACAGCAGGCATCGGATCCAGAGGCTGGCTATCGGCAATGGCTTTCATCGCGCCGCAGTTGGAGTGCCCGCAGATGACGATATCCGTCACGCCAAGTGCCACTACCGCGTATTCAATAGTCGCGGAAACGCCGCCTGGTTCCGGTCCAAAAGACGGTACGATATTCCCGGCGTTACGGATAACGAAAAGCTGTCCGGGCTCTTGCTGAGTAACGAGTTCTGGCACCAGACGGCTATCGGAACAGGAGATGAAAAGCGCTTTAGGATTCTGGCTGGACGCCAGGCTGCGAAAGAGTTCCTTACGTTGAGGGAAAATCTCTTTTTGGAAGTTGAGGAAGCCCTCAATGATATGTTGCATAGCAGTGTCTCTTTTCTCTGTTTAAGCAGGTTATGATGAAGATCACACTTTCCAGTTTAACACCAGCCGACGGAAGGGAAAGAGTTTATAGCAGTTCTGCAACATCTTTGGATAATTTTGCCCCACCGTAGTGGGGCGAATAGTTTGCTGTGCGTTATGCTCTCTGCCGTTTTTGGTACGCCGCTTTAAGCCGGTTCATCGCTTCTACCAGTACCGGGCGCGGGCACCCAACGTTGAGTCTCATGTGACCCTCGCCGCCGGGGCCATATTGCGCGCCGGGCGACAGACCAAGCTTTGCTTCATGCACAAAAAAAGCGTTTAGCTGTTCATCGCTAAGATTCATCTCTTGTGCGTTCAGAAACAGAAGATACGATGCGCCGCCATACACAATTGAGATTAAAGGGCAGTGCTGTTCAAGTTCACTTTTAACAAATGCCACATTGTCGGCCAGGTAGGCTAATAATTTCTGGTGCCAGTCGCCGCAATGGGTAAAGGCGCTGTAAATGGCTGCCTGCTGTAAGGAATGCGTCTCGGCAAGGTAGCAGTTATCCAGGAAACCATAAAACTGATGGCGTAATTCATCATTTTTAATAATGGCTATTCCGCCCTGGATCGCAGCGGTATTGAAGGTCTTGCTGATAGAGGTCAGCACGATTGATTGGCTGCCTGCCGCTTCGTCGAGAGTAAAAAACGGCAGATGGCGCTTGCCGGGCAGCGTTAAATCACTGTGCACTTCATCAGACAGAATAATGACGCCAGCAAGCTTGCAATAGTGACTGACTTTTTCCAGCGTTTCTCGCGACCACACCATACCGCCCGGATTATGCGGCGAAGGGAAAAGAAACATTTTGCACTGCTTGAGCTTCTCGCTGAAATCATGCCAGTCAAATTCGTAATGACCGTCTTTTTCAATGAGGCGCGTTTGAATCAAATTCCTGCCGCTGGTTTTTACCAGATTAGGATAGGGGTCATATATTGGCGTACAGGTTAAAATATTATCGCTCGGACGGGTAAGCGCCATTAAAGAGAGTACGATAGTTTTTATGACACCGGGAATAAAATGTAACCAGTGTGCCTTGATGTCAGTATCATACTGTTGTTTATACCAATCGATAACGGACTCTTTCCATTGTGGATAATCCATGTTATAGCCTTGTACCGGTTGTGACACCACCGAACGCAACGTGCTCATGATTGGCTCTGGCGTTACAAAATCCATATCTGCAATCCACAGCGGTAATACATCGGTGGTACCGTACATCTGTTGTAATTGTCCGTATTTACGGCAATTCACATCCCTTGTGACAATATCATCAAACAAAGACATTGCTGACTCCTGGAAAGTCTCTGAAAATAATTTAAGCAACGCAATACAGCGAAGAATGTTTATGTATATCTAATAGATATAGTAATTAACCCTGGTGGTGGTTAATTTTAGCGATTAATAACCTATGACTTTTGCTCCACCATATGCTCTGTAGATTCGTTGGGTTCATATTTAGCAATGCCAATACCGGTTGCTGCCCACAACAAAGCAAAGATAACCCCGCTGTAGCAGAGGATTGCCCATGGCAAATAATCAAGTGTTGCCACGCCCAGCATCGTGGCGCAATAAACACCCGAGGCAGACCAGGGAATAATCGGTTCGACAACGGTTCCGGCATCTTCGGTAGTACGCGAAAGATTCTTTGTCGCAAGCCCTCGTTTTTTGTACTCCTCTTTAAAGGCATCACCACACAGCAGCAATGGCAAGGTCCCATTTGCCGTGCAGGCACAAATGGTGACCGTCGTTACAATTGTGGTAGCCACCAGGCGAAATGTGGATTTCACGCCTTTAGTAAGCGCGTTTATCACGGTGTGTAGAGAGCCTGTCGCACTCATTGCTCCGGCAAAGCTGAAGGCGCTGAAAACGGTAACGAAGCTGCTAAACATTGAAATGGCGCCGCCGCGTTCCAGTAAGCGAGAAACATCGGAAGACAGTGTTGGCAGATTATCTCCGGTGAGCATCGCGAGCTTAAAGCCGCTGACCACGGATTCACCGACCGAAGATGCGGTAAATTGCTGAAAGACTAACGCCAGAATCATTGAGACGATTGTGGATAAAAAGAGCATCGGGATTGGTGGTCTTTTTGATAGTGAGCCATACAAAACGATGATCGGCGGCAGCAGTAGCAGAATGTTGAAGTGATAAATCTGACCGATTGAGTTCATCAGGCTTGTGATATTTGCCGGCGCGCTGGACGAAGCATCAATGCCCATGCCCATATAGCTGTAAACAACGCAGCAAATAATAAAGCCCGGGCCGGTGGTCCACAGCAGATGGCCGATATGCGAGTACAGGTTTACCCCGGCAGCCAGCGCCGCCATGTTGGTTGAATCAGAAACCGGCGAGAGCTTATCACCAAACCAGCAGCCGGAGACAATAGCGCCAGCAGCAATCGGCAGCGAAACATTCAGGCCAATTGCTACGCCAATCATGGCAATCCCGACGGTGCCGATGGATCCCCAGGAAGTGCCGGTACATACTGAGATCAACGCTCCCAGCATAAATGCTGAAATATAGAAAAACTGCGGATTAATCCATTTCAGACCATAATAAATCATCATTGGAATAGTGCCTGACACCATCCAAGCGCCAATTAAGAAACCGATACTGGCAACAATTAATATAACAGGCAGCGCTTCAGATATTTTATTACAAATAGATTGTAGAATGTCATCCCACGTGTAGCCGTGCGCGATGGCGATAAACGAGGCGGTTGCCGTTCCCATCAGGATCATGGGTTCAGCACGAATATTAAAGATAAAATACCCGATGCTAATTCCGCCCAACATGACAACCATCGGTAAAACTGACCAAAAGAAAGACAATGGCTTTCTGTTGTTAGCGGTGCAGCTATTTAATTCCATAATTCCATCCCAATCGTTAATGGTTGAACACGTCAAATAAATACCTGCTACAGGTCACTCATGTCTGAGTAACATAGTTGCCAGAGCTCATGGCTGAACCCTATTTTATTAACTGCAGCAGATTATCTGTTTTGACCTGCTATTCTGGTGCTTATATTTTGGTAGTAAGGTAAGAGAGAGTCTGGCGAATAAATTACCCCTCGGCATAAGGTGAATGATTTCGGCGTTGTTGGCTCAGTTTGCGATACTGCTGCGGCGGCATGCCGACGTATTTATGAAACGAGCTGTAAAAACGGCTGCTGGAGCGAAAACCTGCAATCGTCGCGATATCTAAAATTGTTTTATCCGTGTCGCTGAGTAAAGCCCGCACATGGTTGATGCGCATTGCGGTAATGTACTGTTTCATGGTTAGTTGCATCACCCGGTGAAAAATACCCATCGCGTAATTGGGGTTGAGCTTAACGTGTTCGGCAATAGCATCGACCGTGAGTTGTTTGTCGCAATTGGCGGCAATAAACTCCAGCATCTGGCTAACGTAAAATTGTGAATGCCGTGAAATGCTGTTTTTCTGGGTGCGTGACGTCTTGTTACCCAGTACCGGCCGCCAGCCAGCGAGGCTAAATCGCTTGAGCATCAGGGCGATTTCATCAATGGCTAACTGACGAATTTGCTCATTGTCGCTGTTGAGTTCACCCTGCCAACGCTGCACTTCAAATGCGCTCAACTGCTGCGAAACAAGCGAAGTGATCACCATTCCGTGCGTTACGTGGTTAATCAGTTCCCTGTCCAGCGGCCAGGACAAAAACAGATGCATCGGTAAGTTGAAGATGGCCATCTGTTTACAATGCCCGGCATCCGTCAACTGATGAGGTGTGCAGGCCCAGAACAGAGTAATAAATCCCTGTTTGCTCTTCACCACTTCGTCATTGAAAAGGTACTCCACATCGCCATCAAACGGCACATTCACCTCAACCTGACCATGCCAGTGGCTATAGTTCATGGCCAGCGGCGCCCGCAGCTCGACGTCCATACGCTGATACTCAGAGTAGAGTGCCAGCGGACTTCGCGACTTTTTTTCATAGCTGCGACACATATGTGGGTCGAGCGGCAGCTGCGGGGTACTTTTTGCCATTATGGGTGGGTTCCTGAATAGTGGATCTGACCATGGGTAGCGCCAAAGCATGAACATAGCTTAACTGAAAAAAAACGCCGTTTTCTCTCCATTTTCGCGAAGTTATTCCCAAAAACTCAGATCCTGTGCCTGCCGCTTGCCGATCTGAGTTAACGGGAAAGGGGAGTTTTAATCTTAAAAACGGTCAGACATAGGAGGCTTTGTTTTACCTGCCGGATGGCGGCGCTGACGCCTTATCCGGCCAACTAAAGCTTGTAAGCCGTAGCCCTGATAAACGAAGCGTCATCAGGCTGTGCCGATCTCCAGCCCTGTTACAGCCTGTTTTTTGCTCTCATCCTGTCCCCTCAATCATGCGTTTTGGTATCCGATTTTACCCCTTGAACCCTAATCTCATGACCGCTGTCACATTTATAACCTGATTTATGAACGATCATGTTCAAAAATTATTTTTAGAGTGATAACGTCAGATTGTGCGAGGTTGATGTCCGCTTGTTACCCAGCTCATGCAATTTTTTATTGCATGAAAACAATTAGTTAAAGAAATTCAGGGGGAGCAATGAGTGAAGCCAATTTAGACAGAGTAAGCCAACTGGATGTCCCGGAAGAACGGGGTGCCAGTAAGAAAACGATCCGCAAAGTTATGTTCGCCAGCATTTCAGGAACCGTTATTGAATGGTATGACTATTCGCTGTATGGAGCTGCTGCTGGACTGGTTATCAATAAACTCTATTTTCCAAATCTTTCGCCAACCATTGCCACGCTGGCCGCTTTTTTAACCTTTGCGGTCGGCTTTGTCTCTCGTCCTTTAGGTGGGGTAATTATTGCCCATATTGGCGATCGTTATGGACGTAAACCGGCCTTGATTTTTGCTGTGGTATTAATGGGCATCGCCACATTGGCGTTGGGACTGTTACCCACGTATCACCATATTGGTATTTGGGCGACAATTGCGCTGGTGGTTATCCGCCTGATGCAGGGATTTGGTTCGGGCGCGGAGCTTGCGGGGGCGCAAACCTTTGTTGCTGAATACGTACCGGTTAAACAGCGTGGTTTTTATACCTCGCTGATTAATGCCTCTACCGGGGTCGCTATTCTTCTTTCATCGCTGGCGTTTTTTCTGGTAACGCAATTGCCGGATGAGGCCTTTATGAGCTGGGGGTGGCGCGTTCCATTCTTGTTCTCCATTGTATTGTTTATTGTGGCTATTTATATCCGTAAACATCTGGATGAAACCCCTGAATATGTAAGATCAATGGAAAAAGCTGAAAGTAATAAGAAAACCCAGTCTGTCCCTATTAAAGCGTTGATCGTTAACAGCCCGAAAAACCTCATCTGCGGCTTCTTCAGCCTGGCAGGCCATCAGGCAAATGGGTATTTGCTCAGCGTTTTTAGTATCAGTTATCTGACTAATACGCTGGGGATGGCGAAATCTGAGGGTTTGATGGCGCTGATGATTGCCGTGACGGTCAATACCATTATGACGCCGATAATGGGAAAAATGGCCGATAAATATGGTACTACCGTGGTCTTCTCTTTTGGCGCGATTTTCCTCGGTGCTTTCGCTTTCCCATTATTTTGGTTTCTTGATAGCGGTAATATCGTGCTGGCAACCATCGGAATGTGTATTGCTTACGGTATTGGGCATGGCGCGACGTCTGGGGCGCAAGGCGCATTCCTTGCGAATCTCTTTCCAACTCAGTACCGCTACTCTGGTATCGCTTTATCACGGGAGCTTAACAGCGTTATTTTTGCCGGTTCGACCCCCGTTATTGCCGCAGCGCTTATCACCTTTGGCGATGGTGAGCCAACTCTTTTAATTTGCTATCTCATGTTTTGCAGTTTGTTGACTTTAGTGGCCGTACAAATGGCAAGGGGATTAAAAGAACATCATTAATGGACGTTCAGGGAATAGCGTAAAATTCACTAATGAGGTAAAGATGAAAATTATCATTGCAGAAAATAAAGATATTTTAGGTCAGAAAGCCGCTGAAGCAGGTATCCTTGCCATGCAACAAGCATTGGCTCAGAAAGAACACATTGCCATTATTCTTGCGACCGGTGCCAGCCAATTCCAAATGCTGGAAAATCTCATTCAGGCGGATATTGACTGGTCCCGAGTGACGATTTTCCATCTGGATGAATACATTGGTTTAAGTGACGATCATCCGGCAAGCTTTCGCCGCTATCTGCGTGAACGCGTAGTTGAAAAACTCCCTACATTGAAGCAGTTTGTCGGCGTTAATGGTTCTGCTGAAGATATCGATCTGGAGATTGACCGTCTGAACAGGTTGATCGGCGCACAGGCTATTGATGTTTGCTTCGCAGGTATTGGTGAAAATGGACATCTGGCCTTTAACGATCCGCCAGCTGATTTTACTACCACTGTTCCCTATTTACAGGTTGCACTGGATGATGCGTGCCGCCAGCAACAGTTAGGCGAAAAATGGTTTAGTTGCATAGAAGAGGTTCCGTCCAGGGCTATTTCAATGAGCATAAGCCAGATTATGTGCTCCCAAGTGCTGATCCTAAGTATCCCTGACAGCCGTAAAGCTCAGGCAGTAAAACAGGCCCTGCAAGGCCCTGTGATAAATACGGTTCCAGCCTCTATTGTTCAGCGTCATCCCGCATGCCAGATATTTCTGGATAATGAATCCGCATCGCTAATGACTGAACGGTAAGGGATGAAAGATGAAAGTCACTCCAGGTTTGTTTGATATACAGGTAAATGGGTTTGCCGGCATTGATTTCAATGATGAAAATATTGATGCCGAGATGCTGGACTCTGCGCTAGAAGCTATGCTGAAAACCGGCGTGACCTGCTGTCTGCCAACGCTGATCACAGCATCTAAAGCTGTATTGATGAAACGCTTTCAGGCGCTCGATAAAGCGGTTGCTAACAGTGAGCTCGGTGCGTTAATGGTTCCGGGATATCATCTGGAAGGACCTTTTCTGAACCCGGCAGACGGATATGCCGGGTGTCACCCTGCGGAAGATATGACGCCACCTGACCCCCAGTTCATTGCTGACCTCGAACACGGCCTTTCAAGACCGATTCTGCTGGTCACCTGCGCCCCTGAATTTGATGAAGGAGGGGAATTTGTGCGAGGGCTAGCGGCAAGGGGAAAACGCGTTGCAGTCGGACACTCCAGTATTGGTCATGCCCAGCTTCAGATAGCAGTCAGTGCAGGTATCAGTTTGTGCACACATCTGGGAAACGGTATTCCTCAGGAATTGGCAAAGTTGGATAACACATTACAGGCGCAATTGAGTTGCGATGCGTTACATGCCAGTTTTATTGCTGATGGATTACATATTCCGCCGTTTGCGCTCAAAAACCTGCTACGGGCGAAAACGGTGCCCCGTTCAATTTTGGTAACGGATGCGATGAGCGCTGCAGCCTGTGAACGCCCGGGGATGTACCCTTTTGCCGGGGCAATGGTCGAACGCGCTGAAGACGGTACGGTTCGCCAGCCAGGGGCAAGCAATTTGGCGGGTTCCAGCCTGACGTTGGACAGGGCGGTGCGTAATCTTGTGACCTGGCAACTTGTCGGCTTTGATGAGGCCGTCGCGATGGCGAGCGTTCACCCCATGCAATTTATGCAAAAAGCCATGGCGCACCACCAGTGTGCAAACCTGGAGAGCAGAATCATTTGGGATGAAAACAATACCGTTATTGAATGCCGCATTGGCACTGCCTTAAGCAGGTGCTTTCATTAAAAAACGGGGCAGCAATGCCCCTGTAACATTCTTACCGTCTTTCCCTTATCTAGTAATATCTCTCAACGTTGTAACTCTTTGTTCCTGCTCATATGAAAAGGTAAATCAGGGTTGATCGATGCGTTGCCTTTCTGGATACTTCGTCAGGTAGCTCTGATGACAACATGTGCCTCTGCAGAGTTACTGTGGGGGAATGCGGCAAACTTCCCGGTCTGAACCCGAAACGTGTTAATAAGAGCATGAATAATAAACGCACAATAGACTTTCTTACCCATTTACCGATTACCCGCGGCTTGCTCAATGATAAGGAACGCGTGTTTCTTGCGGTTCTGAAGGGTGAGGTTAAAACCCGAAGTGAAGCCACGAAACGATTGAAGATTCGTTCAACGACGATCTCTGACTATGTGGCTGAACTTCTGGAGGCTCGCTTGTTAACGGAAGAACCCAGCGAGCATGTCGGACGAGGGAGGCCATCATTGACGCTTGGCGTCAATGCCAACAGAGTGGTGACGATTGTTTTTCAGGTGATTAGTCAGTCAGTGCACACATTTATGGTCAACCTGGCGGCGCAGATTATTGCACATGAGCATACCGAGGCGCCTCCTGGCAGCGACAATAAGGCTCTGGAAGCTATTTTTCGTCATCTTTATAACGACATTATTGCCAGGCGACCTGAAGATGCAGAAATAGCAGGCATTGTCTTTTCGCTGGGTGGGGTTTTTGATCGGACCACGAATCGCTGGATCCACACCTCTCGCTGGCCCAGGATGCACAACCTGGATATCAGCGCTGTTTTTCCAAAAGAAAGCGACTCAATCACGCTTTCTCGCACGCTGGACAATGAGCTATTGATTCATCTGCTCCAGCAAGATGAAAGTACATTGCTGTTACACTGGGGATACGGTGTTGGTTTTGCGTTTGGTCAGTCCGGGGACAATATTGTCGAAGGGGGGTATGCTTTTGGCGAAATTGGTCACTGGCATATCTCAGGACAAAATGCACCTTGCCACTGTGGACAAAAAGGGTGTCTGGAAACGGTTGCAGCGCTGTGGTCAATCGGACACGAAGTGCTCGGAAAAGAGTTTCAGGCGGGTGATGATGAAGAGAATATTGCTACTCTTCTGGCATCAAAGGATCTGGCAGATAACCCAGCAATACAGCAAGCGATTGATCAGATGACAACCGCAGCTTCAAACGTTTGTCGCGTATTCTTTCCTAAAAAGCTGATTGTTTCTGGCCCGTTCGTTAAAAATACCGGTATTTGGCAAGCGTTTTGCGCAGGGTTTGAGCAACAAAACAGCTTCTTTGGGCAGACGATCCAGCAATTGTCCGTTAGTCAGGTTAGCCGCGATCTCGGTGTCTACGGTGCGGCGATACCCATACTCGAACAAGGGCTCGCAAAGCTGTTACAGTGAAGACGCATTTCTTCATGGCCCGATCTGAATTTGCTCGAGAATTGTGCGGAGTAGCTGAATAGCGCGCCAGATGTCATCCTCTGTGTCACCATCCCACTCAGGAATGGTGACCAGTTCGGATTTAAACTGTTTCATCAGGATGTGCGCATCAGCAATCTCATCCCGACCGCAGCCCGTAGCAATGCGCGATATCGATTCTGCGGACAGGCTGGAGTAAGGGGTGAACTCCTCACGCTCTGCACTGATAAGCTTTTGTATTTTTCGCATGATACGTACGTGCTCAGAGTCTCTAAATCAACCGTTTAATTGAATTTTCCAGAGAAAATAATACAGGGTGTTCTAAACCGCAAAAATGAGAGGGTTTGTTGTTTTTATTTGCTATAACAGGAAAAACATAAATAACTTTATTTTTAGGGCAATATATATTTTTATATGGTTTAACACTTCGCTGTTTAATGGTCTGGCTTGTTGACAAATTCCCATGCGGTTTAATTTTCCGGGATAAGCCTTGTAAAATAGAAGAATATACGTCACGTAGTCCACTCTGTGATTTTTTTATACTCAGCGTACTGATTATTTTAACTTTTTCATTAAGAATGAGCCGTGATACATGAAAGGTTTGTCCTACATGTGTAGGAATATTCTCTTTGCTGCGTGTTAATGATTTGATGTCCGCTAAGTATCAAAGTTTAAATTTTGTAAACCAAAATGCTATTTTCATGATTTATTCACTTGAATTATGAAAAAATCATAAAATACGCGCATGGCTATGTTAGAATTTGCATCCTGAGTCTAATGATATATAAATCAATAATATTGCAGACTCACCTGCTCTATAGCCATCGCCTCTCTTTATTTATCGGGATTCTTAAACGCAATGAACGCGATAATCGTTGACGATCACCCATTGGCTCGCATAGCCATCCGCAACTTACTCGATACAAATGGTATTACCGTAACAACCGAGCTCGACTGCGGGGATCACGTGGTTCAAACCGTTGAAAAAACGAAACCGGAACTGCTGATTGTTGATGTGGATATACCGGGTATTAGCGGCATCGAAGTGCTGGAGCAGTTGAGAAAGCGGCACTATGCTGGTGTAATCATTATCATTTCAGCTAAAAATGAATATTTTTACGGTAAACGTAGCGCCGAATATGGCGCCAACGGATTTGTGAGTAAAAAAGAAGGTATGAATAATATTCTTGCCGCCATTGAAGCCGCTAAAAATGGTTACAGCTATTTCCCTTTTTCTCTTGAGCATTTTACGGGTTCATCTGTCAGCGAGCAGGATAAGCTTGATACATTGTCGACCCAGGAAATGAGAGTGTTGCGTTATATTCTTAACGGTATGGATTACAGCACAATTGCCAGCAAAATGAACATCAGCAATAAAACCGTAAGTACCTATAAAAGTCGTTTGATGGAGAAATTAGATTGCTCATCATTAATGGAAATATATGATTACGCGCAGAGAAATAAAATAGGATAGAGTAATGCTGGAACGCTTGTTTATTTTTTTGATGGTCATATTTACCATCGGGGTGTCTACGGATGTAAGCTCTGCCCGGCAAGTTGAGCTGAAAAGTAACTATAGTACCTCTGTACAAAATATCAGTCTGAACAGGGAAGAAACGAACTGGTTAGCGCATAAAAAAACCTTGGTTGTTGGCACCTGGTTACCGGAAGTCTCCCCCATTGTTTACCAAAATAGTGGGGAATATTACCGGGGAGTCAATGCGGATTATCTTGCGCTAATGCAAAAGAATCTCAATCTAAAAATTGTTATAAAGCAGTATGATAATGAGCAAGAAGCACTGGCCGCGCTCGCCAGTAACGATGTCGATACGCTGATAACCCAGCTTTCAAGGCGCCAGGATGTCGGCGGGAATTTATTGCGCACTTCGGCATTGCTGACAACGTGGCCGACGCTTGTGACCTCGCTAAAAAACACCATGCTGCCGCTGACCACGGACCATCAGGTTAGCGTCGCGTGTGTGCGTGATTGTCCTTTCCTTGATGTTATCCAGGATGCTTTTCCTGATGCTAAAGTCTCATTTTACGATGACGAATATCAGGCCATGGCGTCGGTTGTGAATGGTGATAGCCAATATTACATTGGTAACAATATCACCAGCAGTCATTGTATCTCCCGATATTTTTCACAATCACTGGTTATTACGCACTACTTTGATAAACAAGAGCAATATAATTATTTTGTGGTTAAGGAAGAACAGCCGGTATTAAGAAACATTCTTGATGGTTTCATTACATCAATCAGCAATGAAATTCATATGCAGGTCATGCAGAACTGGCTGAACCGCGGCAACCTGGCCTATCTGAATGCGCCGATTCCATTCACCGATCGGGAGAAAGCGTGGCTGAAGAAAAAACATACTATTCGTATTTTGATCAATCCAGATTACCCGCCCTATACGCTTGTTGATCGCAGTGGTGAATTACGCGGTATCCTTGGCGATTTGCTAAATATTATTCATCTGCAAACGGGGCTTGATTTTGAACCCGTTTTAGCTGATTCGAAAAGTGAACAGATGAAAAAAATAAGCGGCGAACAATGGGATATGTATCCCACCATCACCCTGACTAATCAAAATCAGCGCAATTCGACCTTTAGCGATCCGCTGATGAATGTCGCATTTGTGATTATCACTTCCCGCGAGGAAACGGCCGACTCGCTACTGAATAAACCGATCCGTATTGCGTTGCCCGCTGGACATGTGTTGGAAAGTGACCTGAGACAACGCTACCCCAAGGCCACCTGGGTGGATGCCGATACTGGTAGCGTCGCGATGACTATGCTCAGGGATGGCAAGGTTGACGCGGCAATCGCTACCGAATTGTCGGCAAGGTACATGGTCGATCATGACTACCAGAAAAATATGCACTTTTTTAGGCTTCCTGATATGCCGGGTGCCTCGGTAAGTTTTGCGGTCTCTCCTCACGAGCCCATGTTGAAGTCCGTAATGGATAAAGCGCTGCAGGCCATACCGCCACGTGAAATTTTGCAGATGACGGAGAAGTGGTCGAAAATTTCCAATACGCAGGTCGATATCTGGAGTCGATATAGCAAACAGTTCTATCAACTGGTGGTGTTTGCGCTGCTGCTGATAGCGATTAGCCTGATCTGGGGGATCTCACTTTCGCGTGAGGTCAATAAAAGAAAGCAATCGCAGCGTCTGCTGGAAGAGCAACTCCATCTTAAAGAAGCATTGTCCCAAGAGCTGGAGATCGAAAAGAACAAAGCAATTGAAGCGACCAAGGCCAAAAGTCGTTTTCTTGCGAGCATGAGTCATGAATTACGTACCCCTGTAAGCTCGATTGTGGGTTTTCTGGAATTACTGTCGAGTTCAGAACTCAGTCCGGCGCAGCGAAAGGAGGCGATTGCACTTACCGGGGCGACGGCCCAGTCATTACTTGGGCTGATTGGTAAGATTCTGGACGTGGATAAGATTGAGTCTGGTAAATACCAGGTTGTTCCTCAATGGACGGATCTCTCGCAGCTCATTGAATTGCAGTGTCACTCTTTCGATGCCTTAGCCAGACAGAAAGGCATTACGCTTGCCTGCGTTAGCCAGTTGCCGGCGAACGAGCGGGTCTTTGTCGATCAGCAGGCTTTACGGCAAATTCTCACCAATCTGGTGGGTAATGCGCTGAAGTTTACCGAGCAGGGCAGTATTCACGTGACGGCCCGTTTGACGCCTGACGAGGAGAATCACGGCAACCTGACCATCGCTATTAGCGATACCGGTTGTGGGATTAGTGAAGAGGAGCAGGCTGGGCTATTTCATCGTTATGCTCAGGGGCGCTGCGGGCGTCAACAAACGGGTTCCGGTCTGGGGTTATTTATCTGCAAAGAGCTGGTGACGCTGATGGGCGGTACGCTTGAACTGATGAGCGTCCCGTCGCAAGGAACCACGTTTACCATCACGTTGCCGGTTGAGACTGCCCGACAGTCAGTTGTTCCGGATGGCGACACGCCAGGCGCTCTGTTGCCGCTACCGTGCCTGTCTATTTTAATAGCAGATGATAACCCGACCAATCGTCTGCTGCTTAAGCGACAGTTGAACGCCATTGGTTACAGCGTGGATGAAGCGTGTGATGGCGAGGAGGCCGAAGCCAAACTGGTTAAAAAATCATACGACCTGTTGATAACCGATGTGAATATGCCGAAGAAGGACGGGTTTGATCTCGCGGCTTCATTGCGTCGTCAGCAGCCTCATTTACAAATATGGGGGCTAACGGCCAGCGCGCTCCCGCAGTCACGCGATCGGTGTCTGCAAAATGGGATGAATTTGTGTCTGTTTAAGCCCGTGTCGATTAAGACGCTGACGCATGAACTGAGCAAAATCGAAACCGGTTATTCGTCTCCTTGTTCGATCCGACATCTGAAATTCAATGTTCTGACGGAAAATACCGGCGGCGATCGTGCATTAATGAATGAGATACTCGAAACATTTCGCGAGGCAACGCTCAGCGATTTACAGGCGGCCGGAAAAGCCGTTTTGCAAGATGAACCTCAGCTGTTTTTGCGGGCTCTTCACCGGTTGCATGGTTCGGCGCAAATTCTGGGTATTACTGCTCTTCAGACGCTGTGTGAACCTTTTGAATCTATGCGACATGACTGTCTTCCTCTGGCTGTACGCCAGGAAGCATTACAGAAGATTGTGGCGGTCATGCGGGAAATTGAGATTGAGATCGACAGTCTGATTAGCCATTAACCCCCCCGATCGGGTAGCCGTAGCTGCCCGATCGGGAGAGAAAGTCCTGGTTCAACACTCCGTAGTGCTGAGTATTACTGGCCTGCGCCCAGCATCTCGCTATCGATAACAATGCCTTCTTCAGCACCCTTTAACACAAGGTTTGCCTCGTAGTATTTACCAGAAGACAGCAGTTTTTGTGCGCTGGCAACGGCTTTACGAGTCTGATTTAAAGGCATCAGGTATTGAGTCTGAAGTACGTTGATACCCGCCAGCTGTAAGGTATCCACCGCACCTTTCCAGTCGCCTTTGGCCATTTTGCCATTCGCTGTATTGATAGCGGATTCTTTGGCCGGAGTGGCAATGTAGTCTTCTGACAGCGCGACAGTCGCGTTAATAATCACGTACTGATCGTCAATCATTTTGGCTTTAGGCGCAGTTTTTACAAATTTCGCCCAGTCGTGGCTGTCACCTGCCAGCAGGGAAGCGGCGTCGTCGGTTAATTTTTTAGCACTGTCAGGCTGTCCATGAAACAGGGCCAGACGGGCAAGCTGAATATCACGCATCGCATTTGCACCTTGCACCGCGACCTGCATAATATCGGCAGCTTCTTTTTGTACATTGGCTGTAGCGGTTTGTGCCGGAGTGGTAGTGGTCGCTGCCAGTACCGGAGCTGAACCCATCATGGTTGCAAGCAGACCCGCAAGAATAATCTTTTTCATTACTTTCTCCTGAATAAAGTTGGCATATGTCACCAAACGAAATAAGCATATTAAATAAATTAAAAGAGTGGAATCAGAGCCAGGACAGAATAATGAGCGTTTAATCCTACAGGTGTCAGACGTCTGACGCGTGTAGGATTATACGGATAACGGCATTCCTTTTATCTTATATACGAACGCTGAGTGAAAGTCTTATCATTTCATTGTAAGTAATATGTATTAAGTGAGAATTATTCTTTAATTAGCAGGTTACATTGCGTTTCTATGTAACGGAGGATGTATGTTTGTTTTTAATCAGCGTAGCCTGAAAGCGTTTAATGAAAAAACACTAACTCATTATAAGAGACACGCCACAATCATGGCGGTGCTGTTGTTGGTTTGTGGCATCTGCTGCTTAATCTATCCAATCGCTGCGGGTGTTTACTTAAGCTACGCAACAGGTTTTATGTTTCTGGTGTGTGGTTTCTATTCTATCTATAGCTTGTTTAGCTCTGGTAAAAAGCAGTTGAAAGCCAAATTTACCTATGCCTTTTTTGCTATCGCGTGGTTACTGCTGGGATACTGTTTCCTCGAGAATCCTGTGATAGGCATGAATTCATTGGCAATGGTTTTTTGCTGCCTGTTTATTCTTGGCGGTATTTTTCGTGTTGCTTCCGGTGTCAAAATGTTCCGCAGTCCGGGTTATGGATGGAATATTTTCATCGGTATTTTTGATCTGCTTATTGCAGCCGTGTGGCTGAATATGGATCCCGACAGGTCATATGTGTTTACCTCAATATTTATTGGCGTTGAGATGATCTTTAGTTCTTTAGCTTTTATCAGTCTGCGCAGAAATACGACGTTGGTAGAAACTGATAAACTCGCCGATAAAAACTAATGCTACCTCTGGAGTGCATTGTGAATATTAAATTGGTTGTTTCTGCAGTTATTCTTATGACTTCTGTTATGGCGCCGATGAGCCGTGCTTTTGCTACGCAGGCAACGGAAGCTGCGCCACAGGATATGACCTGTAAAGAATTCGTTGATATGAGTCAGCAATACAAGACGGCAATTGCCTTTGTGATTGTTAATAAAAATTCGGACTTTAAAGGTGATGATTATGTTCCACTGCATCAGGTGGAAACGGAAGCTGTACCGAAAATGGTTAAAATGTGTCATCAGCATCCGAATATAAAACTGGGTGAACTGGCTGTAAATCTGAAAGGTTCCGGTCTGCACTATTAATTAACCGTTTTGATAGCCTGGCATTAGTTAGAATTGACAACCTCTGTACCTACCCCAGTTGTTCCCCTACAAGAAAATACCCGTGTAATGTTTACCTTGCTAGCCACGAGAAACTCGCTGGATAGCAAGGCCCGCTAATGACCGTAGATCTGACAAACAAAGTCCTATCCCTGGGATAAGATCCCAGGGATAGGACAACAAGTCAGCGTCGGGCTTTAAATCGCGCCAGCATGTTTTCAACGAGAACAAAGAATAGCGGGACAAAATAGATAGCCAGCACGGTTGCGGCCAACATCCCACCGATAACCCCCGTACCGACGGCATTTTGCGCGCCAGAGCCTGCGCCGTCGCTTATTGCCAATGGAATAACCCCCAGGATGAAAGCCAGTGAGGTCATTAAAATAGGACGTAAGCGCATTTGCGCGGCCTCCACCGCGGCTTCAAGCGGTGCTTTTCCTTCGTTTTGCATAATCTCGACGGCGAACTCGACGATCAGAATGGCGTTTTTAGCCGACAGCCCCATGGTGGTGAGTAGCCCGACCTGGAAGTAAACATCATTGCTCAGACCGCGCAGATCGGTAGCCAGCAAAGCGCCGACCACCCCGATTGGCACAATCAGCATCACCGAGAAGGGTATCGACCAGCTTTCATACAGCGCCGCCAGTGCCAGAAACACGACGATTAGCGAAATGCCGTACAGCATTGGCGCCTGGTTTGTGGACAGCGCTTCCTGATAAGACAGACCTGTCCAGGCATAGCCAACGCCTGCGGGCAGTTTATTAATCAGCGACGCCATAAATTTCATTGCATCGCCGCTGCTTTTTCCTTCGACCGGCTGGCCGAGAATTTCCATTGCAGGCTGACCATTATAGCGTTCAAGGCGGGGGGAGCCGTAGGTCCACTCGGTGGATGAGTAAGCGGAAAGCGGCGTCATTGCGCCAGAGGCATTACGTACGTACCAGTGATTGATATTGTCCGGCAACATACGAAACGGCGTATCGGCCTGTACATACACTTTTTTAACGCGCCCCTGGTTCAGGAAGTCATTGACATAGCGGCTACCAAACGCGGTGGAGATGGTCTGATTGATATCCGATAACGCAACGCCCATGGCTTCTGCCTTCCTGGCGTTGACGTGAATGCGGAACATCGGCGTATCTTCCAGACCGTTCGGACGCACCCCGTCAACCTCTCCTGACGACTGGCTGGCCAGCGCCAGAAGCTCGTTTCGGGCCTGCATCATTTTTTCATGCCCAAGGTTACCGTTATCCAGCAGCTCCATATCAAAGCCTGAAGCGGTCCCCAGTTCCGCGACTGCGGGTAAATTAAACGGATAAACGACGGCGTTATTAATGGTGCTTAAGGCCATCATCGCCCGTCGAATAATGGCGGTAACCGAGTTTTCCTCGCCAACGCGTTCTGACCAGGGCTTCAGGCTGATAAACGCCAGACCGTTGTTTTGCCCCTGACCGCTGAAGCCAAATCCGCCGACGGTGAAAACCGAAGCAACGTTTTTCTGTTCTTTCGTCAGATAGTAATCCGTTATTTCTCCGAGCACTTTGCTGGTGTTCACCATCGTTGAGCCGGAGGGTAATTGCGCCGTGGTCATGAATACCCCCTGATCTTCTTCAGGCAGAAAGGAGGTCGGGGTGCGTGAAAACAGCACGATCATGCCCGCGGCAATCACTAAATACACGACCATGTAACGGCCCGTGCAACGGAGAAGTTTACGGGTGCTGTCCGTGTAGTGCTGAGTACATTTCTCCATGAAGTGATTGAAACGGGTAAACAGAAAATGTGTGTTTACTTTTTCTCCCTCATGGGATTTCAACAGCATGGCGCAAAGTGCAGGCGTCAGGCTCATCGCCACAAACACCGACAGCAGCATCGAGGAGATTAAGGTGATAGAAAACTGGCGGAAAATCTCCCCCGTCGCCCCGCTCATAAATGCCATCGGCATAAATACAGCGGATAACACAACGGCAATACCGATCAGCGCTCTCTGGAGCTGGCCCATCGCTTTATGCGTCGCCGCTTTTGGTGACAAATGTTCTTCGGCAATAATGCGTTCTACGTTCTCAACCACCACGATAGCATCATCGACTAACAACCCTATCGCCAGCACCATGCCAAACATCGTGAGTGTATTAATCGAAAAACCGGCGACGTCGAGTATTGCAAAGGTGCCGAGGATAACTACCGGAACGGCGATTGTGGGGATAAGCGTTGCACGGAAACTCTGCAAAAACAGGTACATGACGAGGAATACCAGAATGATTGCCTCGATCAATGTATGAAAAACGCCCTGAATCGAAATCTCGATAAACGGCGTGGTGTCATAGGGATAAACGGTTTTCATACTGGCCGGAAACCAGGCCGATAATCTGTTCAGCTCTTGTTTGACCGCCTGGGACGTTTCCAGGGCATTGGCGCCAGCGGCAAGTTTAATCGCAATCCCGGCGGCGGGTTTGCCGTTGTAACGTGCAACCGTGGCATAATTTTCCGCACCCAGTTCAATGCGTGCGACATCGCGCAGCAGAACCTGGGAGCCGTCTTGCTGGACTTTGAGGAAGATCTGGCCAAATTCATCGGTAGTTTGCAGGCGCGTCTGGACGATGATCGACGCATTTAGCTGCTGATCGGCTGACTGAGGCATGCCCCCCAGTTGCCCGCCGGATATCTGATTGTTCTGAACTTTGAGTTGAGTAATAACGTCTTGCGGAGTGAGGTTATACTTGTCGAGCTTTTGCGGATCCAACCAGATGCGCATGGCGTATTGCGAACCAAACAACTGTACGCTTCCCACCCCGGCAGTGCGGCTTAGCGGGTCTTTAATATTTGAAGCCACATAGTCGGCAATATCATATTGGCTGAGACTGTTATTATCAGAGATAAAGCCGGCGACCATTAAGATGTTGCTGCTGGATTTATCAACGCTTATCCCTTGCTGCTGTACCTCCTGCGGCAGGGAAGGCATCGCCAGCTGTAATTTATTCTGTACCTGAACCTGCGCAATATCGGGTGACGTACCCGTTTTGAAGGTCAGGATAATCGAGGCATTACCTGCCGCATCGCTGGTGGATGACATATACATCAGGCCATCAAGACCATTCATATTCTGTTCAATCACTTGCGTCACGGAGTCTTCAACGGTCTTTGCGTCTGCCCCTGGGTAAGCGGCGCTGATGGTGATGGTCGGGGGAGCAATTTGTGGATACTGGGCGACAGGCAGGTTCATTATCGCGATACCGCCCGTAAACATCATGATAATGGCGAGTACCCAGGCGAAAACCGGGCGCTCAATAAAAAAGTTGGCCATGAAGAAAGTGTCCTTAATGCCTGAAATATTACTGTTCAGTTACCGCGTCAGGTGTGTTCAGTTTTGAATGGAGGACCCGGGCTTTGATTCCCGGACGAATCCTTTGTAGTCCGGACACAATGACCCGATCGCCAGGGCGTAATCCCGCGGTCACTAGCCATTGATTGCCAACGGCCTTCACGGCGTTTATTTCACGCAGTTGCACCACGTTTTCCGGGTCAAGGATTAGCGCGGTGGCTTTTCCTTGTTCGTTATGCGTAATCCCTTGCTGGGGAACCATCAACACGTTCTGCTGACTGCCTTCGTCCAGCAGCGCCGTGACGTACATGCCGGGTAAAATTTCACCCTCAGGATTGGGAAATACGGCGCGCAGGGTCACCGAACCGGTGGTCTCATCAACGGCGGGATCGGAAAACTCAAGCGTACCGGTATGGCGATAGGGCTTGCCGTTTTCCAGCATCAGTTCAACCGGAATTTTGCCTTGTTGTTGGGCGATTTGGCCGTTGGCTTTCTCTTCTTTCAGGCGCAGGAAGTCTTGTACTGACTGGGTTAAATCAACATAAATCGGATCCAACCGTTGAACGGTGACCAGCGCATTTTCCTGATTGGCAGTGACCAGGGCACCCACGGTCACGGAGGATTTACCGCTGATGCCCTCAATTGGCGAGGTGACATTGGCATAGCGCAGGTTGATAGTGGCTTGCTCAAGCTCCGCTTTAGCAACGGCGACATTGGCCTGTGCTTCATTAAGCTGTGAGCGCGTCGTGTCGTAGTCCTGGCGGCTGACGTAATTGGATTTTATTAACGCTGACTGCCGATTTAATGTCAGACGTATGTTATTGGCCGTCGCCATTGCCTTAGCCAGCGCACCTTTGGCTGAATCCAGTCGCGCCTGCAGCGGGGCAGGATCAATTTGATACAGTGATTCTCCTTTGCTGACTTTATCTCCTTCAATAAAGTTGCGCTTTATGATGATCCCCCCAACCTGAGGGCGAATTTCGGCGATCTCAAATGAAACTGCGCGGCCCGGAAGTTCACTTTTAATATTCACTGAGGAGGGCGCTAAGGTAACAACGCCGACCTCGGGCGCCATGGCGGTGGTTTTTACTGCAGGTTTATTATCGCAGGCGGTGATGATGGCGCTACTAAAGAATAATGGTATCAACAGTAAGCATTTTCTGTTCATTGTAATCCCTGAATAATGTGAAAACACAAAGGTTCTTTTATTGCATGCAGGGTGGGGGGATTGTCGGTAAATAACAAAAGATGGTCAGGCATGAGAAGGGTAAAGCCCATTTCTTCGCTAAAGAATTAGCGGTTAAAAATTATATGTAACAGGAAGAATACATGTTAAGCGAAGGATCTCATGAAGCTGGATGGCGCAATTAGATAAACGCGAGTTGATGTGGTGGGCGTTGGTTAGCGCCCGACTCCGGAATATATTAGCGCCATCTTACTACTGGGATTATTTCACTAGCTCCGGAGTTACCTGAGTTACTGTGTTGGCGTAGTAGGGGCCTCCCCATATGGGTTCAGGCCAGAACGCGCCATAGCCGTAATCCCACATATTATAGGTGGTGTTGACAGACTCAGTTAAATGCCAGACCTGAATACCCTGTAAATCAACTTTAACAAAGTTATACGGGACCTTGTTGATGAATCCTGACTCATCTCCTTGAATTGTTCCCAAAATAGTCACGAAATGGTTTCTGTAGTTTACCGGATCGAGAAAACCTTTCTGCTGGGCAAGAATTCGTCCCTGATAGCTCGCGTCTATTTGTGGCTTAGCAGAGTCGTTCAGTGGCAAAACGGCGATTTCCAGTAACGTATCCGTTTTGGTGTTAATCACATTGATGACTTTACCACCAAAGCGGGCCTGTTGACCGGTATATAATCCCGGCTGGTTATGCACGGAGATAAAGTTTTTTTGTATATCAGGTTGATTATTACCTTTGATATTCTCAGGAATGGAAGCACATGATGCCAGGGTGAAAGCAAGGGCAATAATCATCAACCCTTTTGTTTTTTTCATTTTTACTTTCCTGCTAAAAAAAGACAGGCCTATAGTAAACCTTTGCGCATTATTGTCAGCAAACGTGCTGTTGATTATCTAAAATTAATATAATTGTAGCTTATGGTAATAATAGACTGTGTTGTAGCTGGTCGCTGAATGAGGACTATATTTTCAACGACCATAAAAGCAACGCGTGCAATTGCTCTTGCGCCTCACGCTGGCGGGTGTTAATAAAGCGGGCGATCAATTTGCTGACCGCTATTACCCGACGGAATGACCGCGTTCATTACTCCCGTCACCCAGACGGTAAGCCAGCGCCACCACTAGCGACTGCACCAGGCACAGCGTTGCTGACTGGGAGCGAAACGCGTCAACCTGTGCCTCCTTCACCACAAAGCAGAGATCGCTGAATGTTGCCAGCGGGCTTATCTGGCTGTCGGTAATGACAATCTGGCGCGCGCCTGCATTGGCCGCGGTTTCGCTGACCATCACCGTTTCTTCCGCATAGGGCGAGAAGCTGATCGACACGACGATATCACGTGCTTTGATGCGGTTAATCTGCTCGCGCAGCATCCCGCCCATTCCATCGAGCAAAATAGGGCGACACTCGAGATGGCTCAGGGCATAGGTGAGATAGGCCGCCACGCTAAACGAACGACGCAGACCGGCGATGTAGATGGTGTCGGCTTCTGCCAGTAATTGTACCGCGCGTTCCAGCATTTCTGGTTCGGCACGGGCTGCCAACTGCTGTAGGGCCTGAGTATTCGAACGGGCGAATTCCTGCAAGATATCGAGCGGCGTTTCCGGCACGGCTTCGCTTTCCATCTCACGGAACAGGCGTGCGCGGTCGCTGTAACTGGCAGTTTCCTCCACCAGATTCATACGAAACAGCTGTTTCATTTCGTTAAAGCCGGTGAAATCAAAAGCATTGGCAAAGCGGATCAGCGTCGAGGGAGGCACTCCGGCACGTTCGGCAATGACGGCAACCGTATCAAAGGCCACGCTATTTGTATTATCCAGCACATAGCGGGACACCTGCTGCAGCCTTTTGCTCAGGCCATCGTAGCGATCGCGGATCTGCTGCTGCAGCTCGTTCAGGCTGGTTGCTGTCGTCATTTTACCTCCTGTTGCATAGTTTTATGATTCTAAACGCAAAACCGCGTCTTTGAAATGTCACGCATTCATCTGGCCGTAAAAACGAAACAAAAGCTTCAGTCTAATCGCTTGCTGAAACATTCTGCCAGTACACGTTAATCATGCGATTCCGCTTGTTAACATAAAAATCCATCCTTGATCACATTAATCATTATTTATTTTATTTCAACTTAAAATGGAATGTTTGTTTCATATATAGTACACAGATAACGGCGTTCAGGTAACAATCACGTATCAACAGCGAGAGGTTAAGGATGGAGACAGTAGCGAATTTTATTCATGGCGAATGTGTCACCGGTTCAGGCCAGCGCGTTCAGGCGATCTTCAACCCGGCCACCGGTGAGCAGATCCGCCAGGTGGTGATGAGTTCGACACGGGAAACCGAACAGGCCATCGCGGCAGCGCACGACGCATTCCCCGGTTGGGCGCGGCATTCTCCGCTAAAACGTGCGCGAGTGATGTTCCGCTTTAAGGCGCTGCTGGAACAGAACATGGAAAGATTGGCTCGCATCATCAGCGAAGAGCACGGCAAGGTGTTCTCTGACGCTGTCGGTGAACTGACGCGCGGCCTGGAAGTGGTGGAGTTTGCCTGTGGCATCCCGCATCTGCAAAAGGGCGAACACTCCGCCAACGTAGGTACCGGCGTCGATAGCCACTCTCTGATGCAACCGCTTGGGGTTTGCGTCGGGATCACGCCGTTTAACTTTCCGGCGATGGTGCCGATGTGGATGTTCCCCATCGCGCTGGCAACCGGAAATTCCTTCGTGCTGAAACCCTCCGAAAAAGACCCTTCTCTCGCGCTGGCGCTGGCGAAACTGCTGCAAGAGGCGGGATTACCGGACGGCGTGTTCAACGTGGTACAGGGAGATAAAGAGTCCGTTGACGTGCTGCTTACTGACCCGCGCGTGCAGGCCGTAAGCTTCGTCGGCTCAACGCCGATTGCGGAATATATTTATCAGACGGCCTCGGCTCACGGTAAGCGTTGCCAGGCGTTGGGTGGCGCTAAAAATCACTGTATTTTAATGCCGGATGCTGACATGGATATGGCAACCAACGCCATTATGGGCGCCGCTTACGGCGCGGCGGGTGAACGCTGCATGGCGCTTTCGGTTGTGCTGGCGGTGGGGGATAAAACCGCGGATGAGCTGTGCTCGCGACTGGAAAAACAGATTGCGGCGCTGCGCGTCGGACCGGGGCTTGATCAGACGCCGGAAAACGAAATGGGGCCGCTTATCTCCTCGGCGCACCGTAATAAAGTACTCGGATACATCGACAGCGGGGAATCACAGGGGGCCAGCCTGCGTGTGGATGGTCGGCGTTTTAGCGTTAAAGGCCATGAGCAGGGCTATTTTGTCGGGCCAACCCTGTTTGATAACGTCACGCCGGAAATGACCATCTATAAGGAAGAGATTTTCGGGCCGGTACTTTCTGTGGTGCGTGTAGCCGATTACAACAGCGCGGTGGAACTGATTAACCGCCATGAATATGGTAACGGCACGGCGATTTTCACGCGCGACGGCGGCTGCGCGCGTCGCTTCTGCGAAGAGGTGCAGGCGGGCATGGTGGGCGTAAACGTGCCTATTCCGGTGCCGATGGCGTTCCACAGCTTCGGCGGCTGGAAGCGTTCGATTTTTGGAGCGCTCAACGTGCATGGTAACGATGGCGTGCGCTTCTACACCCGCATGAAGACCGTCACCGCACGCTGGCCGGAGATGCTGCAAGACACAGGGGCCGCGTTCTCCATGCCAACGCTGGGCTGACAGGAGGGGTTATGCAAACCGAACGTATGACCATGGCTCAGGCGCTGGTCAAATTCCTTAATCAACAATATGTCTGTGTCGATGGTCATGAAACGCCCTTTGTTGAGGGCGTTGCCACCATCTTTGGTCACGGTAATGTGCTCGGTATCGGCCAGGCGCTGGAGCAGGAACCCGGTCATCTGCAGGTAATGCAGGGATGTAATGAGCAGGGAATTGCGCACATGGCGACCGGGTTCGCTAAACAGCATCGACGCCAGCGTATTTTTGCCGTGACGTCGTCGGTTGGACCGGGGGCGGCGAATATGGTGACCGCCGCGGCGACCGCGACGGCGAACCGTATTCCGCTGTTGCTGTTGCCAGGCGATGTCTACGCCAGCCGTCAGCCGGACCCGGTATTGCAGCAAATTGAGCAATTCCATGAGCTTGGCATTAGCACCAACGACTGCTTCAGACCGGTCTCGCGTTATTGGGATCGGATTAATCGCCCGGAGCAGTTAATGAGCGCGATGCTGAACGCGATGCGAACGCTCACTGACCCCGCAGACACTGGCGCAGTTACCCTCTGCCTGCCGCAGGATGTGCAGGGAGAAGCCTGGGACTATCCGCTGAGTTTCTTTGCGCGCCGCGTCCATCTGATCGAACGTCGCCCGCCCGACCCGCAGCGTCTGGCGATGGCGCGGGCGCTGATTGCCCGCAAACGCCGCCCGCTGGTGGTGTGCGGTGGCGGGGTACGATATTCCGGCGCGCATGAGGCGTTGCGTGCGTTTGTTGAAACGCTGCAACTACCGTTTGCTGAAACTCAGGCTGGAAAGGGGGCGCTGGTTAGTGACCACCCACTTAACCTCGGAGGCATTGGGGTAACCGGCGGGATGGCCGCCAACCAGCTTGCAACCCAGGCCGATCTGGTGATCGGCATCGGCACGCGACTCACCGACTTTACCACCGGTTCGAAAGCGCTGTTTTCCCATCCTGAGGTTGAGTTCCTGCTGCTGAACGTGGCGGAGTTTGACGCACTGAAGCTTGATGCCACCGCGCTTATCGCCGACGCCCGTACCGGGCTTACGGCATTAACTGAAACGCTGCAAGACTACCGCAGCGATTGGGGGGGCGAGATCGCACAGGCGCAGGCGGCCTGGCGTGATGAGTGCCAACGTTTATGGGATCGCGACTGGCATCCTGACGATGTTCCCGAAGTGGCAGGGCATCTTGACGCCCAACTGGCGGAATATGGCGACACGCTCAACACGCGGTTGACCCAGACGCGGGTGCTGGGGCTTATCAATCAGCACATCGAAGATAACGCGATTGTCGTGGGCGCCGCCGGATCGCTGCCTGGCGATTTACAACGCATCTGGCAGGTCAAAACCCCGGACAGCTATCACCTGGAATACGGTTATTCCTGCATGGGCTATGAGATTGCGGCCGCTATTGGGGCCAGGCTGGCGAAGCCGCAGCAGCCGGTGTATGCCATGGTGGGGGATGGCTCATACATGATGCTGCATTCCGAACTACAAACTGCCGTTCAGGAAGGGATAAAAGTCACTATCCTGCTGTTTGATAACGCCAGCTTCGGGTGCATTAACAATCTGCAGATGGGGCACGGGATGGGGAGTTTCGGCACGGAAAACCGTCACCGCAACCCGCAAACCGGGAGGCTGGATGGGCCGCTGGTGAAAGTTGATTTTGCCCAGAATGCCGAGAGCTACGGCTGTCGTGCCTGGCGGGTGCATGATGAAAAAAGCCTGCTGGCGGCGCTGGAAGCCTCTCGTGCGCATCCTGGCCCGACGCTGCTGGATATTAAAGTCCTGCCGAAAACCATGACCCACGATTACGCCGCCTGGTGGCGAACCGGTGATGCGCAGGTGGCTGATTCACCGTCGGTGCGCAAAGCCGCTGAGCAGACGTTTGAACAGGTGAAAAACGCTCGTCAGTACTGACGCTGGGTAATGCCGGATGTCGCTGCGCTTATCCGGCCTACAACTACTTCTAACCTGTAGGCCGGATAAGGCGTTCGCGCCGTCATCCGGCAACCTGCAACAACGAAATTTTCATTTCATTTTTCCTGCCCCTTCATCCTTCGCCTCCTTCCTGAACGGAAGGGGGCTAATTCCTTCATCTTTCCTGTCTTTATGTTGTGATATTGATAACAAATTTTATCTCGTTCATCTCAAAAGTGTTAACTTGCACTCAAAAACATAATTTTCACTATTTATAAAAATGAAATAAATGTTTTATTTAAGGGGTCGTTAGTTCATCGCATTCACCAACACCGGGAGCCGTTATGTTTAACATTGCTTTACTGGGCGCTGGCCGAATTGGCCAGGTACATGCAGCTAACATTGCCAGTCACAGTGCCACCACCCTCTGGTCCGTCGTCGACCCGAATCAGGAATTTGCCACCCGTCTTGCCACTCAGTACCAGGCTCGTCTGCAAAGCCTGGATGAGGCGATGGCGGATCCTAATGTTCACGCCGTGCTGATCGCCTCCGCGACCGATACCCATGCGGATCTGATTGAACTGGCCGCTCGTCATGGCAAAGCCATCTTCTGTGAAAAGCCGGTCCACCTGGATCTGGCCCGCGTACGCGACTGTCTGAAAGTGGTCAAAGAGTACGACGTACCGTTGTTCATCGGCTTCAACCGCCGCTTCGATCCACAGTTCCGCCGTGTGAAAACGGATGCACTGGCCGGGCGTATCGGTAAGCCGGAATCGCTGCTGATAATCTCCCGCGATCCGTCGCCGCCGCCTGCGGAATATGTGCGCGTGTCCGGCGGTATGTTTCGCGATATGACCATCCACGATTTTGATATGGCGCGCTTTATCATGGGCGAAGAGCCGGTTTCTGTGTATGCCCAGGGCAGTAACCTGGTCGATCCGGCGATTGGCGAGGCGGGCGATATCGACACCGCGTTCATCGTACTGAAATATGCCTCCGGCGCGATGGCGACCATCGTCAACAGCCGCCGCTCCTCCTACGGCTACGACCAGCGCCTTGAGCTACACGGCTCTGAAGGGCTGCTGTGCGCGGGCAATATTCTCGAAAACCAGGTGCAACACTACGCGAAGACAGGCTGCACCAGCGCGTTACCTGAACACTTCTTCTTGCAGCGTTATAAATCGGCCTATGCCGCGGAATGGGAACACTTTGTTGCGGTTCTGCGCGGCGAAGCAGTCCCTGATTGCAGCGGGGACGATGGTGAGCGTGCGCTGTATCTGGCGGATAAAGCGCTGGAGTCACTGCATAGCCAACGTGAAGTTCTCCTCTGATTGTCACCACAACCTACCCTACACAGAGAGACATAATAATGAAAAAACTGATCTTAGCTGTCCTCATCGCCATGACATCCGGGGCAGCCATTGCTGAAAATGAGCAAATTGTTTTCAGTACGCCAAACCTGGCGATGCCATTTGAAGTTCACATGCAGCGTACGGCGGTGAAAGCCGCAAAAGAGATGGGCGTGAATTTACAGGTCCTGGACGGGCAAGGTAGCTCGCCAAAACAGGTCGCTGACCTGGAAAACGCCATCACCCGTGGCGCACAGGGTTTTATCGTTTCGCCGAACGATGTCAACGCGGTGTCCAGTGCGGTAGATGAAATTCAGGATGCGAAACTGCCCGTTGTTACCCTCGACCGCTCCGTTGACAGCCAGAAAAAAGTGCCGCACTTCGGCGCGAACAACTACAAAGGCGGCCAGGCGATTGGCGACTTTGTCAAAACCAAATTCCCTGACGGGGCGGACATCATTCTGCTGACCGGCCAGCCGGGCTCCTCCTCCAACATTGAACGTACTAAAGGCATTCGCGACAGCCTGAAGGCGGGCGGTGAAAAGTACAAGATTGTCGCCGATCAGACCGGAAACTGGATGCGTTCTGAAGGGATGCGCATTGTCGAAAGCGTGCTGCCTTCGCTGCCGAAACGTCCGCAGGTGATCCTCTCAGCTAACGACGATATGGCGCTGGGCGCGATTGAAGCATTGCAAGGACAAGGGCTGAAACCGGGTGAGGTTCTGGTTACGGGCTTCGATGCCGTGCCGGAAGCGCTGGCGCGCGTGCGCGAGGGCTGGCTGGCGGTGACGGCGGATCAGCGTCCGGGATTTGCGGTGAAAACGGCCATGACCCAGTTGGTGAATAACGTACGGGAGAAGACCGCGATAACCGGGGCTGACTATCCGCCAACGCTTATCACCAAAGAGAACCTGCAGCAGGCCGAGCGTATTAGTGAGGCCGGTAACTGATTCAGTGTATTTTCGCAGCCGCCGCGTAAGTGGCGGCTCACTATGAGGAGGAGCAGACCGATGTCGCAACCCTTACTGAAAGTGACTGACCTGGCGAAAAGCTTTTCCGGCGTCTGGGCGCTGAGCAGCGCGCAACTGACCGTCGGAGCAGGCGAAATTCATGCGCTGTTAGGTGAGAACGGCGCCGGAAAATCGACTCTGCTGAAAGCGCTGGCGGGTGCGCAGCCGCAAACGCGCGGGGATATCTGGTTTAACGGCGAAACGTTGCCGGTAGAGGACTCTCCGGTAGAGCGGCAGAACAAGGGCATTATCACTATTTATCAGGAATTTAATCTGCTGCCGAATATGACCGTCGCCGAGAATATGTTTCTCGGGCGTGAACCGCGCAAACGCAATCTGATTGTTGACGAAAAGGCGGTGAATCAGGAGGCGCAGGTAATTCTGGATTATCTGCAACTGAACGTTGCGCCAACCACGGCCGTGGCCCGACTGAGCGTGGCGCAGCAGCAAATGGTGGAAATTGCGCGGGCGCTGACGTTGAACGCAAAGCTGATCATCATGGATGAACCTTCCGCCGCGTTGAGCGACAGCGAAGTAGAAAGTCTGCACCGGGTGGTGCGGGAACTTAAAGGGCGTGGCGTGAGCATTATCTATGTGACCCATCGCCTGCATGAAGTGTTTCAACTCTGCGACCAGTTCACCGTTTTCCAGGATGGGCGTTTTACCGGAAACGGCGCAGTTGCGCAGACCACCGTTGAACAGCTGATCCGCCTGATGGTTGGGCGCGATGTGGCCTTTAATCGCCGCCCGGCCAGCGAAACTCATCATGAAAATAAACCTGTGCGTCTGGCGGTGAAGGGGCTTAGCCGTGAAAAGCCGCCGCTGGATCCGCATGGTATCGCACTCCATGACATTAGCTTCCATGTTCATGCCGGAGAAGTGTTAGGCATCGCCGGGCTGGTTGGCGCCGGGCGTACCGAAGTGGCCCGCTGCCTGTTTGGCGCCGATGGTTTTACTTCCGGCAGCTTTGAACTTGATGGCGTGCCCTATCAGCCGCGCGATCCGCTGTTTGCGCTGGATCAGGGGCTGGCGCTGGTACCTGAAGATCGTAAAAAAGAGGGCGCGGTGCTTGGGCTGTCGATCCGTGACAACCTGTCGCTCTCCAGCCTCTCGTCACTGCTGCACTGGCGCTGGTTTGTGAACACCCGTAAAGAGGATGCCCTGATCGAATCTTACCGCCAGGCGCTACAAATCAAAATGGTCAACAGCGCGCAGGAGGTACGCAAACTCTCCGGCGGAAACCAGCAAAAAGTGATCCTCGCGCGCTGCATGGCGCTTAATCCTCGGGTGTTGATCGTGGATGAACCGACGCGCGGCATCGATGTTGGCACCAAATCAGAAGTCCATCAGGTGCTGTTTGATATGGCGAAAAAGGGCGTGGCGGTGATCGTGATCTCCTCCGATCTGCCGGAAGTCATGGCGGTTTCCGATCGGATCATCACGCTGAGTGAGGGCCGGGTGACTGGCGAGATCCACGGTGACGACGCCAATGAAGAGCGGCTAATGACGATGATGGCCATCAACCACAACGCCCTGAATGCGGCATAACGGAGTGATTCATGACGCAGATTATTTCTAAAACGCAGGTTCCTGCCAAACGCGGCGGACGTCTTGATCCCATTGCCTTTTTTGAGCGCTTTGGGGTACTGATTTTCATGATCCTGCTGCTGATTTTCTTTCAGTTGCAGAACAGCAACTTTCTTTCTGAACGCAATATTTTCAACATCCTGACCGAAGTCTCCATCTACGGGATCATGGCTGTGGGGATGACGTTTGTCATTCTGACCGCTGGGATCGATCTGTCGGTGGGTTCCATCCTGGCGGTCTGTGCTATGACCGCCGCGTATGTGATTAAGGGCGACAACTTCACTACCGTTGACCCGAATGCCTGGGGCGGCATGAGCTGGCTGATTGGCCTTGGGATCTGTATGGCTATGGGGACCGCGATTGGTTTCCTGCATGGCCTCGGTGTGACCCGCCTGCGTCTGCCGCCGTTTATCGTCACCCTCGGTGGGATGACTATCTGGCGCGGCCTGACGCTGGTGATTAACGACGGCGCGCCGATTGCCGGTTTTGACGCGGGCTACCGCTGGTGGGGGCGAGGCGAACTGCTCGGTATCTCTATTCCAATCTGGATATTCGCGTTGGTGGCCGTAGGCGGTTATCTGGCGCTGCATAAAACCCGCTGGGGGCGCTTCGTGTACGCCATCGGCGGCAACCCGGAGGCGGCGCGTCTGGCAGGGGTCAACGTGAAGCGCGTGCTGGTGAGCGTCTACGTGTTAATTGGCTGTCTGGCTGGGCTGGCGGGCTTCATTCTCAGCGCGCGGTTGGGCAGTGCGGAAGCAGTGGCCGGGATCTCGTTCGAGCTGCGCGTCATCGCTTCGGTAGTCATTGGCGGCACCTCGCTGATGGGCGGCTACGGGCGTATCGGCGGCACCATTATCGGCTCGATCATCATGGGCATCCTGATTAACGGTCTGGTGCTGATGAACGTCTCGGCTTACTACCAACAAATTATTACCGGCTTAATTATCGTTCTGGCGGTGGCGTTCGATACCTACGCCAAGAGCCGTCGCGGCGCACTGTGAGGATCATGATGAAAGAGGTTCGTATTGGATTGATTGGCACCGGGTATATCGGCAAGGCGCATGCCATCGCCTATGCCCAGGCCCCGACGGTGTTTAACCTGCGCGGCAAATTGGTGCGTGAAATGGTGGCGGAAGTCTCGCCGGAGCTGGCGGCCGAGCGGGCGCAGGCGTTTGGCTTCAATCGCTCAACCGGAGACTGGCGTGCGCTGGTGGCCGACCCGGCAATTGATGTCGTTGATATCTGCTCACCCAACCATCTGCATAAAGAGATGGCGCTGGAAGCGATTCGCCATGGCAAGCATGTGTACTCAGAAAAGCCGCTGGCGCTGAACGCCCACGACGCACGTGAAATGGTTGAGGCCGCAAAACGGGCGGGGGTGAAAACGCTGGTGGGATTCAACTACATGAAGAACCCAACGGCGCAACTGGCGAAAGAGATTATTGCGCGCGGTGAGATTGGCGAGGTGATCCATTTCTACGGCACCCACAACGAAGACTACATGGCCGATCCCCTTGCGCCGATCCACTGGCACTGTTTTAAAGAGACCGCCGGACTTGGGGCGCTTGGCGATCTGGCGGCGCATATCGTCAATATGGCGCAGTACCTGGTGGGGGATATTCAGCAGGTCTGCGGCGACCTGAAGATTGTGGTGCCACAGCGTCCAGCGCAGGTTGGTTCCTCGCAAATGGTGACGGTAGAAAACGAAGATCAGGCTCACGCAATGGTGCGCTTCGCGGGCGGCGCGCAAGGGGTGATTGAAACCTCCCGCGTGGCTTGTGGCCGCAAGATGGGGTTGTCGTATGTGATTACCGGGACCAAAGGGACTATCAGTTTTACCCAGGAGCGTATGGCCGAGCTGAAGCTCTATCTGCATGACGATCCGGTCAACCGCCAGGGATTTCGTACTTTGCTGGTTGGCCCGGCACACCCGGACTACGGCGCATTTTGCATGGGGGCCGGGCATGGTATCGGTTTTAACGACCAGAAAACCGTGGAAGTACGTGACCTGGTGGACGGTATTGCCGCCGATGCGCCGCTGTGGCCGGACTTTGAAGAGGGCTGGAAGGTGTCGCGCGTGCTCGACGCTATCGCACTCTCGCACCAGGAAGGCCGCTGGCTGAACGTGAACGACATTGTCTGAAGAGGTATCAACGTGGAAAAGCAGTTTGATGTGATATGCATGGGCCGCGTGGCGGTTGACCTCTACAGTCAGCAAATTGGCGCGCGCCTGGAAGATGTGTCGAGCTTTGCCAAATATCTTGGCGGCTCGTCCGGCAATGTGGCTTACGGCACGGCACGCCAGGGATTGCGCTCCTCAATGCTGGCGCGGGTTGGCGACGAACATATGGGGCGTTTCCTGCGTGAAGAATTAAGCCAGGTAGGCTGCGATACCAGCCATCTGATCACCGATAAAGACCGCCTGACGGCGTTGGTACTACTCGGCATTAAAGACCGGGACACCTTCCCACTGATTTTTTACCGTGATAACTGCGCGGATATGGCGATTACCGCCAGCGATGTTGATGAACAGTACATCGCTTCTGCTCGTTGTCTTGCCATCACCGGGACGCATCTCTCTCATCCACAAACCCGCGAGGCGGTGTTGACGGCGCTCGCTTACGCCCGGCGTCACGGCGTGCGTACGGCGCTGGATATCGACTATCGCCCGGTGCTGTGGGGACTTACTTCCTTAGGCGACGGCGAAACACGTTTTATCGCCGCCGATCAGGTCACTCGCCAGTTACAGGAGGTGTTGCATCTTTTTGATGTGATTGTCGGCACTGAAGAGGAGTTTCATATCGCGGGCGGCAGTACCGATACGTTGCAGGCGCTGGCGCAGGTTCGCGGCGTGAGTCACGCGACGCTGGTCTGCAAGCGCGGTGCGCTCGGCTGCTCGGTGTATACCGACGCGATCCCGCCCCGACTTGACGATGGCCTGACGGTGACAGGCGTGCGCGTGGAGGTGCTGAACGTGCTGGGGGCGGGGGATGCGTTTATGTCCGGTCTGCTGCGCGGCTATCTCAACGATGAGGGATGGGAGCAGGCATGCCGCTATGCCAACGCCTGCGGTGCGCTGGTGGTGTCGCGTCACGGCTGTGCGCCGGCGATGCCGAGCAAAGTTGAGCTTGATGATTATCTTTCTCGCGCTGCAGAGGTTCCACGTCCGGATCTCGATCCGCATCTTAATCATTTGCATCGCGTGACGACCCGTCGCCGCGCATGGCCGGAACTGTGCGTGATGGCCTTCGATCACCGCAGTCAGCTTGAAGAGATGGCGCTGCAGTGCGGCGCATCCCTGAAACGTATTCCGGCATTGAAACAGCTTATTTTGCAGGCCAGCCGTGAAGCGGCCAACAGCGCCGGGCTGGAGGGCAAGGCCGGGCTGCTGTGCGATGGTACGTTTGGTCAGGATGCGCTGAATTCGATAACCGGAGAGGGATGGTGGATCGGTCGCCCTATCGAACTGCCGGGATCGCGCCCGCTGGAGATGGAGCACGGCAATATAGGTTCGCAGCTCATCAGTTGGCCGCAGGAGCATGTGGTGAAGTGTCTGGTCTTTTTCCATCCGGAAGATGCCCACGCGCTGCGTCTGGAACAAGAACAGAAAATTACCGAAGTGTACCGCGCCTGCTGCCAGTCCGGGCATGAACTGCTGTTGGAGGTGATTTTGCCCGCCAGTATGCCGCGCAGTGATGAACTGTATTTGCGCGCCATTTCCCGCTTCTACAACTTAGGTGTTTACCCGGACTGGTGGAAACTCCCGCCGCTCACTTCTGCTGGCTGGAGCTCGCTGAGTGAAATTATCGCGCGACGCGACCCGCACTGCCGTGGAGTGGTGATCCTCGGGCTGGATGCTCCGGCTGAGCAACTGCGCGCTGATTTCAAAGCGGCTGCGGGCCACGGGGTGGTGAAAGGGTTTGCTGTGGGACGCACGCTGTTCGGCGACGCTTCCCGCGCGTGGTTGAAACACGATATTGACGATGCGCAGCTGGTGGCGCGCATTAAAGATAACTACCTGCAGCTTATCGCCTGGTGGCGCGAGCGCGGACAAGCATAATTCAGGAGAAGATGATGACGGTACAATTAGGTATTAATCCACTGACATGGACGAATGACGATCTTCCTTCACTGGGCGCTGAGACGTCGCTTGATACGTGTCTGAGCGAGGGCAAAGAGGCCGGATTTGCCGGTTTCGAACTGGGCAATAAATTCCCGCGCGAGGCGCGACTGCTTGGCCCCATTTTACAGCGTCACGACCTGCAACTGGTTTCCGGTTGGTACTCCGGACGTCTGCTGGAACGCAGCGTGGAGGAGGAGATTGCCGCCGTACAATCGCACCTGACGTTACTGCGCGAACTGGGCGCGAAGGTGCTGGTATTTGCCGAAGTCAGTGGCTGCATTCACGGCGAGCAGCAGACGCCGGTGCATCTGCGTCCGCGTTTCCCGCAGGCACGCTGGCAAGAATACGGTGAAAAACTCACCGAGTTTGCGCGCTACACCCAGCAGCAGGGAGTGCAAGTTGCTTATCACCATCATATGGGCACGGTGATTGAGTCTGCTGAGGATGTGGATAATCTGATGACGCATACCGGTGATGAGGTTGGGTTACTGCTCGACACCGGACATTTGACCTTCGCCGGGGCCGATCCGCTGGCGGTGGCGCGGCGCTGGGCATCGCGTATCAACCATGTTCACTGCAAAGACGTGCGCGCCGACGTGCTGGCGGATGTCAAAAATCGCAAAACCAGCTTCCTTGATGCGGTACTGAGCGGGGTCTTCACCGTGCCGGGCGACGGCTGCGTTGACTATCCGCCGATCATGGCCTTGCTGAAGGAGAATCGGTATCAGGGTTGGTTAGTCGTGGAGGCGGAGCAGGATCCGGCTATCGCGCACCCGCTGACGTATGCGCGTCTGGGTTATAACAACCTTAGCCGTCTGGCGCGTGATGCCGGGCTTATCTGAGGAGGTGACATGTCACGTTTATTATCACGCTGGCAGCAGCCGGACGCGCAAGGGTGTACGCAGTCGGTGACGCCTGAAGGCGCTGGCTGGGGATATGTCGGCTTTAGAGCGTATGAACTGGAGGAAGGGCAGCAGTTGACGTTGCCTGCTGTCAGCGAAGAACGCTGTCTGGTACTGGTCGCTGGACGCGCGACCATCACCACGTCGGGCGCAACCTTTACGGATATCGGCGAGCGGATGAGCCCGTTTGAACGCATCAAACCATGGGCGGTGTATGTCACTTCTGGCGAGGCAATACAGGTCCAGGCGGTGACCAGACTGGAGCTGGCAGTTTGTGCTGCACCAGGAAAAGGAACCTACCCGACGCGGCTGATTGCACCTAAGGATATCGATGGTGAAGCGCGCGGCAAAGGCCATAACCAGCGTTACGTGCATAACATCTTACCGGAAGATAAACCTGCTGATAGCTTGTTGGTGGTGGAGGTGTGGACCAATGAAGGCTGCACCAGTTCTTACCCAAGCCACAAGCATGACACCGATAATCCTCCTCACGAAACGTATCTGGAAGAGACCTACTACCATCGGCTCAACCCGCCGCAGGGATTTTGTATGCAGCGGGTATACACCGACGACAGGTCGCTCGATGAGTGTATGGCGGTCTACAACCGCGACGTGGTGATGGTGCCAAAAGGGTACCACCCGGTGGCAACCCTGGCGGGATATGACAGCTACTACCTTAATGTGATGGCGGGTCCGGTACGCAAATGGATGTTTACCTGGGAAGACGATCACGCGTGGATTAACAGCGATTATCCGGTTGAGAGATAGGATGAAAGCGTGTGGCGACAGTGAATCGCCACACGTGGAGTCAGGGCCCGTGCGTTGCCGTGGCGCTACTCTGGTTCAGCAGTAGGAACAGGGTAAGAGGGGAAGTCGATGCTGGATGGCGGCTCACTCCTACAATTTACTGACGCAGACGTTTGTGGGCGAAAAGGTATTGCCTAACAGATAGGCATTATTCATTTTATACATTTGCGCACGTTTTCCGGGCGTGAACGGATCGTAGATATTATGGGTAAACATCTCATCCGACACATTATCCAGACTGTGTTTACTCATTTTCATGTCTTCCAAAAACACAACGCCTTTGTCTCCTATGCGGTAATTAAAACTGACGGAGCGTTGCAGGATAAGCCGATGTCCTGGACGGTTGTCTGCTGGTGGCGTCGTGGTAATAATTCCAGAAAAATCAAGGACGCCGGTGTTATCTTTTTGCAACTGGAGCATCAGGCTACCGTCGTATTTCCCGCCCCCGGGTAGTTCGGGGAGTGAGAGTGTTGAAACGCAATGCACGCTTATCCCCTGATTAACTGTAATGAGCGCAATTCCATTCGCGCTCAACAAGGCGCTGACGGCGACCAGAACGGCGGCTCCTGCAAGTAATATCTTAGTTTTATATTTAGTATTCATGGATATAAAGGTCCTTGCATCCAGCAAACTTTGTTTTTTCTACATTATTGAAAGTGCAGCGGGATAAAAATACACGACCTTTTTCGCCGTAGACGTACAGATCGTCAGGCTGGAAAATAAACAATGCGCCAGCCAGACACTTCAGGTGTAAATCAGCCATTTTTTGTGCTTTTTCAAGCTTTGCGGTCGCTACTTCTCGCGAGCTTTCAAAAACGGTATAGACCGGACAGAGGTCGATATTGCCAAGTTTATACAGGTGTACATCGGGAAGATTGGTTTTAGCGCTGTTAAACAATGTGTTGACTGGGTAAAGAAGCATGATTAAGGAGATGCTCCCGGCAGCTAACAACATCATTTTTACGCGTTTAGACAGGGAAGGCGTGGCTTTCGGCGGTGCAAGGGAAGTCACGGTAACTGAAGGCGGTTCTTCAATGGTGGCTACCAGCCCTTCAGCGATGAAAAAGCCGACCCGCGGCACGGTTTGAATAATCTCATGTTCACAACCGAGTTCCTGTAATCCTTTACGAATCAAAGAAATATATTGGCTTAACGAATTATTTGAGGCCTGCAGACCATTTTTGTCCCAGACATTGGTAAACATCTCTTCTCTCGAGACCACTTTTCCTTCCTGCTCGAGGAGATAGGTGAAGATCCTGTTTGCTGTAATAGACAGGGTAAGGGCGTTATCCGACGGATTCAGACTGGCCAAAACGCCATCATCAGTTCTGAATGTAACTTCATTGTTAATTAGATATTTCATTTTTTCATCATTAACAGAGTATTACTTAATTATAAACCATAGTGGTATTTCTTCTTCACTACAGGAGCGCGGATGTTACAAGTCCGATGCAGGAGGCGGGGCGTTTCATTTTAGCATCGTAAAGGACACTCCTGGCATAAAAAACCATGAAATTACTCATTTTAAGTATAAATACCTGCTTCATTTTGATGAAATTATAAGAGCGCTACTATTTTCAGATAGACCACTATATTCATTCACCGGTTTGATAACTCCGTAATTCTGGGTCGCTAGTTGATTTACAAATTGTCGGTAGCTTAGTAGATGGCAATTTTTATAATGAGAAAACGATAAATTACTTAAGTAAAATAATCGAAAAATAGTATGGTATCAAGAGTCTTAAACAATAATTAGAAACGGGTTGAGATTTTTAACTTATTACGGTCAATTCCTGATGGTACAGATTTCCCGGAACTTGCTTATCGCGAAGTTGTGTTTTTTGATTGACTGTAACCCTCTTTCTCGCTTTCATATTTAACTAACTCCAATGAGTTACGTTTATCAAATAAATCTTACAATGAGATTGCTCTTATAAGTTGTTTGTTATTTCAGAACTGTGCTGATAAGTAATTTTTTTACGGGGCGCGAAATAAATTAATATGCGTTTTACTTAATTTGAAATGTTTGTTAGTTGTATCAGAGATGGATTTGTCACATTACATTGTTTATGCAATTCATTAACACTCATCTGTTCGTTTTTTCAGCTCCATCAAAAGTTAAACCTATAATCAAATTGAATCATGGATAAATCATCTATAAATTGCGAATTTATCAGTATAAATAGACTGTTGGTTGGTGCGGCCATATCATTCGTCACGTACAAGTTGCTCAATGTTTCAGCGGGAAAATCTCCAGAGAAGAGGTACCTGACCGCTGGGTAATTACGAGCATCCCATAATGCTATGTGACCACGAATTTTACCAGGAAGGGTAATCGTGGAATTATTCGGAATGGTAATGATGAACAAGATCTTTAAAGTGGTATGGAGTGTTTCGCACTCGTGCGCTGTTGTTGTTTCTGAACTGGCAAAGCGTTGCAGCGCTTCTATAGAAACCAATAGCTCAGGTAGTATTGAATCTAAAACGCATAAATTCAATATTTCAAAAATAGCGCTAAGCATAATCGGTGCCGTACTGGCTACGCATTCCATATATGCTTTTGCCGCCGACTACGTCTTGCCAGATTACTTACCATCGACTAACGCTAATGGCGCAGGGCAACTTGTTGTCGGTGACGGTGAAACTATGAATATTATCACCGGTACCAAAGGATATGGCAGCATTGCCTCAGGTGCATCGGGCTTTAAAACGATGACGATTCAACAGGCAATGGATAATGGGTATATTTCGTCAGGGAGTGAAAATATAAACCTGACGCAGACGACTTTAGGTGGCCGAACCCACAGCATTCAATATGTTGACCCCATCACCGGGGCTTCGCGTACACTCCAGGTGTATGACAGCAATAATTTTGCTGCAAATAGCGTTGGCGATCTGACGACTTATCTGGGGGTCGGCGTCGGTGATGGGCAGTATGTAAACATGAAGCTGGCGACGGTGACATCAGGCGGTACGCTGGATGTGAATGTCGGTTCAACGGGAAGCGACTGGGCATCAAACCCGGCAAATATCTTCAATGCTGTCACGAAGGTCTCTGGAGTTTATAACGTTGAGAGCAGCGCCAGCGATACAAAAGACGCGGTACTGAATTACAACGCCAAAACTATCGTGCAAAGCGGTAGCGTTGGCAATGTCGCGAACAATGCCGGTAAAGATTATAACTTTGACACCGCAACCTACAACGGCACCTTCTCCAGCTCGCTTGGCGAGTATACGGTCAATAATCTGGATGATTTAAAAAACTACAATGATGCTCTGGTGAAAGCCGTAGAGGCTGGCCAACTTTCGCCCGCGGACTACGAGGCTGAGCTGCATAAAGCCTACACTACAGAACAGAAAAACATTCACTTTGACACCAATATCCCGGACGGCGATGCGGTGTTGCAGGCTGCAAATCGTGATGTGAACAGCTTTATTAAAGCGTCCGGGGCGCGCTCTGTCGTCAATATTTCTGCTGATGCCAATATTCAGGCGGTGTTCAGTGATACTTCCGTGGTGACGCTAACCGACGGAGCCACGCTCAATAACAACGGTACGCTGGGGGCTGCAGCCGGCGCATCTGGTGGTGATTATGTCGTTTCCGCGCGTGATAGCATCGTAAATAACAACGGGATTATTGACGCGGGAACCAGTCGTGATGTGAAAAATGCGTGGGTTGGCGCTCATACCGGGATTCTCGCGACCGGAACGACGAAGGTACAGAGCGACGGCGTTATCAACCTCGCCTCGCACCAGGATATCTATAACGCTTATGGCGTGCTGATGAATGACACGGCAACCTTTATTAATAACGGGGTAATGAATATTGCCACCGGAGGCGAGCCTGCGAAATCTTCCGATAGCGTCTATACCTACGGCGTATTTGTGCAGCGTAATGCTGTTGCTACCAATAACGGCACGATTTACATCGGACGTACTGCGCAAGCGGTAAAAGATGAGGCGACCAGCGAGGTACAGGTCACTCTTCCGGCCATTGGTATGTATGTGAAGAGTGGGACCATCACTAACACCGGTAACATCACGATTGGCGAAAAAGTCGAGAATGCTGTTGCCATTCAGGCCAACGGTAGTACGTCTCCTGGCGCAATCAACGTTACCCAGGACGGCGTCATTGATATCAATGGCACCGGTTCTGCGCAAAATATTGGCTTGATGGGAATTAACGGTGCAAAAGGGCTGGTGAACAGCGGCACGATTAACCTCAATGGGTACAGTGCCAGCGGCATTGAGCTGCAGGGAGGGAGTCAGGCGCTGCATTCGGGCACGATAAATATCACCAATGGCAGCACAACGGACAATTCGTTAAAAAATATTGGCGCCTGGGTCGAAGGGGCCGGGTCTCAGCTTACGATGAGTGGGAGCGTGAACCTTGCCGCAGATAACGCCATTGGTCTGCACGTTCGTGACGGCGGTGTTATCGATATTACCAATACGGGCAATGTCTCATTTACCAGCGGCAAGAACCAAATTGGCTATTTTGTTTATGGTGCAGGTTCAAAAGTTAACGCTTCTTCTACTAATACGCAGGACGTCTCGACTGAAGGCTCAACGTTATATCGCATAGAGGGTGGCGCGACTTTTGATGGTAGCGGGTCGTCTGGTACGACAATGATGGCATCAGGCACAAACAGCACAATTCTGCAGGTGACCGGGGCGGGGAGCCATTTTGATTCCGGCTCGCAATCGCTGAGTATTACCGGGGACGGTGCGACCGGGATTAGGGTTGAAGGCGGAGCGGATGGGGTTATCACCAAAGACGCGGTGATCGTGAAACTTTCCGGTAAAGACACCACAGCCGGGATTGTTGATGGTAATTATTATGACTTGTCCGGGAATGTTGATGAGAGCCAGAAAGGCGACTCAACCCTGACCAGTTACGCCACGCTGAATACCAGCAATACGGCGGATGGCGCTTTCGGCTACATCGCTCGTAACGGCGGTACGCTCAACCATAAAGGTAAAATCGACTTTGATCAGGCGGGCAGCACAGGCGTGCTGGTTTCCGGCGGTACGTTGAATAACGACGGCGACATCAAGGTTAATGGCGTGGCGGTCAGCATTGAAGGCGCTGATTCCGTTGTGAACAACAATGCGACGGTTAGCGCGACGGATGGCACCGCAGCCTATCTCGTCGGCAATGATGCGTCATTAAGTTTGACGGGTTCGGGAGAAACCAAAGCATCAGGAGACGCGCACGGTATCTTGCTGGCCGCTGGCGCGCAAGGTCTGCTGGTCGATGGAGCCACTATCACCATGGACAGCACGGGTAAAGGCAGCTCCATTGAAAATGTCGCCAACATCGCGGGTATTCAGCTAAAAGATACAACCATCAGCGTGGGGAATGGTATCGGTATTCATACCGGGGCATCCCTGGCGCAGACCAACTCCGGAACGATTAACGTGACGGGGAGCGGTACGGGGATCTTGTTTGAAAATATCGACGGCAGCGAAACGAATCAAACGCTGGATATGTCTGACTCGCGCGCTCTGGTTATCAATGTTGAGCAGGCTGCGGGGAAAGGGATCGTCACCAATGCGTCAACTGACCTGAAAACGGGCGTCAGCGTTAACGTGCTCGACGCTAACGGTGGTGAAGCGTTGATTGTTGGTGGCACGACCAAAAATGTTGAACAGGCTGGTGAGCTGACGTCGAAATCGACCAGCCACGCGGTGGTGAATGTTGATAACGGTTCTCTGGAAACGTTTATCAATAAAGGCGTTATTAAAGCGCTGGATGCGTCGCAAAAAGCGGTAGAAATGCTCTCGGGGGCAGGCATCGCGTTTACTAACGCGGCGGGCGCCAGCATTGTTGGTCAGGTTAACCTGATGAGCGGTGATAACACCGTTATGCTGGAGTCTGGCAGTACCGCAACCGACATCCAGACGGGTAGTGGTAACGATCTGTACGTCCTGAAAGATGTCAAAGAGACAGAAACCTCGCTGTTTACCAGCCTCAATGGTGGTGACGGGGAGGATACACTTCAGCTGAATAATGCACAGTACATCCTCAATCGCGCCGATGCTATTACCGGCATGGAGCATATCGATCTCACCGCGGGTTCAGTATTTACCGTTAATAATGTTGATTATGCGTTGGGTGATAGCCAAAACGATGCGATCGGTACGGGTTACAATATTGATGCGACCAGCACCTTGACGCTGAATTCTGACGCTGCGCTGGCCTTTAACAGCCATCTGGCGGGAACGGGAACGGTCGCCGTTGATGCCAGCGGTAATGCGTTTGATTTTACCAGCAACAATGCGGCTGATGGATTCAAGGGGACGCTGACGCTGATGAACAGCACCTTTGAGCTGGCCGGATTAAATACCCAGGCGCTGAGCCAGGCAACATTAAATATCGGCGAGGGGAGCGTCACCCACGTAGGCTCCGGTGAGCAGAATATCGGCGGCGTGGCGTTTAACGGCGGCACCGTCAGCTTTGACGGTGTGACGCCGGGGCAGAGCAGTGCCGCAGGAACAATTCATGCTGGCGCGATGGATCTCTCCGGACGCGGAACCGTGCAGGTTGATACCGGCACGATTACCAACGATCGGCCGCTGGCTGATACCACGCTGTCACTTCTTGAACAGGACGATGCGCAGTCGCTGATCCAACTGGCGACATCAGATACTGCCGTCTCTGGCGGTGCGGGCAATCTGACGCTAACCGATAGCAATGGCAATATCATCAGCGATGGGGTTGAAGCCGGCATCAGCCAAAATGGCGAGATTGTTGCGAACGGAACCTATGATTATCGCCTTACCGGCGGGGAAAACGATGATGGACTGTATATTAGCTATGGTCTGACGCAGGTCGAACTGCTGGCCTCCGGAGACAATGCACTGGTCCTGGATGCGAACGGTAAAGCTGGTAATGCCGCAGATCTCAGCGCCCGCGTGACAGGCACTGGCGATCTGGCGTTTGACAGCGCCAGAGGGCAGACGGTATCGCTGTCGAATATGGATAACGATTACACCGGTATCACCGATGTACGCAGCGGCAACCTGCTGATGAAAAACGATAATGTTCTGGGACAGACCAGCGAACTGCGCCTGGCCGCTGATACCGGTTTTGACATGAACGGTTATAGCCAGACTGTCGGTAAGCTGACGGCGGCGGCTGACTCACTGCTGAACATCAATGGCGGTAGCCTGACCCTGCAGCAGGGTGGCACAGCTGATGGAATATTGACCGGAAGCGGCGCGCTGAACATCAATGGCGACACGCTGACCATCACCGGTGAAAACAGCACGCTGACGGCAAAAACGACCATTGCAGAAGGCGCGCGCGTGCTGATGAACACGACGCTGGGCCTTGGCACCGGCGATATTGTGGCGGCGGGGACGCTGACGATGAGCAAGGCCGCAGGCGCGCTTTACAACAGCATCAGCGATGCCGGACGGGTTGAAGTCAGCGAAAGCGATGTCGCGCTGGTGGGCAACAACAGCGCCTTTACGGGGCAATTTGCTGTGGATGCGGATTCCCGGCTCACCGCGTTCACAGCAGAAAATCTGGGCAGCGCAGAGGTGAGCAACAGCGGTTCACTGGTGCTGAACAGTAATACCGACTGGCAGCTTAATAACGAGGTTTATGGTAGCGGCGATGTGACCAAGCTGGGAGCCGGCTCCATTACCGTCGGCAATAACGCCGCCTGGACGGGCAAAACGGAGATTGAGCAGGGCGGCCTGGTACTGGGGGACGGTACATCTCCGGTCACGCTGGCCAGTAGCGAAGTCAACATTGCGGCTGCGGGGATGCTCTCGGGCACGGGGGGCGTTGCAGGTCATGTGAATAACGCCGGTGTGCTGCAGGTGGGAACCGGGACCGGCGACAACCTCCTGTTCACGGTGGGGGGCGACCTGGTTAACAGCGGTACCCTCGCAACCGGTGTGAATGGTCAGCAGGCCGGTAA
>NZ_JAOWDS010000075.1:0-170030 GCF_030334545.1 Citrobacter sp. Ce129
AGTTATTCTCAACTGCGTTTTTACCAGACTGCGCACCCGTTGTCGTGCTTTTCGAATCACCACCGGCCAGATTACCTGCCAGACCGGATGCGATAGTCGCAAGATTGCTGACTAACTGCCTGTCACTTTCATCCAGCTCGCTGACGTGCTTGCCCGGATACATCGTTTTCAGTATCGCATTCGCAGCAAGCTCTCCTGCCGCTGCGCCAGCCGCTCCGGCTGCTGCATTGTTCCCCTGCATAGCCGCCGCAGCACCGCCCAGTATCGCATGCGCGATGGCTTTAGCCGCGATATCATCCTCATCGAGGCCCGCCTTATGGCCTATGATATTGGCAAGCTCCGGTGCCGATGCACCCGCCAGCGCCGCGCCAATATCACCGCCAGCCAGCCCCTGCAGAGCGCCTACGGCAGCCTGAATACCCCGCTGAATATCGCTAACCGTTCGCCCATCGGGTAGTTTACCGCCCCTTCCACTTGGTATTTCTTTAATTTCTGTGGGAGATAAGGCATCGAACTCTTTATTAGCAGCATTACTACCACCTGTTCTTTCGAAAAGTTTTGAACGCCCTGTAGTTTCAGGCCCCTTCGATGATGTCGAGGTTAAATCCTCAACAGTAATATTTTGCTTTTGACTGTTCTGCGCATTCTCCTCATCCTGCGGCTCCCAGCCGCCCGGCGTTCCTGAACCTGCACCACCAAATTCAGCCTTCTCAGCATCCGTCAGGTTATTGCCCGCATTCGGCCCTTCTGTCTGCCCTACATCATCAGCAGAACAGGCCCGACCGAAGGAACACTGGGTCGCTTTATCCAGCGCCTCCTTCATTTCTTTCAGCTTCTTGTCCAGGGCCGTTGCTGTTGGCATCGTTCACCGCATCGCCGGTATTGTTGCCTGCGACCGGTGGCGGCGGAGCTGGGATTGCCAGCGCATTATTCTCAACAACAACTCGATCCTGTGCACATTGCTGTGATGAAACAGTTTTGCCCTGTGCTTTCCGTGAGTTACAGCGGTTTTTCCCTGTTGCATTTTCTCCACGTTTTTTTTTGCGTTGTTACCCTGTCCCGCTGTTGAGAGGAAAACCGTGTAAAGCTATGGCAGATGACGCGCAAAAAAAATCCCGGCATAATGGCCGGGATTTGCAAGCTTTCCCACTATTTCTTGATTCCTAAACGGAACATATCAGTTGGGAATAAAGGTTGTATTATCACTTCATCATTAAAAATGAATAATTTGGGCGATAAAGCTGTTACGTCATAGATATTTTCAGCGATTAATCTTAGATTTGACCTAAAAACTGGAATACTTGCATCATCTGCAAAGACAAACATGTCATCGTTTTTTACAGAGTTTGCACTCAATAGCTCATCAAAACTCTCATAATCAGAATGCCTGATCTCTGACCAAGTAACACTTCCTTTCGCGAGAGGATACTTATTTAAAATGCCCAGAGCCTCCTGCTGAGCCAGCCCCTCTACTATATTAAAATCAGCACTCAGTGCTTCCCGACACTCATCAAATAAAGTCATTTGCTCTACCTGTTTAGCTGTTTCAATATTGTTTCAAAAGACTTTTCATTGCCTTCAAAAGGTATGACTTGCTTCACCGCTTTTCCAGGGCCTTTACCCTGCGAGTAATCCCATATATTGATGTGTGTGCCTTTTTCAGGATCATAATCAACACGCCAACCAACTTTTCCGTCGCTGGATTGCCGCCCTATGACTTTCCCATTACCAGCGCTGACTTCCAAACGTCCGATAACTGGCTTAGAGTCCGCTCCTAAATTACCTACAAGATCCAATGCCTTGTTTCGAGCAGTTTCCCAGTTTTTCTCTGGCTTGAGGATTTGTTCAATTTTAGGCTGGGAATTCCCTTTAGCCTTACTAATTCCCCCAAATGCTGACGCCGCAGCGCTCGCGACTATTCCCGCCTGAACTTCATCCAGACCGTATTCTTTCTGGAGTGCTTCCGAGACTTTGTTGGTCGCGACAACCCCTTCGGCCTGCATTTGCTGCGCAAAAGTCGCCGTCAGATCGTAGACCATCTTGATCGGGATATCTTCACCCAGAGCACGATCTATTGCCTGCTTCACCGCCAGACTGTCAGTCAGTACATCACCGTATTTCTGCTGGCAGGTTGCCGGGCTAGCTGCACAGTCGCTGATCAGTTGCTTCTGCTGTGCCGTACTCAACTCTTCGTACTTTTTGATAATACCGCCGCAGTCACCGCCTTTCGCCTGACAGGACTTCATTTCAGCGGACCAGGCATCTAACTGCTTACTGCTCAGATAGTTATTCTCAACTGCGTTTTTACCAGACTGCGCACCCGTTGTCGTGCTTTTCGAATCACCACCGGCCAGATTACCTGCCAGACCGGATGCGATAGTCGCAAGATTGCTGACTAACTGCCTGTCACTTTCATCCAGCTCGCTGACGTGCTTGCCCGGATACATCGTTTTCAGTATCGCATTCGCAGCAAGCTCTCCTGCCGCTGCGCCAGCCGCTCCGGCTGCTGCATTGTTCCCCTGCATAGCCGCCGCAGCACCGCCCAGTATCGCATGCGCGATGGCTTTAGCCGCGATATCATCCTCATCGAGGCCCGCCTTATGGCCTATGATATTGGCAAGCTCCGGTGCCGATGCACCCGCCAGCGCCGCGCCAATATCACCGCCAGCCAGCCCCTGCAGAGCGCCTACGGCAGCCTGAATACCCCGCTGAATATCGCTACCCGTACCGTATTTTGCCTGCTCGGTTTTATATGCCGCTGAGTTCCGTAGTTGCGTCTGGTATCTTGCTTTTTCTTCATCACTGGCGTTCACATCCGGCTCAGGAATACCTTCCTTTGCCAGCGCTTTTTTACCCGCATTCAGGCCATTTATCTCACCCTGCGTCCTCGCGATATCCGCCGCCTGGTTACCTATCTGGCCTATCAGTTGCACTTCCTGCAGGCGCTTCTGCTCTTTTTCCTTGTCAAAAATCGGACTGATGCTGCCGTTTGCATGCTCCGCATCACGGCTCAGACCGGCGACATCCTGCTTCTGATTTTCCGTGTCGCGAACCGTTATCGTCCCCTCACTCACCGCCGCCTGCGTTGTTCCTTCCGCATGCCCACTGCTGCCACCTCCGGCAATCAGGGCGTTCGCCAGATTACCCGCGAACTGTTGACCAATACTGCCCCCTGTACTGATCCCTCCCCCCTGGTGCTCCACTTTGTAATCTGCCTGATTGTGGATATCGCCAAAGCCCAGCGTGCCCGTATCCAGACTGTTTTTATCCGCCGAACCGGTAGAAGCAATGACCGCGCCATCCAGTTGGGTGTGCTTGCCCACTGTGATATCAAAGCCACCGTCACCCGCGAAGATGCCACTCTGCTCCTGCACTGAATCAAAGTCGCTCTTCATCCTGTCGCGGCTGGCATTAAGACTTGCGGAAGCGGTCCCCGCGCCGAAGGTGTACCCCACTCCTCCGCTCACGCTGTTCTGTTTACTGTCGTAGTGGTCGCTATCTTGTGTGCTGGTTATCGTCAGATCGCGGCCTACATCCGCCGTCACCTGTTTGCCATTGACCTGCGCACCAGCAAGCGTGGTATCCCGCCCGCTGTGTATCGTGACCTGATTACCCGCATCCACCGTGGTTTCATTCTGCCAGGTACCGTTGCCTTTCTCATGCCCTTTGCTGCTGTTGGCGTTCGCCGAGACGCTGATCCCCGCACCACCAGAGCCCACGCCGATACCCACGCCAATACTGCCACCGCTGCTACTGTTTTTACCGGTTGTCAGTTGCGTATCCTGTGAAGCGATGAGATTCACGTCCCGGGCGGCATCCAGTGCCACATCCTTACCGGCCTTCACTTCACTACCAGCAATAGTAATATCGCTACCTGTGGACGTGATATTGACGCTGTTGCCTGCGTTCAGAGTACTTCCCGTCGTTGAATCCTGCTCACTATGGGAGGTCGATTTTGAGGACTGTGAGCCCAGAGAGGCACTAATACCTATCGTATTGGTATTGTCTTTAGCGGTCCCTTTCGCCTGATCCAGAGCCACGGCCTGGCCGGCTTGTACTCCGGAGAGCACTGCCTGCGTGCCCTGCAGTGCCGCCAGTCGGGAATCGCTGCTTTGTTTTGCCCCCTGCGCTGCTGAAACCGCGCTGTTCACCGCACTGCCAGCAGCCCCCGACAGCGCCACCGTCAGTCCGCTGGTTTTCTGCTCAAACTTCTCATCACGGGTGCGTTTGTCATGACCCGGTTCAATAAGTACGCTGTCGCCGCGAACAGCAATATCTTTCTGGGCGATGATATCCGCGCCGCCGATATGTGCCTGCTGGCCTGCGGTGATACTGACGTTGCCCCCCGTTGAGCCGACAGTGCTGAAGCTCTCGCTTTGGGTGGTGCCTTGTTCGCGCAGATCGTGCGTCGTTTTACTGCTACCGATGGTGAAACCGATCCCGCCCGACCCCATCAGACCGCTCTTTTTAGTCTCTTTAAAGCGCCATGAGGTATCCGTATTGGTGGCAGCAACGATATCCACATTGTTGCCAGCCCCCAGCGCCACATTGCCGTCACCGGCAACGGCTGAGCCCTGTACCAGAATGTTATTCCCGGCGGCGACCGTCACATTGTTCCCACTCAGCAGCGCGCCTTTTTCCCGCGTAGCGCTGTCTTCTTCAATCGTATGGGTAGTCTTTTTACTGAGGAATCCTTTTTTGGTTTTCGTGGTTTCCTGGTAGTGATAATCGCTCTCTGTGGCGGTCGTAAGATTCACATCCCGGCCTGCCGTTACGCCGATATCGCCCTGCGCCGTAACATCCGCTGCCTGTGCGTTTACATCACGCCCGGCAATAATGACGGCGTCGCCGCCGCTGGCAATTTCCGTTCCCTGCTGGCGTACGGCGTCATTGACCACGGTTTTCTTCTTCGCACGATAACTGTCGCCGTCTGTCGTTGCGTCAGCCAGCAGGTTGACATCTCGCCCGGCCAGCAGACCGACATCATTCTCCGCAGCCAGCCCGGCCGCATGGGAATTAATATCCTGGCCCGCTTTCAACACCAGATTGTCACCCGCTGACACGGTGGTACGGGAAAGCCCTGTGCTGTGCGATTCACTGCCGCCGTTACGGCTACTTTGCTGAGTGGTGGCCGCATTCAGATTGAGATCGTTACCCGCTGTAAGCTGAGCATTCCCCCCCGCGTTAACATCGCTGGCGGTGACGTTGAGGTTATTCCCGGCATTGATACCGAGGTTACCGCCCGCGCTGATAGTGCTACCCTGCCAGTCCACTGACGAACGGCTAGTCTCGGTTATCCAGCGTCCGGAGTGGCTCCGGGCATCGTTAATCTGGTTGGCATTTACCGCAATATCTCCCCACGCCTCCATCAACAATGAACCGCCCGCAGAGAGATTGGCGCCCGTAACGGTGATATCTTTGCCTGCCGAGAGCGACAATCCGTCCTGCGCGGTAATGGATGCCGTAGACCCCGGCAACGTATCTTTAAAGCTCACATTGCGGTATTTGTCCCTGGCACTCACATCAATCTGTTCCGCCAGCGTCAGGTTATTGATGTTGCCGCCCAGGCTTTCCAGCGCCACCGTTTTTCCGCTGATGACGGAGCTGACGTTATTAATGTCACCCCTCGCGCTCAGGTCGAGATTGCCCCCGGCCTGCATCAGACTATTGTTAAGGTTGTTAATACTGTTTTGGCTGTCGAGAGTGAGATCGTTTCTCGCCAACAGCGTACTGCCGGAGTTGGTGATATTCCCGCTAGTCAGTTGGACATTATTCCCGGCAATGACGCTACCGTTGTTCACGGTGATATCTTTCGGCGAGAGATACAGCTTCGGTATCATTACTGTCTCACCGTTGACGGTCGCGGCTTCCCACCACAGCATGCTGTGCTCAAGGGACGCTATTTGATCGGCCGTCAGCGCCACGCCAAATTTCAGTCCCAGCGACTGCTTAGTGCTGGCAGCGCTATCCATCAGATAACGCATCTGGTCAAGGTCAGAACCAATACCGTTGATATATCGACTTCCCGTCTGATTCAGCATGGCGTTACTGACATAGCGGGTATCAAACGCCGCATCACCGAGGAAGCGGTAGTCATATTCCGGGTTCAGTTTGAGACGATCGAGCATATAGGCCGATCCCAGGAACTGGTTTTGATCGGTATACGCAATATTGGTTTCACGCGGCGCTTCGCCAGGTTTGATACCCAGCATTGCATTCAAATCACCAAACAGGCTGGGATCGAGCTGACCAAGACCGTTCAGTTTCGGATTAACGTTGATCAGGTACGGGCTTTTCGGATCGTCAGAGACGACGAAATACCCGTTGTTTCCGGAAGGTAACGGATACGCGCTGGTATCCACCGTTTTGCCCTGATTTTGCCCGGCGGCATTCACGCCCTTCTCGCCTGGGTTAATCAGGCCATTGAGTTGACCGAGGCTGGCGTTACCTTTCTGCGTGGTAGAAACAGGGTTGAGCGTAGAGTCTGATACGCCACCGCTTTCCAGCGAGCCTCCGCCGTTAATCTGCTGCAATGCGTCATGCAGTCGATCGTTCCACTGTGGGGAACTGACGCTCACCGTGTCATTGCCAGCCAGTGCCTGCTTTTGCACCCCATTACTGATAGTTTGGTTGCTGAGGGTGTTGAGGGTCGGGGTAACGATGGTATTGCTAACCCGTCCCCCACCAGAGGTTGCGTTTTCGTTGCCAATAGAAGCAGTAAACCTGGCGTTTACATTACCGCCCGCCTGAATCACAGAACGGTACGTTTCTCCCCCTTCCTGAACCCGGTCATGCCCTTCCAGGGTAAATGTTATTGTGCGTTCTTTAGGAAGCACAATAGTTTCACCTTTACTGTTTCTCCCCTCGTTATAACGCGGAGGTAACACATCTATATTATTTACGGCAAATTTCTGACGTGAGTATTTCTCTGGGGTATAGGTATAAACCAGATAATCAGTAAGCGTCCCGGACTGCCAGCTCTGGTTATTTAATGTGCTTCCTGAAAGGTCGATATTATTATTTGCCAGAATAGTACTGGCTGCGTTATCCAGCGTGTTTGCGCCAATTGACAGATTTCGCCCTGATGAAATACGAGCTGCGCCGCCAGAGCTGGAAACCTCTGTTTTTACCTGGCTGGAAATGAATTTTTGCGTCGCGGTATCTTTGAACGGCGCGTAGTAATACTGATAATAATGGTGGTAGCTACAGGCTCCATGTGCGTTACAGGCTCCTGATTCTGTTGTGTAGGAATAACCATTAACACCATAGGAGCCTGACGGTAATTCGCTTATATCAACTTTTATTGTCGCATCACCTATCCCTGGAATACTGTTTGATCCAGCTATTTGTGTCTGGTTTGTTTTCAACCCATCCCGCTGGTTCAGCAGATGTCCTGTTTTGAGGGTGATATCACCGTTCTGGGTTTCGATATTGCCGGAGGTGTTGACCACTTCGCTGTTGGCATTGCCCGCAGCATCTCGCTGCATCCACAGATTGTTGCCCGCGAGGATATCGCCGCGCTGGTTGGTGATGGTGTTAGCATAAAGCGCCAGATTATTTGCCGCGTACAACAGCGCCGTATTGACGATGGCGCCCGGTGCATTGAGCGTCAGAGAGCCACGCGTTCCGGTGAAACCAGCGACTGAAATATTACCGCGACTGGTCAGCGTAATATCGCCACCGCCCTGTAACGTTCCGGCGGCATTGAGCGCCACGTTGCTGCCACTGAGGTGGCTCGCACCGTTGCCCGTTGTAATTTGCCCGTTATTGCTGAGCTGTCCGCCCGCCGCCAGGTTGAGCGATTGCCCTTGAAGCACGCTACGGTTGTCGATAGCGCCATCGCTGGTAATGGTCAGCGTTTTACCCGCGGCAAACGCGCTTTGCGCAGTAAAACCATTCACCAGTTTCAGCGTCAGATTACCCAGCGCAACCACCTGTCCCAACGCACCCAGCCCGCGACTTTCAACGGACAGGTCGCCGCCGCTGAACAGTTTCCCGGCCGCATTCTGATTAACTTCGCTGGCATTCACACTCAGCTGCGAGTTCCCTAACAGCGTACCGTTATTCGTCAGTTGCTCGTATTTCACCGACAGTTGACCGGCCTGCGCGGTTCCCTGGTTGGTAAACCGGGTCCCTGCAAGCGTGGCGCTATCGGCCAGCCAGTTACCGTCATTGGTGGCCGTTGTCGCATTCAGAATGAGATTTGTCGCCTGTAACCAGCCTGCGCCGGAATATTCTTCCGTGGTCAGCGTCATTCCCGCGCCGGAAAGCAGTTTGCCGTCATTGAGCGCGCGTGTTGTGGCGTTAAGATGAGTCTCTCCACCGCCCTGCATCAAACCGTAGTTGGACAGCACTGGCGTAGAAAGCGTCAGCCCCTGGCGGCTGACAATCTCCCCGGAAGCCTGGTTTATCAAATCACCGCTCAGCGACAGCGTTGCGCCATTATCCCCTTGTAGTCTTCCGCTGTTGGTCAATGCGCCGGTCGTCATGCCCAGCGTCGCACCCTGAATTTTACCCTCGTTGGTGACTGACGCCGCAGTCAGATCCAACGCGCCGCCGCTCAGCATACTGCCCGCTTTCTGCTGCCTGACCGCGCCGTTCATGGCAAGCGTGAGCGCATTTACGCCGCTAACCGCCGCGCTGTTATCAAGGGTTGTCCCCTTCAGCGTAAGATTTTTCGCCGTCCATTGCCCGGAGTTAGTCAGAGAAAGCGCCTGTAGCGTCGCGTTACCAAGGGCGGTAATTTTGCTGCCAGCCGCAGAAGTCAGGTTATTTGCGAGCGTGAGTTGCAGGGCGTCGGCGCTTTGTATTGCCCCATTGTTTGTCAGCGTTTGCGCACTGAGCAGAACGGACTGTCCCTGCCACGTGCCATTATTCGTCACATCGCCAGAAGTGAGTTTCAGCGCCCCCTGCGTCAGCAGTGAACCACCTGCTGCGTTAATCAATTCCTGTTGCGGTGAAGCCATCGCCATTCGCGCCATCAGACGCTGACGAGCCTCCAGCGTCAGGCTTTGCAGGCCGGTCAGCGTGCCCTGATTGTGGATCCGGTTTTGCTGCAGGGTCAGGGTATTTCCCTGTACCGTGCCACTGTTATCGAACTGTGCGCCGTCGAGCGTTACGTCGCTCTCGCTGAGCAGTTTTCCGCTGTTATCAAGCTGCTGCGCGGTTAGTGACATTCCGCCATGACTCATCACATCGCCTGATGTGGTAAGGCCGTTGTTTACAGTAGCCGTCAGATTACCCAGGCTTATCAGCGATCCTTTGTGCAGCCAGTTATCAGCGGTCAGTGTAAGCTGCTGCCCCTGCAGCGTTCCTTGCGTCGTTATATTGCCAGCATCAAAGGTCAACGCGCCGCCGCTCAGCGTACGGGAGGTTGTACCCGTCGTGAGAACATCACCAGACAGCGCAAGCCCGTTCGTCCCCTGCCACAGGCCTGAATTGTTTAACGTCGAGGCTGCAAGTGTCAGCCTGTCACCGGCAATACGTCCGGCGCTGTTGATATCATCAGCCGTAAGCGCCAGCGCGCCGCCACTTTGAATGTGTCCGGGGTTAGTAAGTCGCCCGGATAGCTTGCCTTCCAGGCCATGTAAACCGTTAAGCACGCCGCTGTTATTCAGCGAGTCGGCAGTGAATGTCAGGGTATTTCCCTGCAGTACGCCGGCGTTTTCCATCGCACCGGTATGCACCAACAGCGCATTACCGGCCAACCATTTACCTGTAGCATCCGTGGTGAAGTTATTCGCAGAAACCGAGGTACTGTCATTACCCTGAACCAGACCGCTGTTACGGATGGATTTTCCATCCAGAGTGACACTTTTCGCCGCCAGCGTACCGCGGTTATCCAGAGAGGCAGTATTTATCGACGCCCCCTGTTTCGCCACCAGGTTACCCTGGTTTTCAACTGAGTTTGCCAGCGTCAGGTCCAGGGAATCGGCCTGAATATCACCGGCGTTAATTAATGTGTTGCCGCGCAGCGTGAAGTTGGTATTTGTCAGCAGCAGACCGTGGTTTTCCAGCGAATCGAGGCCTAAATCCAGCCCCGCACCGCTAACCAACTGCCCCTGTTGGCCATTGAACAGATTGCGGGTGGTGAGCTGTAGTGCCGAATTACCCTGCACAATGCCGTTATTCATAAGCTCCGGCGCGGAAATGCTAAGGGATTTTGCTGCAATCGTTTTGTCGTTAAACAACTGCGCCGCAGCCAACTCGAACAGGTTGAGACTGCGCAGCGATCCCTGGTTATCCAGTCGCCCGTTAGCCTTAATTTTCAGGCTATCCAGTGCCTGAACGCTGCCGCTATTGTGCAGGTTATCCAGTCTAATCGCCGCCGTACGGCCCTCCAGTTGGCCATCATTTTCGAAACGTTTTCCGCTAAGCTGTAGATCTTCACCGCTGGTCACCTGCCCACCAGCAAGGTTAGTGAAGCGATTGCCATCCCAGGCGAGCGTCTGATTCCCCTGCAGGATCCCACTGTTGCTGAGATCGCCGTGTAATGCCAGCACCTTCGCCGCCAGCATTCCGCTGTTATTCGCACTGGCGGCATGCACGGTCATACCTTGTTGACTGAGTACCTTACCCTGGTTAGTGAACGCGTCGTGTACTGTCGCCGTTACCCCCGTTTCACCCAACGCATTACCGCTGTTTTGCCACGTATTTGCTTCCAGATTCAGCGTGCCGCCCTGCAGCAAGCCGGTGTTGTGCAGGGTCTGACTCTTCAGGCTCAATTCACCCACCGACAACACATTCCCGTCGTTTTTCACGTCCTGACTGTTCAGCGCGAGAGTATCAGCAGCCATGAGTCCGAGGTTATCTGTCTGCTGTCCGTTAACAGATAATGACGTGTCCGCCAGCAGGCGCCCCGCGGCCTCGTTTTTTACCGTCGCATATTCACTTTGCAGATTAACGCCGTTAATTTCTCCGCCGTTAACCAACTGGCGGCCGTTGAGATGCAATGAACCGTCGGTGGTAATCAGCCCATGGTTGGTCAGATACGGAATATCCAACGCCAGAGAATGCCTGGCATAGAGCGAGCCGCCGCTAAGGTTATCTAACTTATCAATCTGTAGGTCCATTGCCGCGTTGCCCTGCATCAGACCGCTATTCACAACATGCTGACTGTGGAGAGTTAGCGTGTCGGCTATCAGAGAGCCGCTGCTGGTCAGCAGTTCAGGTGCAATAATCGAGATGCGTTCAGCGCTGGCGCTGCCGCTATGAGTCAGCGTCGCCGCGCTGAGCGTCAGGGTGTCTGCCAACAGTTCGCCATGGTTATCAACTGACTGCTGTGCGCTGAAACCAACGCGTGCCCCGGTGGATTTCCCGCCATGACTGAGCCTGTCAGCCGTCACATCCAGCGAACCTTTCGCCGCCTGTACGCCGTCCAGCATCACGCTATTGCCGGTAATCGCAAGGTCCAGACCGCTCTGTAAATGACCGTCTTTGCCGGTAGTCAGTTGCTTTGCGCCGACGTTAAGCGCACCGGCGGCATTAACCTGACCGTTCAGGTTAAGGTTTTGCGTAACGTTTAACCGTATGTCTTGTTGCCCGGCGATCAGCGAATCTTTCGCGGCAGTGAGGTTTTCAGCATTGAGCGTTACCCCCTGGTTGCCAGAGAGGACGCCATATTGTTCAACTGACGCGGCCTGCACCGTTAGAGTGCCATCAGAGAGCAACTTTCCACTATTACGCAGCGTGACATCTGCCCGGATATCCGCATCGTTTTTCGCGCTCAGGATCCCCTGCTGGTTGAGCGATGCCGTCTGAACTGAAAGCTGGCTGCCGCTCGCCAGCGTGCCCATATTATCCAGCGACCCGCTGCGGACCGATACGCTGTTACCCTGCATCAGACCTGTGTTACTAAGGCTGCTGACAGAAGTATCAAGACTGCCGATTGCCGCCAGTTGACCACCATTAACGAGGAGGTCACCGGAGAGAGATAAAGCATCTCCCGCATTAACCTGTCCCTGGTTGTTCATTTCGCTACCGGTCAGGCTTAATGCGCCTTTCGCATCGGCCCGACTGGCGTTATCCAGTGCTATGCGCTGCGCCTTCAGCGTTAATCCGTTACCTGCTGAGAGCAATCCCCCTTTCGCCGACAGATCGCCGTTACTGTTAAGGCTAACATCAGCATAGCTACCCAGCGTGGAACGGGTCAGCGTCAGTCCATGAGTACCCTCGACATCCAGTTTTTCTTTGCTGGTCAGGTTGCCGTCGGTGACTGTCAGCGAGCCGTCACTGCGCAGTGAGGTGTTTTTCTGGCTAACCAGGGTGGTTGCAGCAACGGCTACATCCTGTTTAGCAGCCACCTGCAACTCGCCAGCTGCGGCAATCCCGCCACCATCGATCGTCACCTTGCCATCGCTACCCAACTGCACGTTTGCGCCGCTGGAGAGATTTGCATCCTGTAGCGCTAACGCCCCGGTGCTGTTGATGGTCATCCCGCTTGCGGTCTTATGACTACCGGTTAGCGTGACGCCTTCGCCCCTGGCAGAAAGACCACCATTTGCCAGACTGTTGCCGATCGTTAATTTCCCGTTAGCATTGAGGGTGATATCACCCTGACGGGCATTCAGATTCCCGAGGTTGACCCCCAGCCCTTTCTCGCTGGAGACCAAATGAATTCGATTAGCATACATGCCGCCTAACGCGCCGGTATCAACCGCGATTTTCGGTGCTTCTCCTTCGCCATTTAGCGGGCTCGTCTGGCCATTCGCCGCAACGCGATTCGCCCCAGCGATAACTGTCAAATCTTTGGCGTGTAGCGCAGCATTGATTTCCGTGGCGCGAGCAATAATCGACACTGCATCGCTCTGGCTACCATCCAACCCCTTACCTTCGATGGTAATGCTGCCCTTGCTTACATCCAGCGACTGCAGGTTGCCATTGGCGTCCAACACAGGTTTACCAGTGGTCAGGGTGGCGTTAGGCGTGTTGATAAATCCACAACCATTACAGGTAATGCCATAGGGGTTAGCGACCATGACGTTGGCGGCTTTCCCCGCGACTTCGGTATAGCCCTGCAGTTGCGAACGGTTAGCGCCGGTAACTTCGTTGATGATCCCTGAAGCTTCCTTTCCTGGCTGTAGGTTTGGGTTATTCTGGATAATGCCGCCGAGCTGAGTTTGGGTAAATTGCCCGGTCGCGTTGTTAAGGATCAGCCCCTCTTTTCCCACGTTGTAGTCGTTATATTTATTGTGTGAAATCCCGGACTGGTTCGGCGTGGCAATATTCACCACCGGAACACCATTGGCGGCTTTATCCATCTGCGTATTGCCTTCAGGCGTGATGACGGCAGCCATCGCCGGAAGCAGTGGTTGGGTAGCCAGCAGGAAACTCAACATGCCGCTTAGCAAACGCTGGGAAAAACGAACCTGATCCTTTTTCATCACCCTTGTTCCTTAAAATGCCACCGCAACGCGGTAATACACATTGAGATGATCCGGGGCCAGCCAGTCCGGATAGTTAACTGGCGTTCCTACGGTAAACTGAGTAGAAAACCAGCGACCTGAGCTGGTTAATCCCAGCGCAGCCCCCCACAACGTGCCGGAGGCATACCTGTCAACGCTATCCTGTTTCAGCCAGCCGCCGTCGAATGCCGCCATCGCGCCAATCTGTCCGAATACCGGCAGCGTAAACAGCGAATAATTCACTTCGTTGCGCCAGTAGCCGCCGTTATCTCCAGAAATGTATTGTTCTTTAAAACCGCGAACGGAGGTTTCTCCGCCCAGCGTCAGGCGTTCACTGCCGTAGAGTCGGTCCACAGACCATTGAAAATAGACGCTGCTAAGCCACCACAGTCTTTCTGCCAACGGGCGCTGAAAACTGCCATTGACGCTCCATTTGCGAAATTCCGCCCTTGGAACATCCCCCTGTTTATCGTTGTCATCCTCTGCGCCAAACCACGGCACGCCCTGGGTGAATGAAGGGTTAAACGTCGCAACGCCAGAAGCAATTTTTTGCGTATGGTTGATGCCCAGCGAAACGCTGGAAAGCTTGCGGCTACTGGTTTCCAGCAGGACATCATTCAATCTGTTACGGTTAATTCGATGCGTGAGACCCAGCGATGCAGCGGTCTTGACATCACCATTGCGAAACAAAACCCAGGATCCGTTCAACCGATGGGTTTCGCTATCACCAGTGGAACGCCAGGCATAACCATTGTTATCAATAGTGCTGAGGTAGTTACTCCAGCTGTAGCTGTAATCAAGCAGTCCGTAGCCATAAGGAATACTCACACCGGCTGCAAAGTTCTGCGCATCTTTGCTACTGGAAAAATCGCTGCTGCGTCCGCCGCTGATAAACCATTTATCTGCCAGGCCGAGCATATTATTGAAAAATAATGCACCACTGAGTTGCCCGGTTCCGGTGCTCTTTTGCCCGCTGTTATCAAAACTTACTGAACCATTGAGTGGAAATTCTGGCGTGGCGGTGAGGTTAACTATTGAGAACCCTTGCTGACTGCCCGGCAAAATTTCAATTTCCACCGGCGTCTGGCGAACGCGGTTCAACTGCTCCATCCCCTGTTCAATGTCACGCAGATTGAGAATTTTTCCTTCCATTCCGGGAAAGGTCATCAGCAGAGTGCGCGATGGGACGCCTTCCAGACGTATTTGCTGCAATTTCCCCTCAAGCACCGCGATATGCAGCACCCCGGATGAGAGATCCTGTTCGGTTAAAAAGGCACGACTGGTGATATAGCCTCGACTGATATACCAGTCGGAAATTGCATTTGTCAGTTCCGTCAGCCGGGGAATATCCAGGCATTGATTCACCCACGGCGCGATAAGCTTTGCCGAGGCAGCGGCGGACAACTTCGTTGCGCCGTCAATATCAATGCGCGAAATCATAAAACACGGCCCTTCAGCCCGGGCTGGTGTTTTCGGCGTTACGGTTTCAGGCAACGTAACGCTACGCTCCAGCTCTTCACGCTGACGCTGGTTTTCATTAAGTAGCTGCTGCTGTTGCTGCTGAATGGTATTACGATCCGCAGGAGAGAGTGGTGCGGCAGAAGCAGTTGTGAACGGCAAAATTAACATCCCAATCAGTAATGCCAACTTTCTTTCATCCCTGAACGTCACCCCAACCCCCAAAAAAGTACGAAAGCGAACTTGACTGCAAAGCACAGTCGACCATTTTAAAAAAGCACAAAATGTAAACAAAAGTAAAGACATTAAGTGCTTTTTCACTTCATTCCTATTGCATTTTAGGATTTTTTATATTTTTAAATTAAATTATTCTTACTCTGTTGGCCCAATCTCATCGCTAGTCGCCCATTTGCCCACATTCATCTTCTGGACAACACTCTACGATGACACCACTGACCCAACACGTGGAGTAAATACCATGAACATCACACAAATTCGTAACGCCACACAGCGCATCACCTTTGGTGGAATGACTTTTCTGATCGATCCGATGCTGGCAGCGAAAGGCGCGTATCCGGGTTTTGCCGGAACGGCACGCGCGGAGATCCGCAACCCAACCGTCGATCTGCCCGTTGATATCGCAACCCTGCTCAACGTCGACGCGCTGATCGTGACCCATCTGCATGAAGATCACTGGGATGAGGCCGCAGCTCGCGTCGTGCCGAAAGACAAACCTATTTATGTGCAAAACGATTACGATGCGCAGGTGCTGCGCGAGCAGGGTTTTACACAAGTGAACGTACTGGCGCAGAACACCATGATCGGCGATATCACCCTGCGTAAAACCGGCGGTCAACACGGTTCGGATCGCGCCTACGCTATCCCGCAAATGGCTGAGCGTCTGGGTGATGCCTGCGGGGTTATCTTCCAGCATCCGGCGGAAAAAACGCTGTATCTGGTTGGGGACACCATCTGGCGCGACGAGGTGGAAAACAATATGCGGACGTTCCAGCCAGACGTGGTTATTTTGAACGCAGGTTTTGCCCACGTTATCGGGTTTGGCCCAATCATCATGGGCGCGGAAGATGTACTCAAAACCCACTTCACGCTACCCGAAGCACAAATTGTGGCGACCCATATGGAGGCGATTAACCACTGTCTGCTGACCCGCGCGGCACTGCAAGAATACGCCCGCGATAACCAGATTGCGCAATTTGTTAACGTGCCGGAAGATGGCGAAACCCTGACGTTTTAAAAACCCACAGAGGAACCGTATGCAACCGCTTAACGTCGCCATTGTTGCCGTGGAAGATTTCAGCCCGTTTCACTTCTCGGTGCCGTGTATTATTTTCAGTGACAAAGTGGCGGCGAAAAAGCGTTTTGAGGTGCAACTGTGCGCCGAACAGCCGGGGATCGTTTCTTCACAGGATGGCTTCTCCATTACCGCCGCTTACGGCTATGAAGCGGTAGAGGCCGCCGACATCGTGGTGATCCCCTGGTGGGGTGCCACCGCGCATCGTCCACCACAAAGCCTGCTGGATGCGCTCAACCGCGCACGACAAAACGGCGCACAGATTGTCGGGCTATGTCTGGGCGCGTTTGTCCTCGGCTATGCCGGTCTGCTGGATGGCAAACGGGCGGCTACGCACTGGGAGTTCGAGCAGGATTTTCAGGCGCGCTTTCCGGCGGCCCGTCTGGATATCAACGCGCTGTACGTGGATGACGACGGCATTATTACCTCGGCAGGCACCGCCGCCGCGCTGGATTGCTGTCTGTATGTCATCCGTCAGCGCTTTGGCAGCACGGTAGCGAATCAGATTGCCCGACGGATGATTGTGCCGCCACATCGCGAGGGTGGCCAGGCACAGTTTATCGAACAACCGGTGGCAAAAAATACCAAAGATCAGCGCATCAACATCCTGCTCGACTATTTGCGTCTGCATCTCAACGAACCGCATAATCTTGACGAGTTGGCGCAGCGGGTGATGATGAGTCGTCGCACACTCACCCGCCATTTTATGAAGGCCACCGGGTCAAGCGTGGCCGAATGGTTGATTGCCGAGCGCCTGCGTCGTAGCCAGACGTTGCTGGAGTCCAGCCAGTTACCCGTTGAACGTATCGCCGAACAGGTTGGTTTTCAGTCGCCCGTCACCTGGCGCCAACATTTTAAATCCCATTTTGGCGTTAGCCCGGCTGAATGGCGTAAAACCTTTCGCGGCGATTAGCCTCTTTTTTGCGCCAGCCAGATGGTATGTCCGGCGCACTGCGGATCTTCCATCATCATCTCGACCACCGCAAAGCCATGCGCTGACAGCAATGCGCGGTATTCGTCCGGCGCGAGGCTGGCGTGAAACAGCGGCTCGCCCTCAAATTGCCCCATGGCAATGCCGTTGTCCGTACCGCTGGTGAACATCAGCGCGCTACCGGGATGGCTGAGGCGGTCAAAAATCGGGAACATCTTTTGCTGGTCCTGCTGGGTTAGATGGAAAAAACTGTCCCAGGCGATCAGGCCGTCGAACGTCTCGTTAAGCACCAGCTCGCGCATATCTTGCTCCAGCCAGCGCTGTGCGGGAAATGAGTGCCGGGCGCGGGCCAGCATCGCCGGGGAACCATCAATGCCCGTAAGCTGAAAGCCTTGCTGGATAAAATAACCGGCAATCGGCTGACCGTTGCCGCAGCCAATATCCACAATGCTGCCCTGCCCGCCCATCACGGTGATGAACTTATCCAGCCAGCTTTTCTCGAACAGGGCGCGTGAGCGCTGACTGGCAAAGGCATCCGCATGGCGTCGGTAGATGGACAGAATATTATTTGCCGCAGAATCGCTCACAATGTCCTCACTTTTTTATTCTGTTAAGCACAACGACGATAAATCCTCCAGCACACGAGGCGCAACCCTGGAATGCGCCTCGCAGAACCTATGCGCAAATCCCCCAAAACCGTCCCGCTGTGGCATCATAGCGCGCAGATAACGTCATGAAAGGGGTGATAAACGTGAAACCGGTAACGCTATACGATGTGGCAGACCATGCAGGAGTCTCTTACCAGACCGTCTCGCGCGTCGTGAATCAGGCCAGCCACGTTTCCGCAAAAACCCGACAGAAAGTTGAGGCCGCGATGGCGGAGCTCAATTACATCCCTAACCGCGTCGCACAACAGTTGGCGGGAAAACAGACGCCGCTGATTGGCGTCGTGACGGCGAACCTTGCCCTGCATGCCCCGTCGCAAATCGTTGCCGCCATAAAATCCCGCGCCGACCAGTCGGGTGCCAGCGTGGTGATCGCCATGGTCGAGCGCAGCGGCGTTGAGGCATGTAAAGCCGCGGTGCATAACCTGCTTTCTCAGCGCGTAACCGGGCTTATCATCAACTATCCGCTGGACGAAGAAGACGCCATTGCCGTGGCTGCCGCCTGCGGTACGGTGCCGGTGCTGTTTCTTGATGTCTCTGACCAGACGCCAATTAACAGCGTGATTTTCTCCCATGACGACGGCGCGCGCCTCGGCGTTGAGCATTTGGTGCAGCACGGACATCAACGGATCGCCCTGCTGAGCGGGCCGCACACTTCTGTTTCGGCAAGGCTTCGGCATGCGGGGTGGCACAAATATCTGGCGCACTACCAGCTGCAACCCACCGCGGAGCTGGAAGGCGACTGGAGCGCGATGTCCGGTTTTCAGCAAACGCTGCATATGCTTAATGACGGTAACCTCCCCACCGCCATGCTGGTCGCGAACGATCAGATGGCGCTGGGCGCGATGCGGGCAATCAGCGAGTTTGGTCTGCGGGTGGCGCTGGATATCTCAGTGATCGGCTACGATGACACTGAGGACAGCGCCTGCTACATTCCACCGCTGACCACCATCAGGCAAGATTTTCCGTTATTGGGTGAAACCAGCGTCGACAGGCTGCTGCAACTTCCCCGTGGCGAATCGACCGTGGGCAACCAACTGCTGCCCGTAACCCTGGTTAAACGCAAAACGGTTCTGCCACCCGATACCCAAACCACCTCTCCCCAGGCGCTGGCAGATTCACTGATCCAGCTGGCACGGCAAGTTTCTCAGCTCACACCAAAATTGTGAACGCATAACAATTGTGTGAGTCAGTTCACTCATTGAACGCCCTATCCTTTACAGTTGGGATCGCTTATTCGTATTTTGATTGAAATTGTGAGCGAATAACAAATTCAAACAGGATACCGTTATGAACCTGAACACTGATTCACTCTCCGCTGTTCTGAAACGTCGCGACTGGGAAAATCCCGGCGTCACGCAGCTCAACCGTCTGGAGGCGCACCCGCCGTTCTGTAGCTGGCGCTCAGCGGATGATGCGCGTACTAATCAGCGCTCGACTCAGTTACGTTCGCTGAATGGCCAGTGGCAATTCGCCTGGTTTCCCGCGCCGGAAGCAGTGCCGGAAAGCTGGCTGACAAGCGATCTGCCACAGGCTGACACTATCAACGTTCCCTCTAACTGGCAGATGGACGGTTACGATGCGCCAATTTATACCAACGTCACCTACCCAATCCCGGTTAATCCTCCGTACGTTCCGCCACAGAACCCGACAGGATGTTACTCGCTCACATTCAATATTGAAGACGCGTGGTTAGATGAAGGTCAGACACGCATTATTTTTGACGGCGTCAATTCCGCGTTTCATCTGTGGTGCAACGGCCGCTGGGTCGGCTACGGTCAGGATAGCCGCCTGCCATCGGAGTTCGATCTTAGCGATTATCTGTTACGCGGCGAAAATCGTCTGGCCGTGATGGTGCTGCGCTGGAGCGACGGCAGTTATCTGGAAGACCAGGACATGTGGCGCATGAGCGGGATCTTTCGCGACGTATCTTTGCTGCATAAGCCCACTGTGCAAATCCGCGACCTGCGCATTAACACCCATTTTAACGACGACTTCAGCCGCGCCGTACTGGAGGCGGAAGTCAGAGTGGCGGGCAACGCGAGCGAAGAGTTACGCGTCACCCTGCAATTGTGGGAAGGTGAAACGCTCACTCACGAAACGACCTCCCCACTCGGCAGCGAGATTATTGATGAACGCGGCGCTTATCATGACCGGGTTACCCTGCGTCTGAACGTCGAAAAGCCGGCGCTGTGGAGTGCCGAAACGCCCAATCTGTACCGTGGCGTTGTGCAGTTATGCACCGCGGACGGAGTGCTGATTGAAGCGGAAGCCTGTGACGTAGGCTTTCGTCAGGTTGGTATTGAAAACGGCCTGCTGTTACTTAACGGTAAGCCGCTGTTGATTCGCGGCACCAACCGTCATGAGCACCATCCGGTCAACGGCCAGGTGATGGACGAGGCGACGATGGTGCAGGATATTCTGCTGATGAAGCAGAATAACTTTAACGCCGTGCGCTGCTCCCATTACCCGAACCATCCGTTGTGGTACACCCTGTGCGATCGCTACGGTCTGTATGTCGTCGACGAAGCCAACATTGAAACCCATGGCATGGTGCCGATGAACCGCCTCACCGACGATCCCGCCTGGCTGCCTGCCATGAGCCAGCGCGTCACGCGCATGGTACAACGCGATCGCAACCATCCGAGCATTATCATCTGGTCACTGGGCAATGAATCCGGCCATGGCGTCAATCACGACGCACTCTACCGCTGGATAAAATCAGCAGACCCGTCACGCCCGGTACAATATGAAGGCGGCGGCGCAAATACCGCGGCGACCGACATTATTTGCCCGATGTACGCCCGCGTAGATCAGGATCAGCCCTTCCCCGCAGTCCCCAAATGGTCGATTAAAAAGTGGCTGTCGATGCCCGGCGAGCAGCGTCCGCTGATCCTCTGCGAATACGCCCACGCCATGGGCAACAGTTTTGGCGGCTTCGCCAAATACTGGCAAGCGTTCCGTCAGTATCCGCGCCTGCAGGGCGGGTTTGTCTGGGACTGGGTGGATCAGTCGTTGATTAAATATGATGATAACGGCAAGGCATGGTCAGCCTACGGTGGCGACTTTGGCGACACACCTAACGATCGTCAGTTTTGCATGAACGGACTGGTATTCGCCGATCGCACTCCGCATCCGGCGTTATACGAGGCCAAACATGAACAGCAGTTCTTCCAGTTCACGTTACTGCCGGGCGCTGAACGCCAGATTGAAGTGACCAGCGAATACCTGTTCCGCCGCAGCGATAACGAAGTTCTGCACTGGTCGATAGCTCAGGACGGCAATCCGCTGGCCGCCGGAGAAATCGTTCTGGATATCGCCCCACAGGGCCGCCAGGTGATTACCCTGCCTGATGTCCCGATGCCGGAAACCGCAGGCCAGCTGTGGTTGACGGTGCGCGTAGAACAACCTCAGGCAACCGCGTGGTCAGACGCCGGGCATATCAGCGCCTGGCAGCAGTGGAAGCTGGAAGAAAAACTCAGCCTGGCACGGCTGCCAACTCACTGTTTCGCGCCACAGCTTAACGTTAGCGAAAACATCTTTACCGTTGAGAACGATAACAAGCGCTGGCAATTCGACCGTCAGTCTGGCCTGCTGACACAGTACTGGATTGGCGATAAAGCCCAACTGTTAACCCCACTGACCGACCAGTTCACCCGCGCGCCGCTGGATAACGATATCGGCGTGAGCGAATCAACCCGCATCGACCCTAATGCCTGGATTGAACGCTGGAAGGCTGCCGGTCATTATCAGGTCGAAGCAACGTTACTGCACTGTGCTGCCGACACGCTGAGCAATGCGGTACTGATCGCCACCGAACATGCGTGGCAGTATCAGGGTGAAACGCTGTTCGTCAGCCGAAAAAGCTACCGCATCGACGGCAAGGGTGAAATGCAAATAACGGTGGATGTCGACGTTGCCAGCGGTACGCCGCATCCGGCACGTATCGGCCTGAGCTGCCAACTGTCGCAGGTCGCAGAGCGAGTGAACTGGTTAGGTCTCGGTCCGCATGAGAACTACCCGGATCGCCTGAGTGCCGCCTGTTTCGATCGCTGGGATCTGTCGCTAGATGAGATGTACACCCCGTATGTTTTCCCGGGCGAAAACGGTTTGCGCTGCGGCACGCGTGAACTGCACTACGGCGCGCACCAGTGGCGCGGAGACTTCCTGTTCAACATCAGCCGCTTTAGCCAGCAGCAACTGATGGAAACCAGCCACCGCCATCTGCTGCAACCTGAGGCGGGCACCTGGCTCAATATTGATGGCTTCCATATGGGCGTCGGCGGCGATGATTCGTGGAGTCCTTCCGTGTCGCCGGAATTTCAGCTGAGCGCCGGACGTTATCACTACCAGGTTATCTGGGGTTAAACATAATAATAATGGGCAGGTTATGACCTGCCCTTATTTTTCCTGAGGAAGTCTGTTATGTATTATTTAAAAAACACTAACTTTTGGATGTTCGGCTTTTTCTTCTTCTTTTACTTTTTCATTATGGGTGCCTATTTCCCCTTCTTCCCTATCTGGTTACACGATGTAAATCAGATCAGTAAAAGTGACACCGGGATAATCTTCGCCTGTATTTCACTGTTTTCGTTATTATTCCAGCCAATTTTCGGACTGCTTTCCGATAAGCTTGGCCTGCGTAAACACCTGCTGTGGGTCATTACCGGAATGCTGGTAATGTTTGCCCCGTTCTTTATTTACGTTTTTGGCCCGTTATTACAGGTTAATATTTTACTGGGTTCGATTGTCGGCGGGATTTATCTTGGCTTTATTTACAATGCCGGCGCTCCGGCGATTGAAGCCTATATTGAAAAGGCCAGCCGCCGAAGCAACTTTGAATTTGGTCGCGCGCGCATGTTTGGCTGCGTGGGCTGGGCGCTGTGCGCCTCAATTGCCGGAATTATGTTCACCATCAATAACCAGTTTGTCTTCTGGTTAGGTTCTGGCTGTGCGGTCATTCTGGCATTGCTGCTGCTCTTTTCAAAAACAGATGCCCCCTCTTCAGCAAAAGTCGCGGATGCGGTAGGTGCCAACAACTCGGCATTCAGCCTGAAGCTGGCGCTGGAATTATTCAAACAACCGAAACTCTGGTTCCTCTCCCTGTACGTGGTCGGCGTTTCCTGCACTTATGACGTATTTGACCAGCAGTTCGCCAACTTCTTTACCTCATTCTTTGCCACCGGCGAACAGGGTACCCGCGTGTTTGGCTACGTCACGACGATGGGGGAATTGCTCAACGCCTCGATCATGTTCTTTGCGCCGCTGATTGTGAACCGCATCGGCGGAAAGAACGCCCTGCTGCTGGCCGGTACGATCATGTCGGTGCGGATCATTGGTTCATCATTTGCCACCACTGCGCTGGAGGTCGTGATCCTCAAAACGCTGCATATGTTCGAGATACCGTTCCTGATTGTCGGTTGCTTCAAATACATCACCAGTCAGTTTGAAGTGCGTTTCTCGGCCACGATTTACCTGGTGTGTTTCTGCTTCTTCAAACAGTTAGCCATGATTTTCATGTCAGTTCTGGCCGGAAAAATGTATGAAAGCATTGGTTTCCAGGGGGCGTATCTGGTGCTGGGGATCATTGCGCTGAGCTTCACGCTAATTTCCGTATTCACCCTTAGCGGGCCGGGACCGTTTTCCCGCGTTTTCACTCCAGCAAGTAAACAAGCCTGAAGACCAATGACACAGAGGGAATATCTTCGATGAGCATGTCGATAAGAGACCGAATAAAAGCAGGCAAGCTGTTTACCGATATGGGCGAGGGACTGCCGCAGGAGAGACTGCGCGGAAAAGAGTTAATGTATGAATTTAACCATACGCGTCCATCGGAGGTTGAAAAGAGGGAAAGACTGATTCGTGAAATGTTTGCCACCGTGGGAGAGAATGCGTGGATCGAGCCCCCCATTTATTTCTCCTACGGCAGCAATATTCACATTGGCAAAAATTTCTATGCCAATTTTAACTTTACCATTGTGGATGATTACACGGTCACCATTGGCGATAACGTTTTAATTGCGCCAAACGTCACGATCACGGTAACGGGTCACCCTGTTCACCACGAATTAAGGAAATCCGGAGAGATGTTTTCCTTTCCGGTCACCCTCGGCAATAACGTATGGATTGGCAGTAACGTAGTCATCAACCCGGGCATAACGATTGGCGATAATTCCGTTATTGGCGCGGGGAGCGTGGTCACAAAAAACATTCCGCCAGATGTCGTAGCCGTGGGGGTTCCTTGCAGGGTAATAAGAAACATTAACGAACGAGATAGAGAGTACTATTACCAAAATTATAAAGTGGATCCGTCAATTTAAACCGTCATGCCGGATACACCACTCACGTGGTTTATCCGGCCTACGATGTGCAATCCTCACATGATGTACCCTGACCTGGTAATTTAAGTTCCGAGGACAACCAGCCGCTTTTTTACCGTTATGATAAAACGGGGCGAGAAGCCAGGTCATAGCATGAGCAAAAAGACGGTTGCGGTAATGGCGCTCTTTATCAGCGTATTACTTTCAGGATGCGGCAGCATTGATGCACGCACGGCAGGTGAGGATTCAGATACGTATTACGTGGGTATGCACCATGATATTGATAAACTAAAAAACCCGGGCGCTTACGATTATAACTATTTCGATTTAGCACTGTTATTTGTTGATGTGCCGTTATCGTTCGTGGCCGATACGCTTTATGCACCGTTTGATTACTATCACGGACCGTATAAGAAAGCGGATTAAAATGCAGGCCCGGTAAGCATTGCGCCACCGGGCATAACACGACGCTACTCCTCGATCGCCTGACGGATTTGCTGTAACGACGCGGGATCGTCAATGGTCGTCAGATCGCCAGGATCGCGGCCTTCGCAGATCGCCTGAATCGTTCGTCTGAGCATTTTGCCGGAGCGTGTTTTCGGCAGTTGCGATACAAACCAGACGTGCGCCGGACGGCCAAAGTTACCAATTTGACTGTCCACCAGCGCCATAATCGCCTTCTCTTCCGAATGAGCAATGTCGCGGTCTTCCAGGCTGTCACTCTGTTTCGGAATGACAAACGCGACCGCCACCTGCCCTTTCAGCGCGTCTTTCACGCCGACTACCGCCACTTCGGCGACGTTTGGATAGCTGGAAATGCTTTCCTCTATCTCGCGCGTCCCCAGCCGGTGCCCGGCCACGTTGATGACGTCATCTGTCCGACCAAGAATAAAGTAATAGCCGTCCGCGTCACGAATCCCCCAGTCAAAGGTGGCGTATACCTGGCGGGAAAACAGTGACCAGTAGGTATTCACAAACCGCGCGTCATCCCCCCAGATGGTCTGAATACAGCCTGGCGGCAGTGGCCCTTCAATCACCAGCATCCCCTTCTCGTTCGCCGCGCAAGGTTCACCGGTCACCTCATTGAGCAACTGCACGTTATAGCCGTACATCGGCACGCCTGGACTACCGAGGCGCGACGGTCTGTCGTCCAGCCCGCGGGCGATCGCCATAATCGGCCAGCCGGATTCGGTCTGCCAGTAGTTGTCGATAACCGGGACGCCCAGCGTTTCCGTGACCCAACTGGCGGTCGGTTCATCCAGCGGCTCACCCGCCAGATACAGCACTTCCAGCGAGGAAAGATCGTGATTACGGATTTGCGCGGTCGGGAATTTCTTCAGTACGCGAATGGCGGTCGGGGCCGAGAACATCCGGCTGACCTGATACTTCTCAACAATTTTCCACCACACCCCGCAATCCGGATACGTTGGCAGCCCTTCGTAAACCACCGTCGCCATCCCCGCCAACAGCGGGGCGTACACGATATAGGAATGTCCAACCACCCAGCCGATGTCCGACGCGCAGAAGAACACGCCGCCTGCTTTACCTCCGAAAATGGTGTACATCGAGGTCGCCAGGGCGACCGCATAGCCGCCAACGTCGCGCTGGACGCCTTTCGGTTTGCCGGTTGTCCCGGAGGTGTAGAGAATGCAGGACGTTTCGTTTGATTCCAGCCAGACAACTGGCACCCGCGCCCCGAGATGCTGTTGGCGAAGGGCGGCAAAGTCGAGGTCACGCCCCTCGACCCGCGCCATTTTCGCCAGACCGCGATCGACCAATACCACATGACGCGGCTGGTGCTGCGCCTGATCGATCGCATCATCGAGCAGCTTTTTATACGGCAGGATCTTGCCGCCGCGCGCCCCGGCATCCGCCGAAACGATAACCATCGGTCGGGCGTCGTCAATGCGCGCCGCCACGCTGTGCGAGGCGAAACCACCGAACACCACCGAATGGATCGCCCCAATGCGCGCGCAGGCCAGCAGCGTAATGTGCGCCTCGGCGATCATCGGCATATAAACCAGTACCCGATCGCCGCGCTGTACGCCCAGCGACAACAGCATCGCCGCCGCGACGTTTACTTCGTCATACAGCTGACGAAAGGTAAACGTGCGTTCTTCTTCGGTTTCTGATGACACCGCAATCAGCGCCAGCGCCTCGGGCTGTTTGTCCAGCCAGCGATCGATGGCGTTATGGCACAGATTGGTCGTGCCGCCGCAAAACCAGCGGGCAAACGGCGGGTTGCTGTGATCCAGTACCTGTGTATACGGCTGCTGCCAGTCAATACGCTGGGCCTGCTCGGCCCAGAACGACTCCGGCTGCGTAATCGAACGTTGATAAAACTCGCTATAAGACATAATGCTCTCCTGTTGAACTTACGCCTGATGAGTCGGGTTTCAGATAACAAATAAATCCATATACTCATTGACCGGCATCTGCTCCAGGCGAGTTCTGTCCAGGGAGACATCCAGGATGCGCTGCTGCTGACGGGTCGGAAACTGACGCGCCAGGTTGATTTTGAACTTCTCGACCAGCTTCGGCATGCCGTCGTTACGACGGCGCGCGTGGCCGATTGGGTATTCCACTACCACTTCTTCAAAACGTGAACCGTCGGTGAATTCCAGGGTGATGGCGTTGGCGATGGCGCGTTTTTCCGGGTCGTGATAATCGGCAGTAAACGCCGGATCTTCAAAGCAGGTGATCTTCTCGCGCAGGGCATCAATGCGTTTGTCCTGCGCCACGCCGTCTTCATAATCTGCCGCCGTTAAACGTCCGAACAGCAGCGGAACGGCAACCATATACTGGATACAATGGTCACGATCTGCGGGGTTATCGAGCGGACCTTTTTTATCGATGATGCGGATACAGGCTTCGTGCGTACGAATGGTCACTTTTTCGATATCCGCCGCCGTTTTACCTGCGGCCTGCAGTTGCTCGTATAGCGTCATTGCCGCTTCTACCGCAGTCTGCGAGTGGAACTCGGCCGGGAAGGAGATTTTAAACAGCACGTTTTCCATTACGTAAGAACCGTACGGGCGCTGGAAGCGGAACGACTCACCTTTAAAAGAGACGTCATAAAAGCCCCAGGTTTTCGCCGTCAGTGCGGACGGGTATCCCATCTCACCGGTTTTCGCCATCAGCGCCAGACGTACTGCACGCGAGGTGGCATCGCCTGCCGCCCAGGATTTACGCGTGCCGGTATTTGGCGCATGACGATAGGTACGCAGCGCCTGGCCGTCGACCCATGCCAGCGACACGGCGTTAAGAATTTCATCCCGGCTCAGGCCAAGCATCTCGGCAACCACCGCCGTCGAGGCCACTTTGACCAACAGGACGTGATCGAGACCTACGCGGTTAAAAGAGTTTTCCAGCGCGATACAGCCCTGAATTTCATGGGCTTTAATCATTCCGGTTAACACTTTTTTCATGGTTAACGGCGCTTTCCCCACCGCCACCGCATTGCGCGACAGCCAGTCAGCCGTAGCCAGAATACCGCCGAGGTTATCGGAAGGATGGCCCCATTCCGCGGCCAGCCAGGTGTCGTTAAAGTCCAGCCAACGGATCATCGCACCGATATTAAACGCCGCCTGCACCGGGTCAAGCTGGAACTGGGTGCCCGGAACTCGCACGCCGTTCGGCACCACAGTCCCGGGGACGACCGGCCCCAGCAGTTTTTTACAGGCCGGATATTCCAGCGCTTCCAGGCCGCAGCCTAAGGTATCCAGCAGGCAATAATGCGCGGTGTCATACGCCACCTTCGAGGTGATTTCGTAGTTCATGACGTAATCAACGATATCAACGATTTCACGGTCAAATTCCGGGCGGACGTTCGAAATATGTGCAGACATAGGGTACATTTCCTGTTTTTTATCTTTCGAGGTTTGGTATTAGCAACGTTCTTCAATCGCGACAAATTCGCGATCTTCCGGGCCGGTATAGTTGGCGGAAGGACGGATAATTTTGTTGTCCTGGCGCTGTTCGATGATGTGCGCCGCCCAGCCGGTGACGCGGGCGATGACAAACAGCGGAGTGAACATTTCAGTGGGGACGCCCATCATGTTGTAGGAAACCGCCGAGAACCAGTCGAGGTTCGGGAACATCTTTTTCGTTTCCCACATCACCTCTTCCAGGCGGTCGGCGATGTTGTACATTTTCAGTGAACCGCCTTCCTGTGAAAGCTGTTTCGCCACGCGTTTAATCACCTGATGACGCGGGTCGGCGATGGTGTAAACCGGGTGGCCAAAGCCAATCACCACCTCTTTGTTTTCAACGCGTTTACGGATATCCGCTTCAGCTTCGTCCGGCGTTTCGTAGCGCTGCTGGATCTCCAGCGACACTTCATTCGCTCCGCCATGTTTCGGCCCGCGCAGTGCGCCAATCGCCCCGATAATGGCGGAATACATATCGGAGCCTGTCCCTGCAATCACGCGACCGGTAAAGGTGGAAGCGTTAAATTCATGCTCGGCATACAGCACCAGCGAAATATGCATCGCCTTTTCCCAACTTTGCGACGGCTTTTCGCCATGCAGCAGGTGCAGAAAGTGGCCGCCGATGGAATCATCGTCGGTTTCCGGCTGAATGCGCTCGCCGTTATGGCTGTAGTGATACCAGTACAGAAGGATTGAACTGAGCGACGCCAGCAGCTTGTCGGCAATATCGCGTGCGCCGGAAACGGTATGCCCCTCTTTTTCCGGCAGCGTACAGCCCAGCGCGGAGACGCCGGTGCGCATCACGTCCATCGGATGCGAGGCGGCAGGTAGCGCTTCCAGCACGGTACGCACGTTAGCGGGCAATCCACGCAGCGCTTTTAATTTAATCTTGTAGGCGTTGAGTTCATCGCGGGTAGGCAATTTTCCGTGGATCAGCAGGTGCGCAACTTCTTCAAATTCGCACTGCTGCGCCAGGTCGAGAATATCGTAGCCGCGATAGTGCAGGTCGTTACCGCTTTTTCCTACGGTGCACAGCGCGGTATTTCCGGCGGTGACGCCTGAGAGCGCAACCGATTTTTTAGGTTTAATGACATGGGTACTGTTTTGCAGGATCGTTGTGTCGCTCATGTTGTCCTCGTCATTTTTATAATATGTAGGGTGCTGAGGGTGTGCGAGTAGCTACGCAGGCCGGATAAACGCAGTGCCATCCGGCATTGCCTGATGGCGGCTTCGCCTTATCAGGCCTACGTGGCTACTTTTTTGTGTACAGCGCGTCGAGTTTATCTTCGAACTGGTAGTAATTGATGCTTTCGTACAGTTCGTTGCGCGTCTGCATAATGTCGATAACGCTCTTTTGCGTTCCTTCCTGACGCAGCACGTTATAAACCTTTTCCGCCGCGCGGTTCATGGCGCGGAAGGCTGACAACGGATACAGCGCCATCGCGACGTTCGCGCTGCGCAGTTCATCGGTGGTGAACAGCGGCGTAGCGCCAAATTCGGTAATATTGGCGAGGATCGGCACCTGTACCGCATCGGCAAACTGGCGGTACATCGCAAGTTCGGTAATGGCTTCCGGGAACAGCATGTCCGCACCCGCTTCAACGTATGCCTGGGCACGATCGATAGCCGCCTCTAACCCTTCCACCGCCAACGCATCGGTTCGCGCCATGATGACAAAGTTGGGATCGGTACGCGCATCCACGGCGGCGCGGATCCTGTCGACCATCTCTTCTTTCGAGACGATCGCTTTGTTCGGGCGATGACCGCAACGCTTGGCGCCGATCTGATCTTCAATATGCAGCGCGGCGGCACCGGCTTTGGCAATCGACTTCACGGTTCGCGCCACGTTGAACGCTGACGATCCAAAACCGATATCTGCATCCACCAGCAGCGGCAGCGGGCAAACGTCAGTAATGCGACGAATATCGGTCAACACGTCATCAAGGGTAGAAATACCGAGATCCGGCAAACCCAAAGAGCCCGCCGCGACGCCGCCGCCAGAGAGGTAAATGGCCTGATATCCGGCGCGTTGGGCCAGCAGAGCGTGATTGGCGTTGATGGTGCCTACGATTTGTAATGGATTTTCTTTGCTGAGCGCGGCGCGAAACGCCAGCCCTGGGGAGTGTAGAGACATATCCCGTCCTCTTGTTATCAACTTGTTAGCATTCGTTGATTTACTTAAAGCAAGGGGTATGCCAAAGACCTTAATTTTAAATTAATTTATGAATTTTAATTTAAAAACAATATGTTAAGGTCAATCATTGTCTCTGTGTTGCACAAAAGCGTGTCAGCTATCGTTTCATGAAACGTTCCTTCACGTTTCATTGCAACATTTATGAAACACAACTAAACCCTAATACTCGGTTCCTTACTTTTTGGGTTGGTTATGGCTGATACGCATCTTCCGCCACGGGTGAACGATGACAAACCGGTTATCTGGACGGTTTCGGTCACGCGTCTGTTCGAACTGTTTCGCGACATCAGCCTCGAGTTCGACCATCTGGCGACCATCACCCCTATTCAGCTTGGTTTCGAAAAGGCGGTGACGTATATCCGCAAGAAGTTGGCCACCGAGCGCTGTGATGCCATCATTGCCGCGGGCTCCAACGGAGCATATCTGAAAAGCCGTTTATCGATTCCGGTGATCCTGATTAAACCCAGCGGGTTTGACGTGCTACAGGCGCTGGCAAAAGCGGGAAAGCTCACCTCGTCGATTGGCGTCATTACCTATCAGGAAACCATCCCTGCGCTTCTCGCCTTTCAAAAGACCTTCAATTTGCAGCTTGAACAGCGCAGCTATATCACCGAAGAAGATGCCCGTGGGCAAATCAACGAGCTGAAGGCCAGCGGCACGCAGGCAGTGGTCGGCGCGGGGTTGATCACCGACCTGGCGGAAGAAGCAGGCATGACCGGTATTTTTATCTATTCAGCAGCTACCGTGCGCCAGGCTTTTGTCGATGCGCTGGATATGACCCGGCTGACGCTGCGCAGACACGGTCAGTACGCCTCTGGCGATACGCTACGCACCCGCTATGCGCTGGGGGATATGCGCGGTCACTCTGCGCAAATGGAACAGGTACGGCACACCATTATGCTCTACGCCCGTTCGCGTGCGCCGGTGCTGATTCAGGGCGAAACCGGCACGGGCAAAGAGCTGGCGGCGCAGGCCATTCACCGTGAGTTTTTCACCCGTCAGGACAATCGCCGCGGGAAGCCCTCGCCGCCGTTTGTTGCTGTCAACTGCGGGGCAATCACTGAATCATTGCTGGAAGCTGAACTGTTTGGCTATGAAGATGGCGCTTTTACCGGCTCCCGTCGGGGAGGACGTGCGGGCCTGTTTGAAATCGCCCACGGCGGAACGCTGTTTCTTGATGAAATAGGCGAGATGCCGCTGCCGTTACAAACCCGACTACTGCGCGTGCTGGAAGAAAAAGAAGTTACCCGGGTCGGTGGACATCAGCCGATTCCGGTCGATGTACGTGTGATTAGCGCCACTCACTGTAATCTGGAGCAGGAGATGAAGCAGGGAGAGTTTCGTACCGATCTGTTTTATCGCCTGAGCATTTTACGCCTTAAGCTGCCGCCGCTACGCGAGCGGTTGCCCGACATCCTGCCGCTGGCGGAAGGCTTTTTAAAACAGTCGCTGGCGGAGCTGGATGTGCCGTTTTCTGAACCCGTGCGTAAGGGGCTGGGACTGAGTCAACCGACGTTGCTCAATTATGGCTGGCCGGGAAATATCCGCGAACTGCGTAATATGATGGAGCGTCTGGCGCTGTTTTTAAGCGTCGAGCCGCAGCCTGAGCTGAATGTACAATTCCTGCAGCAGTTGTTACCGGAACTGGTCGTTGCTGCTGACTCCCCACAGCTATCCACATCGTTGACGCCGCAGCAGGTGCTGGCACAATTCAATGGTGATAAAACCGCGGCTGCACGCTATCTCGGAATTAGCAGAACCACGTTCTGGCGCAGATTAAAAGAAAACCCGCCAGTACAATGACCGACGGGTGGCGTATTTTTTACAGCAGCGTGTTATTTTTTCTTGTAAATATTCGCTGTGCCATGGATTTTGTTATCCGTTTGGCCGGAGGTTAATACCACCACATCAGCGCCTTTCTCTTCAGCTTTCTTCAGCAGCTCTTCTTTAGCATCTGCAACAGAAACTTCATTACTCGTTGAAATATCACCGATTTTTGTGTACTGCGACTCAACCTTTTCAAACTCAAGTTTTGTCATAAATTCCGCAGCATAGGCGTTGGAAAAAACTAAAGCTAACGCACCAATAAGTACTTTATATCCAGTTTTCATATAAAAGCTCCAGGTTTTGTTATATATGCCATCATCGCCCCCTGAACATTCGACACGCGAGTCAAGGATGATTAATAAGTAGTTCAGGCTGATAAAAAGATCCAGAGCAGGCGGAAATATAAAGATATTTTGCTAATCGTTAAATACGCAAAACGCGCAGTGTGAGTGAATACGCAGAATGACGTGGATACTAAAATTATAGTGTTAGCTGACCCTGCTTCCGCCCTCACTAATGGATACGTTGTCTATGGAACCTCTGCACGCCGTCATACTCACCGTCAGCCTGTTTGTTTTAACTTTTTTTAATCCCGGCGCGAATCTGTTTGTGGTGGTGCAAACCAGCCTGGCGTCAGGACGACGCGCAGGCGTCATGACCGGTCTGGGCGTGGCCTTAGGCGATGCGTTTTACTCCGGCCTCGGGCTCTTTGGTATGGCGACGCTTATCACCCAGTGTGAAGAGATCTTTTCGTTGATTAAGATTGTCGGCGGCGCCTATCTGCTGTGGTTCGCCTGGAACAGCATCCGGCATCAGGCTACGCCGCAAATGGCAACGTTACAACAGCCGCTTTCCGCCCCGTGGTATGTGTTTTTCCGCCGTGGATTATTAACGGATTTATCTAATCCGCAAACCGTGCTGTTTTTTATTAGTATCTTCTCGGTCACCTTAAGCGCTGACACACCAACGTGGGCCAGGTTGATGGCCTGGGCAGGCATAATATTGTCTTCCGTTATCTGGCGTATTTTTCTCAGTCAGGCGTTTTCATTGCCCGCCGTGCGCCGTGCTTATGGCCGAATCCAGCGGGTTGCCAGCCGGGTGATTGGCGCCATTATCGGTGTCTTCGCGCTCAGGCTTATTTATGAAGGTATTAGCCATCGATAAGAGAGTTTAACTTGACCATCGTGAGGTAATTGTCCGTAATACCGCCTGAATTTTTAATCGCACGTTGAGTGGCAGTGAGATGGAACAGGTTGAACCGGTAAACGACACATTACTCCTTACAGAATGGCAGGCGCTGATACGACAAACATCGCCTGAAGTTCACACGCTCCTGACATCGTTAAGCGATGAAGAGATCCGCCATTTAGTGACCGTTTTTTATGACTATATGCTCTCCCACGCCCAGAGCGCATTATTCCTCAATACAGAACAGGTCAGTACCCGCCTCAGCGGCAGCATGTTTGACTGGCTGCGCAGCGTCCTTGGCAGCGCGCATGAAGATCTCTCGCAACTGCTGGCCAAACAACGCAAAATTGGCGTGGTGCATGCCCGCATCGGTCTGCCCATCGATCTGGTGAACCGCGGCGCGCGTAAGCTCAAAGATGAGCTGTATCGGGTGTTGAAAACCAAAGCGGACTATTCGTCCTCTCTGCTGAGCGATGCTATCTGTTTCAGCAGTCTGGCAATGGATACCGCACTGGAGGCCATGACAGTCTCCTATTCCCCAAGCCATCAAAACTCGCTGCATACTCAGGAGCAGTATCGTCTGCAGACTATTTACGATGACGTTAACGTCGAGCGTGAGCGGCAAATCCGTTCGTTTACTGACTGGGAAAACCAGTTTATCTATAACATTGCCACCGCAATGCCTTTCGGTGAAATGGTATTTCTGGCGAACTCTGATTTTGGTATGTGGTTCTCGCATAAGGGAAAACATATTCTTGGCAACAGCAATTTGCTCAACGAAATGGAATCACTGATTGCAGAGATCGACACCCGTCTGACGACCACCCTGTCACCTCAGCATCAACCGACAGAGCCCGAACGGATGAGCTTATTACAGGATGTTCGCCAGCTCTCAGCAAAAATCCATTTCCTGCTCGCCTCAATGTTTGAGGCGCTGGTTAAGCAGGAAAATGGTAAAGATTCGCTGACCCAGTTGCTTAACCGCCGCTTTATTCCGACCATCATGCGACGCGAAATCTCGCTGGCGTTACATGCGCGTAAGCCTTTTAGCCTGGCAATGCTGGATATCGACTACTTTAAGCAAATTAACGATAACTTCGGACATAATACCGGTGATCTGACGCTCAAAAGCGTCGCGGCGGTTATTTATGATCATATCCGTAGCAGCGATTACGTGTTCCGCTACGGTGGTGAAGAATTTATGATTCTGCTCGTCGAGTCAGATGAATCGCAGGCCAGTATTATTCTGGAAACGCTGCGTATGAAAATTGCCGGGATGCGCATGGCCGCCTCTGCGACAGAAACGTTTTCTATTACCGTCAGTATCGGTATTGCCGAATATGACTATCATCCCGACTACAAACAACTGGTTGATAAAGCCGATCGCGCACTTTATCAGGCAAAAAGTAATGGTCGTGACCGCGTTGAGGTTTATCAGGAATAACCATTGCTCTGCAGAGAAATAAATACCCCGTTCAGGGTATTTATCTGACCTGTGACAAATATCAGGCTGTTATTATTATTCAGGTATTTTCGCATGATAAAAATAACAGCCGCGTAATAAGATGCAAATCAAATACACCAAATCTGAATAGCGCTAGCATATCCCGGTGATGACGCCTTCTGAATGCAGAAGGGGAAATATGAGGGACAGTATAAAATCATGAACGGGAAGAAGAGAACGCGCTGGCAGCGCCGCCCAGGCACGACCGGAGGCAAACTGCCCTGGAATGACTGGCGCAATGCCAGCAGTTGGCGAAAAGCCACCCAATTTCTCCTGCTGGCTATCAATATTTATATTGGCGTGACGTTCTGGTATTGGGTCCGCTATTTCGAAACCGCCGGTACCAGCGTCTATGTACCAAGGCCCGGCGGTATTGAGGGATGGCTACCGATAGCGGGCTTAATGAATATCCGCTATACCCTGGAGACCGGTTTTCTTCCGCCCATCCATGCCGCCTCCATGCTGCTGTTAGTTGCGTTTATCCTGATCAGCCTGTTGTTAAAAAAAGCCTTCTGTTCGTGGTTATGTCCGGTGGGCACGCTTTCCGAACTGCTCGGCAATCTGGGCAAAAAATTATTCGGTCGCAACTTCACGTTGCCGCGCTGGCTGGATATCCCGCTGCTCAGCCTGAAGTATTTGCTGCTGAGCTTCTTCTTGTATATCGCCCTGTCGATGCCCGCCCAGGGGATCCAATATTTTCTGACCTCAGCCTATGGCATCATTATCGATGTCAAGATGCTCGATTTCTTTCGCCATATTGGCTCCGCCACGCTTATCTCCGTGGTGGTTATCAGCATTCTGAGTCTGTTTATTCGCAACGCCTGGTGTCGTTATCTGTGCCCTTACGGCGCGTTGCTTGGGCTTTTCTCGCTGCTCTCACCGTTTAAAATCCGCCGCAATGCCGACAGTTGCATCGACTGCGGGAAATGCGCGAAAAACTGCCCGTCGAATATCCCGGTAGACAGGCTGATTCAGGTGCGAACCGTGGAATGCACTGGCTGCATGACCTGCGTTGAATCCTGCCCGGTAGCCTCAACGCTGAGCTTTTCCCTGCAGACACCGCCAGGTGCGCAAGGCAACGGTGGTAAACCATTATGGCGCCAGACGGCGCTGTCGGGTGTTGCCATGACAATACTGGTGCTGGGAATTCTGTTTGCCACTATTGGTTACGCTGTATATGCCAATGTCTGGGATACACCGGTACCCGATCACATGTATTTCCAGCTGATCCCGAAAGCAAACATGATCGGCCATTAATTCTTTATCAGTCTGTTCAAAAACCCTGCCAATTCTGGCAGGGTTTCCCGCCTGTTACATCATTTTAAGACTATTGAACTTGTGTCATCGTGTCCTCGTTTATACAACCTTAACTATCACCCTTAATCATTTCTCTATCTGTTATGGGCGACTGGGACCACAATAATGAACGGGATAACATCATGACTAAAATAAAACTGGCACTGCTATTACCTTTATTTCTGGCGGGCTGTACGATGAGCGACGGAGAATTAAGAAACGCCTACGCTCAGCATTATCAGCAACCCGCCGCCTATGTCGATATTTATAAGCAGAAAATAGCCAGCATGGATATTAATGCGCTGGCCCAATATGCCGCCGCAGAAGATAAGAAAAAAATGCGTGGGCAGCCAAGGCTGAAAATCGACGAATTCATTACCATTGAGAACGTGCAGGCGAAAGGAAATCGGGTGGTCTACGATTACTCCCTGTCCGAAAGCTGGCTGGCGCTGTCTGCAGATAAACAGCGCGAAAAGCAGACCAATATGAATAAAGACCTGGTCTACCGTACCTGCTCGCTGGAAACGGTACGCCTGGCGCAGGCCAAAGGGCTGGAAGAAGAGCATAACTACTACAGTCAGTACCCGGACAAGGTCGCCTTTACGCTGAGAACCAGCGCGCAAATTTGTATGCAAAACGGTTTTACAAAATAGCCGCAATCCACTATGCCTGATGCGCTGCGCTTATCAGGCATACAATTTGCGCGCTGCCGGAGGCCGGATAAGGCGCCAGCGCCGCATCCGGCTAAAGCATCAGAACTTCCACGAAACGCTACCAACAATGCTGCGCTCGGCGCCGAAGTAGCAGTACGAGAGCGAGTTACAGGCCGCAACGTAGCGCTTGTCGGTCAGGTTGTTGACGTTCAACTGTGCGCTCAATCCTTTAATGCCGATATTCGTTAAGTCGTAGCCAATTGCCATATCCACCAGCGTGTAGGACGGCAGAGTGTGAGTATTCAGGCGATCGCTGGCAATACCATTCACATAACGTACGCCTGAGCCCAACGTCAGGCCGTCCAGCGGGCCGCTTTTCACATCGTAGCTCAGCCAGGTACTGGCCTGGTTACGCGGGGCATACACTGCGCGCTTACCCTGCTCTTCCGGGCTGCTTTTCTTATAGCGAATGTCGGTATAGGTATACGCCGCCTGCAAACGGAAGCTATCCGTCAGTTGGCTAATTGCCTCCAGTTCCACCCCTTCAGATTCAATTTCCCCAATCGAGCGGTACGGATCGGTCGGCTCTTCTTTGGTGGCGATATTCGTCTGATTGATACGGAATACCGATGCGCTGAACTGGCTGTTGAGCCCTTCCGGCTCATATTTCAGCCCGGCTTCCCACTGCTTGCCTTTCATCGGATCCAGCAGATTACCGTTCTCATCGGCAAAGCTGGTTGGCGTAAAGGCAGTGGAATAACTCACGTACGGCGCAAAGCCGTTATCGAATAAATAGAGCAGAGCGGCGCGGGTACTGAAGTTGTTTTTATCCAGATCGCTGCGGGTATCGTTGATCTTATCAATGTTAGAGACGCTGACCTGATCGTAGCGACCGCCAAGCGTAATACGCCAGCGATCCCATGACATCTGATCCTGTAAATAGTACCCCGTCTGACGCAGCTTGTGCTTTTCGCGCGCATACATGTCGATGTAATCAGGCTTCGCGCCGTACACCGGATTAAAGGCGTTAATCGGCGGGAACGCGCCGTAGTAGCCAGTGGTATTATTGCTGCGATCCTGATAGTCGATCCCCACCAGCAGACGGTGGTTAACCTGCCAGGTATCAAAGCTGCCGTCGAGCTGGTTATCCAACGTAATCGCCGACATTTTTTCATCGGAGCCGGAGTAGCCGCGATTAAGTTCGGTTTCATTCAGCCAGCCCGCCGCATAGACCTGGTTCAGCTCCACGTCGGTATGCAGGTAGCGCAGCTTTTGCCGCACCGACCAGCCGTTATCAAACAGGTGCTCAATGTTGTAGCCCACCATGTTTTCACGGCGATCGTATTTATCGTAATCATCCTCGCCTTCGTAAAAGGTGTTGGAGATCTTTTGTCCGTAATGCGGAACCACGGTGCCGTCATACGGCAGACCAGAATGGCTACCGCCTTCCGGGTCACGGTGCAGATAGGCCATCAGATCCAGACGCGTCTGGTCGGTGATGCGCCAGGTCAGGCTGGGCATCAGCGCATAACGTTCTTCCTTCAATGGACCAAACTGCGAGTCCGCGTAACGCGTCATTCCGCTCAGTCGCGCCGCCACGCGATCGTTATCATCCAGCGCCCCGGTGACGTCAAACGCCGCGCCGCGTTGGTTATTGTTGCCGGCAAACAGCTTTACTTCTCCACCCGCATCAAACGATGGCTTACGTGAGGTCAGCGCCACAATACCGCCCGGAGAGGAGCGGCCATACAGTACGGAAGCCGGGCCGCGCACCACTTCGATATCTTCGAGGAACCACGGATCGACCACCAGCGAGCTGTGAGAGTTGGTGTCGCCCATCATCTTCAGACCATCGAGATAGACGTTGTCCAGGCTGCCGTCAGAAAAGCCGCGCAGCACGATGTAGTCAAAGCGATTGGAAGCGCCAATCTGATTGCTGTACACCCCCGGCGTATAGCTGACGGCCTGGCGCACGCTGGTTGCGCCCTGCTCTTCAAATTGTTCACGGGTAACGATCGATACCGACTGCGGCGTTTCAATATCCGGCGTGGCAAGCTTCGTGGCCCCGCTCTGCATCTGTGAGGTGACAACCACCGTATCGTTTTTTGTTGTTTCCTGCGCCAGCAGAGGAAAAGCCACGCTGCCGGTAACCCATCCCACCAGCAGCGCCAAGCGAGTCTTCGCGAACATGAATATCTCCAAAGGCATGTCTAATTGTAAGTGAGAATTATTACCTTTTTGCTGACGGAGATAGCTATGCCGGATGCCAGGTTGCCTATGCGCAGTGCCAAATTGTCAGGAAATCACGTGCGTAAAACGCAAATATGGATTAGCAAGGTTTGAGCAAATCGCCCGGCGAAAAGCCGTAACGGCGACGAAAAGCGGTAGAAAAGTTGGTGGCGTGCTGATAACCCGACATCCAGGCCGCCTGTTGTACGCTATATCCTTCCAGTAGATATCCGCGCGCACGTTCCAGACGGCAATCGCGCAGGTAGTCGAATACCGAACAGCCATAGGCTGCGCGAAACTTACTGCGCAGGCTGCTGGGACTCATCGCCGCGCGTTGGGCCAGTTCATTAAGGGTGTAGTCATTTTCGGGACTCTGCTCCAGCAGACGGCGAACGACCTCCAGCCGTTGTTGCTCACCGCTGGCCGCAAGGCGTTTGCCGCTCTCAACCTGACACACGCTAAGGCCATGGCCGAACAGTTGTAATATCAGCCCTTCCAGCATCAACTGGCGAGAAACATGGCTAATCGTGCTCTGCTGCGCGTACTGCAGTCCGCTGAGTAAAAACCCCGGTACCTGCCATATAAGCGTCGGTGTCTGGCATCTTTCCCACTCACGCATCAATGATTCAAGCAACCCCGTGCGCCACGCGCCGTCGGGATACAGACCAAGCGATAAGGTTCGCAGTTTGCAGTCGGCATGATGGCGGGCACGCATCGTCTGGTGCTCGCTCAGGCGTGAGCTAAACGCCATCCCGGAACGCACCATATGCTCCTGCCCGTTGAGCGTCAGGATCACGCAACCTTCCATGACTACCAGCATATAGAGAGGGCTGCTGTGGCGGGAGGTGGTTTCGTAAGGTTGCAATACCTGTACGTCGGAGTGCGTCACGCACATTCCGCAGGGGAGCGTCATCTCCTCCACCTCACCTTGCAGAACGGGGCTGCAGGACGGTAAATCCGGCTTTTGCGCCAACAGGGGAAAACGGTAATCAATCCCGTAGCGTTCACCAAAATCCATAAACTCGCTGACGGAGAAGGTGCGAGCAGCGCGTCTGGAGGCATTCAGGGCGGTGGTGTTCTTCATGCTGTCTTCTGCACAGGAAATGGGATTAACGATTTATCACTGAAGCAACATTACCATTCCCTGAACAACACGACAATAATAATGAGAACTATTATCAATATGGTAAAACTAAATAATTCGCTTACTCCAGCCAGTTCAGATCTGCCGTAGGGGTACACGGCGCAGCCTCTTTTAACCAGCGATACAGTAACTCAATATTTCTGAGCCGTGTGGAAGCCTTTGGCCAAACAAGGTAATACCCCTCGCCGGTCGCCACCACATCTTTAAACGGTAACGCCAGCATTCCGGACTGAATAGCGGCGTGGCTTAACAACAGATCGGCAACAGAAACACCATGACCGCTCATCGCCGCAAGACTCCCCTGTTCCAGCGTGTCGAACACTTTGCCACGTGCCAGATTCAACGCAGGAAACTTCCCGGTGCGTTGTAGCCATCGACGCCAGTCGCGGCGATCGGCGGAGGGGTGAATCAATTCGCAGGCACAAAGATCACGCTGCGCTTGCGCCAGTAACGCAGGTGAGCACACTGGAATAAGCCACTCAAGAAACAGTAACCGGCTATCGGTATCGTCACCAAAATGGCCATTCCCTAATAGGATCGCACAGTCATACGGTTCTCGGCTGAAGGCCACCGAATCGGTATCCATCCAGATGCTGGCAATTTCGATCACTGGGGTTGGATGCGCCTCACGGAAATAGCGCAGCACGTCCAATAGCCAGCGCATCGTCAACGTGGACGGCGCTTTCAATCGCAACTGATGACTGCTGCTGCGAAAAGCATGACATGCCTGTTCCAGACTCTGAAACCCGACAGTCAGTTGCTGCGCCAGCCCCTGGCCGGAAGGCGTTATCTCAACGCGTGGGCCGCTGCGAACAAATAGCTCACAGTCAAACCATGCTTCCAGCGTGCGAATATGTCGGCTTACCGCGCCCGGCGTTACGTTAAGTTGAATAGCGGCTTTACTGAACGACCCCAACCTGGCTGCGGCTTCAAAAGCCCTCAGGGCGTACAACGGAGGTAGTGTCATCGTGAATTTCTATATTGAGTTTTACTCACAGTTAAGCGCAGTTTTATTCGTTTTTCAATGCGTCACTCAGGAGGAATACTGATGGAAAATATCATCAGGATAATCAGGTATGAATTTCACTTTACTGGCTGCCTACAGCCTCAGCATTGTAACCCTGCTGCTAACACCCGGCCCCGTCGTGGCGCTGGTTACCGCCACCGCAGCCCAGTATGGTTACCGCCGGGCATTTATCACGCTTGTTGGTACTAACGGCGCTTCTTTAGTACTGATTGCTCTGGCTGCGTTGATGCTGGCAGGCGTGGTGTCGATCTCTACAATATGGCTTGGCGTACTGGGTCTTGCGGGATCGTTGTATATCGGCGTGATGGCGATTAACGGCATGCGGGGCAAAATTCCAAACTTCGCGCCGGGTGCACGAGAACGCGATAACAGCGGGCTAATCCACGGTTTTCTGACCGGGGTCGCCAACCCGAAGGATATTCTGTTTTTCGTTGCGTTTTTTCCGCAGTTCATTGCCATTACACAAGACTTCGCCACCAGCATTCTGACGCTAACGCTGGTGTGGGTTATTTTTGATGTTGCAGTGCTGTCGTTTTACATCGTGATTTTTAAACGCTGGATGCCCGCACGTTTTACCCGGCACAGCCTTTTTATCTCCTCACTGTTTTTGCTGGCGGTAGCGATATTTGGCGTAATCTATAATGTGAACGCGTTACAAATACTTTCACTCGCAAATTAAGCCTGGCAAGTTGTTCAGCTAATCATCTCATCAGGCGGAATAACCCACTGATGAGATGAGCAGCGCCGGGTTAACGCCCTGAACACTATGCTACGATTTTTCTTCCACCTGAAATACAGCCACCGCCTCGGACAGCATGGCCGACTGCTCTTCCACACTGCCTGTCGTGGCGGCAATCTCCTCAACCAACGATGCGTTCTGTTGAGTCACTTGCTCCATCTGCGTTACCGCGACCCGGATCTGTTCAATACCACGGCTTTGTTCTCCTGATGCGCCGGAGATATCTTCCATTAATACGTTGATGTTGCGTATCGCTTTGGCGAGATCCGCCATCATGACCCCACTATTTTCAGCTATCTCAACGCCTTCTTTGACGCTGATTGCCGCTTTGGCTACCAGTTCACTGATCTCTTTCGCCGAGGCGGCGCTACGCTGGGCAAGGGTTCTGACTTCACTGGCTACAACGGCAAACCCACGCCCGGATTCACCTGCGCGTGCTGCTTCAACCGCGGCGTTTAACGCCAGGATATTGGTCTGGAACGCAATACTATCAATAACATGTGATATTTCGTTTACGCTTTGCGCATTGATGCTGATCAGGTGAATTTTCTCGACCATCTCACTCATCAAACGCTCGCCGCGCAGGGCCATTTCTGTGCTTTCACTGGTCATGGCAGATGCCTGGTGGGACTTATCGGAGTTATTTCTTGTCGTTACCGAAATCTGTTCCATGCTGGCAGCTGTTTCCACTACTGCCGCCGCCTGCTGCTCCGTTCTGGTCGATAAGTCTGAATTACCGGAAGCAATTTCCTGCATACCCGTATTAATCGATTCGACGCCATCGCGAATGGTGCTGACCGTCTCACGCAGACCGTTCTGCATATTTTGTAAATTCAAACACAACAAACCTATCTCATTATTACCCGATACCTTAACCGGATGACTCAGATCGCCTTTACCAATCCGTGAAAAATGCTCAGACACGATATTTAATGGCCGAATGATTGTCCGGTTCATCCAGATATTGCAGATAAAAAAGATAAGTACTGTTACCATCAGGATCACAGATACCTTCAGTACTGAATTATTAAACTGAACATGGGTCTGTTCTACGATCTTTTCACCGACCAACAGTGTTGATTTGTAATAATTCTCCACCTGGCTATCAAAGTTTTTGCGAATAGCAAGCAGTTCAGGCTCGATAGTTACCTGTGTATCCACAATACTGCCGGTAGAAATCATCTCATTTAATTTATCAACATGTTTTTGTGCCGCATTCATTTGTTGTTCAAATGCTGCCCTGATAGCTTTACCGATCTGCGGATCATCAGCGGTTAAACCTGGTATGTCCCAGAAATTATTGAACTGTTTTCTGGCTTTACCAATCTCCTCTTGCGCCTGGCTCAATGTTTGTTGGGTATCAGACACATTATGCAGCTGAATATTATCAAGTCCCCCTCTTATTTTATAAACAGCCTCAGCAACCTGATGCAATGCATCCTGTTCCTTAATGACATTATGCAGTAAAAGTGTACTTTTTTGGTTCTCTTTGAGATCGATGAGCTCAAATCCATTAGAAAAAAACTGCATAAAAGTGAATAACAACAGCAATAATAACAGACTGGTTTTAATCCTCATATCCTTTAACATTTGAACATCTCCATAACAATAAAGTTCATCCACGACCTAATTGTTATCGACCCGCAAAGAAATACCTTAACCTGTAAAATGGTTAATTATCAGAACGTATTTTTGCTGGCTTTCTCGTCATAAATTAGTTGCACGAACCCACACTCTGCGGCCGGCCGCATATATCTCAAGCAGGGATAAATAAAACCAGAACAAACCCACATTAATATTATTTATGGATAATAAAATGATACGCAAATTGAACGCCAACAAGCCATTGAGAATAGCTGAGTTGGCGTTATCTGACTTAAACCAGGCAGCGAATATAGACGGTAACCTCTGCCTGTCTATCGCCCGGAACCCGCACCCAGGACAACGAATCAACGGTGATTGGCGCCATTTCATTTTCTAAGCGTAATAAAGGCGTACTGCCATCTGGCGTACCTGTGCTTTCCGCTATCTCGAGAACGCCCCGAAAAGAAATGGATACGTTGTCTGGAATATTAGACAACCTAATCCATTCACTGCCGATCGCTAACTTTCGCGTAAACATTCGCTATCCTTGGCGCGTGGTTTATATCCGATACATTGATATGTAGAACAATACATTGTTCGAATTATCAGCACACTGCTCAGTTCGTCAGTTAAGCATTACTTACCTGAAGAAAATGGAAGTGGTAAAACTCATTCGATATGTGCTTTACAAATTCAACTGCGAGGTTATGTTTGATGAAAGTTAACTTTGCAAACTCAACATCACCATACACCCGGATACAGAAGGGGTTAACAATCTCTCCCTGAATGCCAAAGCACTCCTGGAGTCTGGTGTCATCCATAAAAATAAAATTACCGTCTCTTACCTTAATTTTTTCATGCAGATCTCGCCATTTTTCCGGCGTAAGCAAAAAGCTTTCCCAGCCATTATTTCTCAATACCTCGATCGTATGAGTAAACTTAAAATAGTCGTTTTGCATTGTTACATCACCACTCGAAGTCGAGTACAGGTATTCTATTTTAAATTTAAGCTGTGCATTGAGGCTTTTTTTCTTTCCTTCATCAATTAACCACTGAAGCTCATTGACGATACTCCTTGAAAAGAGTTTTCTTTTTTTAGCGATGGCCAGCCAATGCATAATAAAAAGATGTTCTGACATTTTAGAGTTAATCTTACGATCCTGTGTTGCGATACCGATTGCAACTAATGCACTCCAGGTAAACGCTTCCAGGTCATCCTGATAATGGTGACGTAACGTACTAACTTTCCCTGAATCTTTTACCACTGAAACCTACCCAAATAAATCATTGTTGCATGTCGACCTTGCATTATTCCATTTAAAAAACTACTACAACTAAAAACCTCAAAATATGATCCAGATTAATTTATCTCAATGTAAAATAAGAGACCTGAAACACATTATCTTTATTAATCATTAATAGTTGAAAGGTTGACCGCAAATAATAAGAATAGCTCAATAAAGCTGAAAGCTAATAATAATTACCAGCAATCAATGCAACAACATATCAAACCAGAAAACCTCCAGATTCAATGAATCGGAGGTTTGCCTGTGCCTGCAATTGTTAATAGAAAATACCGATGATCAGAGTATGAGTAACAAAACCTACGATCAACGGCACGGCGGTCCGTTTCACCACATCAAATGGGGTTATTTTGGCTCCGCTGGAAACGGCAATCACCACGCCGGATACCGGTGAAATTGCCCGTCCCATATGCGATGCCTGCTGCATCGGCAGGATCATGGCAACAGCATTAGCCCCCATGCTGGCGGCGATTTGCGGGATGAGCTCAACAAAGGCGAGGAATGGCGCATTTCCCGAGCCCATAATGATAGCCGCGGCCAGCGTCACCAACGCAAATACCACCGCCATGGCAAACGGTGGTAACCCCACGTGTTCAGCCATCAGTATAAGTTGGTCGATAGCACCGATAACCTTAATGCCATGAGCAAAAACCCCCGCCGCCACCAACAGTCCAACCACGCCAGTAAACGCAGTGCCCATTCCCTTAAGGAAATGGCTGAATCCTTCGCATACCGACTTTAAATCACGCACCCGCAGCCACTCGATCAGCATACAAATTGCCATTGAAATGAGGACAATGGTGATAATATTCAGGTTAATACCGCTGACGAACATCTCGGATGATCCCACTGCCATCAGAATTGGTAGCATCGGAAGCAGCGCGTAAAATGCCGGAGCTTTTCCTGAGTCAGTCACCTCAGCGCTACCGATTTCCCGTGGTAACGTCCCCGCTTTACGGTCACAATGTCGCTGCCAAAAAAAATGGCAAACGCCGACGACCAGAACCGTTGCCAGCGCGGCGGGTCCCTGGTGGTAGACAACATATTCCACCACATCCATATTGACCGCTTTAGAGCCCCGGATAGCATCGATTGCCGTCGGGGTGTAAGCCACGCCAAGCGAAGTGGCAATAACCCCGGCAGCCGAAGCCGCAGAAAGCCCTAATCCCAGCATAATGGGGAACATCGTCCCCATCAGCAATACGGCAAGCCCGGTTGCTGAAGGAATGGCCAACTGCAGGAGGCTGGCGAGCAGGTAGGAGAAAAAGAGCAGCACATAGGGTGAACGCAGCGTCCGTAAGGGTTTCGTGACGACGCGCACGACCGCTTCATTTGCCCCGATGTGGTCCATGTAATGCGCAAATCCCATTAACGCCATGATCATCAGGCCGAGATCGGCGGCACGGGTGCTGAAGAGATCGCGCATCACCTCGAAAGGATCAAGGAAGGAAATCCCCGTACTGGCAACGCCCTTCGGTAATACCGTCCCCCATCCGGTTAACGCGGTGCAAATCATCAGAACTAAGCCCGCAATAAATAGCACAGGTTCAGCGCGATAACCTTTCAGAATCAGACGCGCCACCATCACGATAACCAGAAGCGCGATTAACACCTGAATCATGGCTGAGCTCTCCGCTGCGAGAACTCAGTATACGTTTCCTCAATGACCGCCACCACGACATCGCTGGCAGCCCGTAAGGAACGCACCGGCAGATACTCATAAATTGAATGGAAGTTATGAGCACCGGTAAAAATATTTGGGCACGGCAATCCTTTTTGCGACAGAACCGCGCCATCATACCCGCCACGCATAGCGACAGGGGCTGGGGTAATGCCACATTTCTGATAAGCGCGTAATGCAATATCAATCGGATAGCGCGCATCACCCTGCAGGCTATTAAACACATTCTGATAGCGATCGGCTAAATGACAGACCACGCTGTTTTCTCCCCACAGCGCACAGGTGCTTACGGCAAGCTGACGGATAAACGCCATTCGCGCCTTATAACCTTCTTCACTGAAGTCGCGGATATCCAGCTTAAGGACCGTACGGGCGCTGTTACCCTGTAGCTGTTTTACCCAGTAATAACCTTCGCGCCCTTCCGTATACTCAGGCGCTTCTCCCCCTGGTAGCATCGCAATAAACTTATGCGCCATCAGCAGTGAGTTCTTGAGCTTACCTTTGGCCGACATCGGGTGTGCGGACTGCCCGGTAAAGATGATTTCCGCATCACCTGCATTCCAGTTTTCGTAAACAAACTCACCGATACCGCAGCAGTCCAGGGTATAGCCAAAATCAGCACCAAATGCCGCAACATCAAACGCTTTTGCGCCACGCAGGCCCTGTTCCTCGTCCGGGACAAAACCGACTTTCACCGGCCCATGTTTAATCTCCGGATGCGTAATCAGATACTCCAGGGCATTCATAATTGCGGCGATGGCGGCTTTATCGTCTGCTCCTAACAGACTGGTTCCATCCGTTACCAACAGGTCATCACCGATATAATTTTTCAGTTCTGGAAATTCACTTTCGCGCAGGTAAATATTCAGCTCTTTATTCAGGCATAAATCCCCCCCGCGATAATGCAGACGCTGTGCTTTGGTGTCTGCGGTCTGTTCCGCACTGGTATCCAGATGACCAAAAAAGGAGACCACCGGGATCGCGTCATCGGTATTGCCAGGTAAGGTTGCCGTCACAATAGCGGTATCCCTGACCTCAATGTTTTCCATTCCTAATGCTTCAAGTTCTGCTGCAAGCAGTTTTGCCAGTTCCATTTGACCTGGGGAAGAAGGCATTATCCCATTAGCGCCGTTTTCCCTTGATGTCGTGGTATTGATTTTCGTGTAGTTTATAAAGCGTTCAACAATATCCATTCCAGGTGATCCTTAATGTATCATTTAAGAGGTACTGCGAGAGAAGACCAGCATGCAGCGCGGGTTGATGAATCTGAAAACCGAATAAAATCAGCGTTCATCCCAGAACGCTGATTTTATGGGCACTACGACAACGATTTATATAAAGGAAGATAAAAAGGCCAGTGGTTGTACCTGTGATTAAAAACTCCTTTCTGATTGATGAAATCATATTCCCTGTCTGTTTTTACTGCTATTTCCCATGGTGTTGAGCTAACAGAAGTCATAAATATTATCCGTATACCTAAGAGATAATAGAAATCATTTAGATTCCTGTATTCTGCACCGGTATAAGACGTACCATCGCTATATTTTTTTAATGAACGAATACTGTTACAGCTACATGCAACCGTTTGCACTTCTCTACAAATAGCCAGTTAGCGCACTAAAATCCGTGAACAAAATCACAATTACCTCAAAATCACGCTTTTCTCATTATCATGAAAAACAGTTAGTTATAAGAGAAATCAAATAATACCCCTATAAATTAAGGTGGATTAATACTATTCACAATGGAATATGTTCATAGTGGTACTATTTCAATATTACAAAACCCGTTGAACAAAGATCTCACAAGACATTATTAAAAAGGCTCCAACAACAATATTAATATTTTATTCAAAGTGCTTAACAAATTTATCCACATACAAAAAAAACCTCTCCCCTGAGAAGAGATTCAGGGCAGAGGTAATACGGGTGTTAAGGACATATTTATAGTTTTAATGATAACAGAAGAGCTTCTTGCAGGATCGAGTATACACACTTAGCAACATTAAGAAAATTCTTAAAACAATGAAATTAAAAATTTAATTTAAAACCACTTTTATAATCAAGAAGTATTTATCAAAGCAAAAAAGCAAGCAACAGAAAACTTTAATCGCATTAATCAATGATGTCATAATAATTAAACAGCAACGCTGCGTGGCTAACGATGACGATATTTACGATGTTCAAATATTAAATTATATTGATACATCAACGCATTTTCACATAACAAGAATTAAAAAGTCGTTAAATAAGCAAAATACACTTTTTCGTTACTGATCACACTTCTTCCACAGGGAGATTCCCCCTGCTGTTCCTTGCTGGTATGATTCAGCAGGTAAATACCTTCTAACTCAACCCGAGGCTTTGATGCTGGAGAATGTAATCATCTGATAATCAGCTTCCCGACCTTTTCAGGCCGGACTGGTTATCAATGCGCCGAAATCGAATGCGGACACCGCTGTGTGTTTGCACGTTTTGCACATGATGATTAAACAGGTTTTCCAGTATGAATTTATCCCGTCAGGAACAACGTACCTTACACGTTCTCGCCAAAGGTGGTCGTATTGCTCACGTCCGCGATGCCTCAGGCCGCGTCACTTCCGTCGAATGCTATAGCCGCGAAGGATTGCTTCTCTGCGACTGCACACTCGACGTATTCAAAAAGCTCAGAACCAAAAAGCTGATCAAATCCGTCAATGGTCAGCCCTACCGTATCAATACTACCGGGCTGAACAACGTTCGCGCCCAACTGGATAATCGCTAAGGAGAGAGAAATGGATATCCCGAAGATTTTTACAATCAGCGAAAGCGCACATCGCATTCATAATCCGTTCACCGCGCAGAAATACGCCACGTTAGGTCAGGCTTTGCGAATGGCCTCAGGCACCCGCATCCTGGACCTTGGCAGCGGATCGGGTGAGATGTTGTGCACCTGGGCACGCGATCATAATATTTCCGGCGTAGGTCTCGATATGAGCATGCTGTTCAGTGAGCAAGCCACTCTACGAGCCAAAGAATTGGGCGTCACTGAGCGCGTGCGTTTTATTCATGCCGATGCAACAGGTTATATCGCTGAAGAAAAATTCGATATTGCCGCCTGCGTTGGCGCAACCTGGATTGCAGGCGGCGTTGCCGGAACGGTCAGACAGCTGGAACAAAGTCTCAAACCCGGCGGGATCATACTCATCGGCGAATCATACTGGCGTCAGATGCCCGCAACGGAGGAGATTGCCCAGACTTGCGGCGCGACGTCAGTGACTGATTTCCTCTCTCTGCCGGAACTCGTTTCGTCTTTCGACCAGCTCGGTTATGACGTGGTTGAAATGGTACTGGCTGACCAGGAGGGTTGGGACAGATACGAGGCGGCAAAATGGTTAACGATGCGCCGGTGGCTGGAGGCAAATCCGAACGATGACTTTGCCCCGGAAGTCAGAGAACAACTGAGAGGTTCACCAGCACGCCACGTTGCATTCACCCGTGAATACATTGGCTGGGGCGTGTTCGCACTTATGCAGAGGTAATAGGTAAAGTCGGTATAGCCAGGCAGGTTGTACCGACTTTCTCATGGCTTACTTCATTAATACTTCAACAAATTTAGCCAGCCATTGCGGATGCGCGGGCCATGCCGGCGCGGTAATCAGATTGCCATCAACGTGGGCCTGGTCAATACCGATGTCTGCGTAATGTCCACCGCTCAGACGAACCTCTGGCGCACAGGCCGGATAGGCGCTACAGGTCCGATTTTCTAACACCCCCGCCGCCGCTAACAGCTGAGGCCCATGACAAACCGCGGCGATAGGTTTACCGGCTGCGTTGAAATCTTGCACCAGCTTGATGACATCCGGATTCAATCGGAGATATTCCGGAGCACGTCCGCCAGGGATCAGCAGCGCGTCGTAATCTGCGGCCCGCGCCTCGGCAAAATTCGCATTCAACGTAAAACGATGCCCGGGCTTTTCACTGTAGGTCTGCGCCCCATCAAAATCATGAATAGCGGTTTGAACGTAGTCACCCTGGCTTTTATCCGGACAGACAGCATCAACACGATGGCCCAGCATTTGCAGTGCCTGAAAAGGCACCATCGTTTCATAATCTTCGACATAATCTCCGACCAGCATCAGTATCTTCTTCATTCACATCCCCCGCTCTCGATTATTAATGATGAGAAATAACGGCCATCTTTACTATAGCCCACGCATTTCACGGCATTAATAAAGACAACAGAACACGCCGTAACCGACGTCAGAAAGTAGTTATCCTTGTCCCTCCATCAGATACAGGCATGTGATGATTCACCGCCGGCTGAACCCATTTTAATCTCTATAATGATGCCGTGATTGCACCAGTATTAAATACTATTCTGAATAATGGCGGCCTTTACAATATTCTATTTATCAAAGAAATATGAGAATCCTGCCATACATCCTCAGGGCTAATAAATCCTTTCGGATTATATGCAATGCTAATTCCGGCATTGTTGAAGCAAGCGTAGACGAGTTCGGAGCAGATGTATTCCCTGTCCTTTTTCGATTTTCCCTTCCCAAGTGCTATCCTCGCAAGGATGCGTGCTATTTCTTCTTTATCATATGGACGGGTTAGTTCATTAAGACCAAAAGCGGCTACTTGCTCAACGGCAGACTTAGACAACGCATCATACCTGGCGAGAACAACCCGGCCTTTGTAAGGTTTCCCAATATCATCATAATCTGATAAGTATTTTGATAATGGAGCAAGCCGTACCCCCATATCTTCCACGCTTTCCAGGAGCAACACCCGATCTATTTGCGGTAAAACAAAAACAATCCCCACATGGCTCCATGGTGAATCAGTCATCTTTTCAATTGCTTTTGATACCAGGTAGTCTCCGGAGGCGAAAAAAAGGTCACCTGATTTTAACGTTTCACGCAACGTGGCATAATTAACCACTTTCATCGCTTTGACTTGTGCTAAATCAATATGATTTGGCATGTGAACCTCGAACAGAAAAAGGATGGCATTAAAAGTTTATCCAACCTGCTGCTATATCTCTCTACGACGAAATAACGATACCGGATCTCTTTTTACGGCCGAGGGCGCCCTTGACGGCACGCCCTGTTGTTAATACCCGAAATAGCAATGTGGTTCGTCGTCTGATTTATTCCCCATCACTCCCAGGCCCGCTCAGATTTCGCGGCATCAAACTGCGGCGGCGGCTTACGAAAACGTCCGGTCAGCCAGGCAAGGTACACCAGCCCAACGCCGGCCCATACCAGTCCCAGCGTCAACGATGTCACCTCCAGATTCACCCACAGTACGGCAACGGTGGCGGCACCGACCATCGGCAATACCAGATAGTGCAACTTCTCTTGCCAGGTATGCTTGCGTCCTTCACGACGCCAGAAGTGGTTAAACACGGAGAGATTAACGAACGTAAAGGCCACCAGCGCGCCAAAATTAATCAGCGCCGTAGCGGTCACCAAATCAAAAAACAGGGCCGACAGCGCCACAATCCCGACCATAATGACGTTCAGCGCGGGTGTACGCCATTTCGGATGAACATAGCCAAAGTACTTCTCCGGGAAGACATTATCGCGGCCCATCACGTACAGCAGACGCGAAACACTGGCATGCGACGCCAGACCTGACGCCAGCGTATTCACAAAGGTGGTACACAGGAAAATTGACTGGAATAGTTTACCGCCGACGTACAACGCAATCTCCGGCAGCGCCGCATCCGGGTCTTTAAATCGGCTAATATCTGGAAAGAACAACTGCATAAAGAACGAAGCGGCAATGAAGATCAGTCCGCCGTACAGCGCGGTGAGGAAAATAGCTTTTGGGATGGTACGTGCGGCATCCGGCGTCTCTTCAGAGAGCGTCGTTACCGCATCAAAACCGAGAAACGAGAAACAGACAATGGTCGCCCCGGTGATAATCGGGATCAAATGCGCATTCTGGCTGATAAACGGTTGCAGCGACCAGACGGTCCCTACCCCCTCGCCTTTATGCAGCCCCTGTACCACGAGGAAAATGAACACCACGATTATCGCCACCTGTACCAGGACAAACAGCGCATTAAAGTTCGCCACCAGGTTAACGCTTTTCAAATTGGCCGCGGTGAGGATCGCCACGAACATCACTACCCAAATCCATGGCGCAACCCCCGGGAACAACGCGGAAAGGTAAATTTTCGCCAGTAGGACGTTAATCATCGGCAGGAAAAGATAGTCAAGCAGTGACGACCAGCCGACCATAAACCCCACATGCGGATTAATCGCTTTTTGCGCGTAGGTATAGGCCGAACCGGCTTGTGGAAACTGGCGCACCAGCTTTCCATAACTGATGGCGGTAAACAGTACTCCCGCCAGGGCCAGCAGATAAGAGGCCGGAACATGGCCGTTGCTGATACCCGAAACAATGCCAAAGGTGTCAAACACCGTCATCGGTGTGAGATAGGCCAGCCCCATCACCACCACCTGCCACAGCTTCAGGGATTTTCGCAGCTGTGCTTTGCCCGGCTGGGCAGCATGATCCGCAGAAGGATTAGTCGACATAGCTTTCCTCCCCGCGACGAGCCCTGATCTGCGTTCGAAACGTGGGTACAGCAGACCTGGGTCGTGTCGGGGAGGAGAGCCATAAGAAAGGCGTCAATGTTGCACCGCACAGGAGCGGTCCGTACTTACTGCGGGAGCCATGGATGCTCACGCGGGGCTGTTTTTTAAACATAGGCATCATCACATTTCCTCGTCACAAACTCTGTCGGTTATCTGAAGACCCGTTGTCGCCCGCGCTCCATTACGCGACATCCGGGAAATGGCAGGTGATCCTGCAATTTTTACGGGCTGGCTCCGCTCAGCCCGCATGATGCAACTTCTTTATTAATGGCCTGTACAACGGTCAGGCGTTTTTCAGCATCCACTCAATTTCGGTGTCGGTTATCAGGCGTTCAAACTGGATCAGCTCATCGTTTTTACAGGCATGATACACATGGCTAAAACGCTCCCCGAGCAATTCACGCAGATTGTCATTTTGCATGAACTCCCACAGCGCATCGCTCTGGCGGATAGGAAACGGCAGCCCTTCCTGCTCCAGTCCGTTGCCTTCCACCTCATCCTGCAACGGCAGTTCGTTATCCAGACCGTGGAGGATCCCCGCCAGAATGGTCGACATCACCAGGTACGGGTTAGCATCCGCCCCCGCCACGCGATATTCAACCCGATGGTTATCACGATCGCCGCAGGGAATACGCAGCGCCACCGTACGGTTGTTGTGCCCCCAGGAAGCCTGGGTCGGAACATACATCCCCGGCTGGAAACGGCGATAAGAGTTCACGTTCGGCGCCAGCAACGCCATTGACGCGGGCATCAGATCAATCATCCCGGCAAGCGCACGCTTAAGTAATGCGGAATCATCGCCATTCGCATCTGCCAGCACGTTCTCGCCTTTGTTATTCATAATGCTGATGTGGATATGCATCCCGCTACCGGCATGCTCCTCATAAGGCTTTGCCATAAACGTGGCATGCATCTTGTGTTTTTCTGCCACCAGCCGTACCAGGCGTTTCAGCGCCAGCGCGTCGTCGCAGGCGTCGAGTACGTTATCGGTATGGTAGAGATTGATTTCAAACTGCCCCGGGGAGGCTTCAGCTACCGCGCCGTCTGCCGGGATCAGCTGCAAACGGGCCAGTTCATCGATATCGTTGAGCACATCTGCAAAGTGGTGCAGGTTATCAACAGAGTAAACCTGACTTTGGGTATTACGATCGTCCGTTCCCGGCGCGCACGGCGGCTGCAGATAACCTTCGGGATCGCGCTTACGATCGAGTAAATAGAACTCCAGCTCTACCGCTACGACGGGGAACAGACCGCGCTGGCGTAGTTTCTGCCAGAGTCGGTTAAGTACGTTCCGCGGCTCAACGTCAAAGGGAGCGCCATCTTCATCCAGCATCGTCAGCATCATCTGCGCAATAAACTCCGGATCGGCGGCCGAAGGGGTTAACGTGCCGGCCACCGGAACACAGGTCCGATCCGGTTCGCCAAGCTCCTGGCCTAATCCCGCCTCTTCGACCACATTGCCAAGAATATCCATCGCGAAAACGGATGCCGGGAAATAGCAGCCTTTCTCTAATTTATGTAATCCTGCAACCGGAAGGCGCTTACCGCGAAAACAGCCATTAAGGTCGGTTAACAGCACATCCACATACTGCGTATTGGGATACCGTTCCAGATACTGTTTAACTTCACGCGCAAACGCGCTACTTCGTCTCTCTTCAGAATGCTGAACAAAATTCTCAACTTCTACGATATTGGTTTCCATGATTCACCGCCGTTGGCCTGGTAAGCTGTTCTGTGATTTGACTGTTAAATATAATGTCCACTCTTCGACTCTGGATGCAAATAAATTGTTTGTCAAATGTTAAATTAAGTTTGCTAGAAGGTTATTCCGCTGCTAGATTGAGAAAATAATGAACGGAATGGCGCAACAAGGAACCGTTTGGCAATAATTTATTCCAAAACGTGAGGTCGATCATGGGCAATATATTTGACAAGCCAGTTATTGGTGTCGTGATGTGCAGGAACAGGCTTAAGGGTCACCAGACCCAGACTCTGCAAGAAAAGTACCTGAATGCGGTATTAAATGCCGGTGGATTACCGATAGCGCTTCCCCATGCGCTCGCGGAACCCGAATTGCTAAACGCACTGTTACCGAAACTGGATGGTATCTTCCTGCCAGGAAGCCCAAGCAATGTGCAGCCGCACCTCTATGGTGAAAATGGCGATGAGTCTGACGCCGATCCCGGGCGTGATCTTCTGAGCATGGCGCTAATTACCGCCGGGCTCGAAAGGCGCATTCCCATTTTCGCCATCTGCCGGGGCTTACAGGAATTAGTTGTCGCCACTGGCGGGACTCTGTATCGTCGCCTGTGCGATCACTCACAGTTCCTGGAACATCGTGAAGATGCAGAACTCCCGGTGGAGCAGCAATATGCGCCATCTCATGAAGTTCAGGTTCAACAGGGAGGATTGCTATCTCAGTTAATACCAGGTTGCAGCACGTTTTGGGTTAACTCCCTGCATGGTCAGGGCGCAAAAACACTTGGCCCGCAGCTGCGCGTGGAAGCACGCTCGCAGGATGGATTAGTGGAAGCTGCCAGCGTCCATGACCATCCTTTCGCGCTCGGCGTGCAGTGGCACCCGGAATGGAACAGTAGCGAATACGCCCTGTCGCGTTTGTTACTTGAAGGTTTTATCACCGCTTGTCAGAACCACCTCGCTGAAAAACAGCGACTCTGACCACTACTGTTAAGGAAATGCAATTATGAGCGATGACGGCCTGGCGCCGGGTAAACGTTTGTCAGAGATCCGCCAGCAATTGGGTCTTTCGCAGCGTCGTGCCGCCGAACTGTCTGGGTTAACGCATAGCGCCATCAGCACCATAGAGCAGGATAAAGTCAGTCCTGCCATCAGTACGCTGCAAAAGCTATTGAAAGTATATGGGCTGTCGCTCTCCGAGTTCTTCGCGGAACCGGAAAAGCCTGACGAACCGCAGGTGGTTATCAATCAGGAAGATTTGATTGAGATCGGGAGTCAGGGAGTATCCATGAAGCTGGTACACAACGGAAATCCGAATCGTACGCTGGCAATGATGTTTGAAACCTATCAGCCAGGCACGACAACCGGGGAGAGAATTAAACACCAGGGTGAAGAGATTGGCACAATACTGGAAGGTGAAGTGATACTGACCGTCAATGGTCAAACGTATCCTCTGGTTGCAGGACAAAGTTATGCCATAAACACCGGCATACCTCATAGTTTCAGCAACACCTCGGCAGGGATCTGCCGCATCATCAGTGCCCACACTCCCACCACTTTCTAATAAGTAGCGGCCTGAGTTTCTCAGGCCTTCTTAAGTAACGCGCATTAACAGGGTACATCCCTGGGGCATCGTGCAGCCTGATTTTGCCTGAAAAAGAACAGCAACGAACTTTATCTTATTGATATAAAAGGAGTAGCTATGAACTTTCAGAATCTTAAATATTGGCGTGAGAAAGCCAGCCATTATTCGCCGGAAACCCGTTTATTTATTAACGGCGAATATTGTACCGCCGCTGATAACGAAACCTTTATTACGCTGGATCCGGCAGGACAACGTCCACTGGCTAAAGTCTCCCGCGGTAAAAAAGCGGATGTGGACCGCGCGGTCACCGCAGCCCGTACCGTATTTGAACGCGGGGACTGGTCGCAAGCCTCACCCACGGAGCGCAAAGCGGTACTGCACAAACTCGCCGATTTAATGGAGCAGCATCACGAGGAACTGGCGCTACTGGAAACGCTCGATACCGGTAAACCGATTCGCCATAGCCTGCGTGATGATATTCCAGGCGCCGCACGTGCCATCCGTTGGTACGCCGAGGCGATAGATAAAGTCTATGGCGAAGTTGCCACCACCTCGGTGAACGATCTGGCGCTGATTGTGCGCGAACCGGTGGGCGTGATTGCGGCTATCGTCCCGTGGAATTTTCCCCTGCTGCTGGCCTGCTGGAAACTTGGCCCGGCACTGGCTGCGGGCAATAGCGTGATCCTCAAACCTTCCGAAAAATCACCGCTGACCGCCATTCGCCTTGCTGCGCTGGCTAAAAAAGCGGGTTTGCCCGATGGCGTTCTCAGCGTTGTTAGCGGATATGGTCACGAAGCGGGCCAGGCGTTGTCGCTGCATCCGGATGTTGATGTGATCACCTTTACCGGCTCGACCCGCACCGGCAAGCAACTGCTCAAAGACGCGGGCGACAGCAATATGAAACGCGTCTGGCTGGAGGCCGGAGGTAAAAGCGCCAACATCGTGTTTGCCGATTGTCCGAATCTACCGAAAGCCGCCGCGAATGCTGCGGCAGGTATCTTCTATAACCAGGGTCAGGTCTGTATCGCCGGTACGCGTCTGCTGCTGGAAGAGAGTATTGCCGATGAGTTCATCGCGCTGCTGAAAGAGCAGGCGAAAAACTGGCAGCCCGGCAACCCACTGGATCCGGAAACCACGATGGGCACGCTTATCGACAACGCGCATGCCGACACCGTGCACGGTTTTATTCGCGACGGTGAAGCGCAAGGCACGCTGGCGCTGGATGGCCGCAGCCACGTACATCCGGCGGCTATCGGCCCGACTATTTTTGTCGATACCGCGCCGCAAACCCACGTCAGCCGCGATGAGATCTTCGGTCCGGTACTGGTCGTTACCCGTTTTAGCAGCGAAGCCGAAGCCCTTAAGCTGGCTAACGACAGTGACTACGGCCTGGGCGCTGCGGTCTGGACCCGCGATTTGTCGCGCGCCCACCGTATGAGCCGGCGCCTGAAGGCCGGTTCGGTCTTCGTGAATAACTACAACGACGGTGATATGACCGTGCCGTTCGGCGGCTATAAGCAAAGCGGTAACGGACGCGATAAATCCCTGCATGCGCTGGAAAAATTTAGCGAACTGAAAACCATCTGGATCTCCCTGGAGTCTTAATCATGACTGAACATACCAGCAGTTATTACGCCGCAAGCGCCAATCAGTACGAACCGTTTCCCACCCTCAGCGAATCGGTGAGCTGTGATGTTTGCGTCGTGGGCGGTGGCTATACCGGCCTCTCCTCAGCCCTGCACTTAGCCGAGATGGGTTACGACGTGGTATTACTGGAATCCGCGCGGATTGGCTTTGGGGCCAGCGGGCGCAACGGCGGTCAGTTGGTGAACTCCTACAGTCGCGATATCGACGTCATCGAAAGCACCTACGGCCCGGATGCTGCCAAAATGCTTGGCAGCATGATGTTTGAAGGCGGCAATATCATCTGCGAACGCATCAAGCGTTATCAGATCGAATGCGATTATCGTCCCGGTGGGCTGTTTGTGGCGCTGAACCACAAACAGATGGAAACGCTGGAAGAACAGAAGTCGAACTGGGAACGCTACGGCAACACGCAGCTTGAGCTATTAGACAGCAGTGAAATTCGCCGCGAAGTCAGCAGCGATCGTTATGTCGGCGCGCTGCTTGACCACAGCGGTGGCCATATTCATCCGCTGAACCTGGCGATTGGCGAAGCTAACGCCATTCGTCTGAACGGCGGGCGCGTCTTTGAACAGTCGCCGGTTACCCGAATTCAGCACACCAGCCCGGCGGTGGTCAGCACGGAAAAAGGTCAGGTGACGGCACGCTTTGTGATCGTCGCGGGCAATGCCTACCTCGGTGACAAACTGGAGCCTGCGCTGGCAAAAAGCAGCATGCCGTGCGGCACGCAGGTGTTAACCACCGAACCGCTGTCTGCGGAGATGGCGCGCTCGCTAATCCCGAAAAACTACTGTGTGGAAGATTGTAACTACCTGCTGGATTACTACCGTCTGACCGGCGATAACCGCCTGCTGTACGGCGGTGGCGTAGTCTACGGCGCTCGCGATCCGGACGATATTGAGCGTCTGGTGATGCCGAAACTGCTGAAGACCTTCCCGCAATTGCAAGGGGTAAAAATTGATTACCGCTGGACCGGTAATTTCCTGTTAACGCTGTCTCGCATGCCGCAGTTCGGGCGTCTTGATACCAACATCTACTATATGCAGGGCTACAGCGGTCACGGCGTGACCTGTACCCACCTGGCAGGACGGCTGATTTCGGAACTGCTGCGCGGGGACGCCGAGCGCTTTGACGCGTTCGCCAAACTGCCGCACTACCCGTTCCCTGGAGGCCGCAGCCTGCGCATTCCGTTTACCGCCATGGGGGCGGCATACTACAGCTTACGCGATCGCCTTGGGGTTTAAGTTCTTCCGCGATAAACCCGACGCACAGGGCGGTCCCCCCTGTGCGTTTTTTTATTCCTGGGAAGCGAAAAACAGTGGCGATTTTTGTGCGCTTCACTGACCCTGGCCAGCGTGATCTTCACCGCCAAAATCACCCCGTTTATTCGGGGAGCCTTTTATCCCCTTTCCATCAGTTCCCCAAGACGTTTAATCTGCCGTCCCTGGCTATCGAAATTACCCTCATCGAGCCACAAATCGTAGGCAGGACGGAGTATCGGGTACTCGCCGTCAATGATTGAGTACCATGCGGTATCACGATTTCGTCCGCGGGTAACGATAGCCTGCCGAAATATACCTTCAAAACTGAAGCCAAAGCGCTCTGCCGCCCTACGGGAAGGCGCATTGAGGGCATCACATTTCCATTCAAAACGGCGATAGCCCAGATCCTCAAAAACGTACTTTAAAAGCAAGGATATGACTTCCGTTGAAATTCGCGTGCGCTTCATGCGAACGGAGTAAGAAACATGCCCTACCTCAATCACACCATTTGCGGGATCAATACGCATCAGTGCAAACGTACCAACAGGCTTCATACTGACTAAATCGATCACAGCAAAATGCATTGGATCTGTCTGTTCTTCCATCTTTTTTACATAAACCAGGAAGACATCAAATGTTTCAAAAGGCCCAACTGGCAGATATGTCCAGTCACGATTATCGCTTGCTTCGCCGTACGCTTCATAAAGATCCTTTGCATGGCGTTCGGCGTTAATACGTTCAAGCTTGCAATAGCGACCTGCCATTTGCTGAACCAGTGGAAAGGGAGCACCTTTCCAGTCAGACAAAGACTGACCTACGGGTTGATGGAATTGATTAAAGCTGCCCGACATATCCACACCTCTTACAAAACAGGACTAAACCCGCGCAGAATATGATCAAACCAACCCGACCAAAAGAACCACAATGCGTGTTTTTTACGGATCCACAGTATTTCATTGTGCAAAAAACAGACATCATATTTTAGGCGTAGTCAAAAAAGCGCACGACAGCATTAATGATAAGAGCCGAATACACTATAATTTAAATAACCTGAGCCAGACGGCGTATTCCATCAATAATTGCTTCAGAAGGATGATTAGCAAAACCAATCAAAATTCCCTGTCGCGAGACATCTCCCTGATAATAACGACTCAGTGATAGTATCCCCATTCCGAGAGCTCTGGCTTTCTCCTCGACTTCATTTCCGGTCAATCCGTTTTGAAGCCAGCACACAATATGAACCCCAGAGTCCGAAGGTTGGACAATCATTTTATCAGCCAGATATTGGTGAATGGCGTTGACCAGCACAGTTCTTCTTTCATAACACGCCTTGCGAATTCGACGCACATGGCTGGCATAATGTCCATCCCCAATAAAATTGGCCATCACTGCCTGCTCAAGATAGCTGGTACCGAGATCGGTAAAATATTTCGTCACCATAATCTGTTCTTGTAAGCCTGGCGGGACAACTAAAAAACCTAAACGAAACTCTGGATACATCATTTTAGAAAACGTTCCGGCATAAATTACCCGTTGGTTCTGATCTAATCCCTGCAATGCTTGTAAAGAACGATCGGCATAACGGAATTCACTATTATAATCATCTTCAAATATCCATGCCCGGTTAGACCTCGCCCATTCCAGCAACTCAAAACGCCGGGAGAAACTTAACGTTCCACTTAAAGGGTATTGATCCGACGGAACAACGTAGGCGAGCTTAGCGTCAGGAAAATGATCAATACCATAGCGGACGTTCATTCCTTCGCTATCTACCGGTACCGGCCTCACCATTGCGCCAACAGACATAAAAGCCCCTCGGGCGCCTTTGTAACCCGGGTCATCCAGCCAAACCTCACTTCCTGTCGACAGCAGCGCTCGTGCAGTGATGTTCAATGCCTGTTGAATACCATTTACGATGATTATCTGTTCTTCGTTACAGTTCACTCCACGCGTTGTTTTAATGTAGTGGCAAACTGCTTTTCTCAAAGGAAGGTATCCGCAAGGATGGGTGTGAGCCCCCAGTTGATGTCGGGATTGTCTCCAGACCCGTTGCAGCAACTTGCCCCATAATGCATGCGGGAAGAGATCCGTACAGCCAACGCCAACCGCGAATAGGCGGTTCATGCCGCGCCCTTCATACTCATTTGACCATAAATCGTGAACAGGATTATCTCGGCTGTGAACCTGTTCATCAGGCGCGACGACGCCCCCCGACTGCACATTTGGGTAGCTATTGCTGATACTCCGATCCGGAATATTGTGTGCGACATACGTTCCAGACCCTTTGCGGGTCAGGATATACCCTTCATCTAATAGCCGGTCATAACCGGCAATCACTGAGTTTCGTGAAATTGACATCATCTCGGACAACGCCCGGGTTGAAGGCATCTTCGTTCCTGCTGGTAATCGGCCTGCAAGAATGTGATCACGAAGAGTGTGGTAGACTTGTTCTTTCACGACACCTTTTCCTAAAACAAATCCTTGAAATAAAGGTGCATTATTTTTTTTCATTGTATTAACCTTTACGCTAAAAGTGGATCCTATCAATAGATGAAAAGTGTCTCTTTACGATAATTTATAAAAACCTTAGGATCATCATCCTAACACATTATTCTTATAAAATATCAGGAGAGATATATGAACAACAAAAACAGTATTACTATTGAAGCCGCAAAACAGCAAGACTACGTCAACTGGCTTCCTTTATGGATAAATTACCAAACATTTTATCGTACTAAAATTTCAGATGAAGTAACAAAATTAACATGGGAGCGTTTCCTTACGCCGAGTGAACCTCTTTATTGTGCTGTCGCGAAATATGATGGCAAAATAGTGGGTCTGGTGCATTATATCTTTCACCGCTCAACCTGGGCAGAATCAAATTATTGCTATCTCGAAGATCTATTTGTTAGTGAAGAGGTTCGTGGTCAACATATCGGGAAACAACTTATCGAGTATGTTCAACAGCAAGCACAGAATCACCACGCATCAAGATTATACTGGCACACGCATGAAACTAACCTGCGTGGACAACGACTGTATGACTGGGTTGCCAAAAAGAGCGGGATGATCGAATATCGTATGTGAGGAAAGTAATACTCAGGACAAATATTAATTATTCAATACTAAAAAATAAAAGATTAGCCTCTGAGTAGATATACTCAGAGGATGTATCTATCAAGCATCAAAAAGGTAAAGAGCCGGTATGGCAAAAATAAAGTAAAAATCCCCGCCATCCGATGATGGATGCGGGGACATTCACAAAGATCATAGAGAGTTAAAATTATTAAACTCGCCGTTATTATGCTTAAACGTCTTTTATTTCGTAGTCCGGTAGATGACATTGCGTAATAAAAGCATTCAGCGCTTCGATATCCGGCAGTGCGGTCAGCGCCCCCTTGCGGGTTGTCGCGAGCGCACCGCAGCCACTGGCCCAGGCGATAGCCTGGTGGAGCTGCTCAACGGACTCTGGCATCCGGTTGTCTGCCAGCCAGGCCAGCAAACCGGCGACAAAAGCATCCCCTGCCCCAGTTGTATCAATGCTATCGACGGCATAGCCGTTGAAATGGATCACATTATCCTGCCAAAGCACCATTGCGCCTTGCGCTCCGTAGGTCACAACTTTCAATTGTGCAGGAAGCGCTTTAAGGCCGTCGAGCGCATGGGCAAAATCGTGTGTACCCGTCATCCAGTACCACTCTTCTTCTGAAAGCTTAAGAATGTCAGCCTGTGAAGAATACTGGCGCACCACCTTGAGCATTTCATATTTATCAGGCCACATTTGTTCGCGTAAATTCACATCGAAACTCAGTAATCCGCCGCATTTCTTAACCTGACAGATTGCGGTAGCCAATGTATCACGGCAAGTCTCGGCAACCAGAGCCAGGGAACAGAAGTGCAGAATATCTTCGCTGAAGTCTGGAAGCGCAGCGGGTGTTAAATATTGATCCGCGGAGGGATTAGTTAAAAATGTAAATCCGCGTTCTCCACCGTTACCCAGTGAGACCAGCACCGTACTGGTTTGGTGCTGATTATCCAACTGAAGGCTTGTGGTTGAGACGCCTGCATCGAACAATGTTTTTTTCAGAAAATGGCCAAAATCGTCATCACCAACCCGACCAATAAAACCACTTTGTCTGTCTAAACGCGCAGTACCAATTGCCACATTGAATGGCGCTCCTCCTGCACAAGCTTGATATTGCATGTCTGCAAGCGGTAAAAGATCCACCACCGCATCGCCAAGCGTCCAGATAATCATGGTATTTCCTCAACAATAATTAACGCATTTATTTAAACGTGACTGTTAAAAGTTATAATCCAGCATCAGCTTATAGTCGGTCATTATGGCATCACCATTAGTGACCCAACTGCCATTCTGGTTTATTAACGAACCGGTAATCTCCCCGGACACCGTAAACCGAGAGGTCAATGGATAATTTGCTGACAATTTCAGAAAACGGTTACGGGTATTCTGGAATACCTCTCCATCTTCATCCCGCGCATTATTTTTCTTATAATGCCCATATCCACCGCTAAATGTTGTGGATAATTTACCCCAGTTACGCCAGACGCCGACTGATGTTGTCCAACTTTTTTCATCAATATCCCCCCATTGCGCACGGTCTAAAATTGCAGAAGCGAATTGCTGGCGGAACCAAACTCCGGTGGTATTGTTAATAATGTATTGAACGCCAGGTTCAATCTGAAAAGAACGTATATCCCGATCATTTTGTGCCCCCCCATTACGACGATGGTCAATCTGCTGATACAGGTAATTAAAGAATGAGAAGTTGTCCGTAACACGCAGATCGGTAAAGAATTTGATACGTCCCTGCCACCGATCCTCGATGGAAGAACTTCCTCCCATGACGTCCCAGCCATAGCGTAGACGCTTGTAGAAATATTCATGGCCGATAATCAACTGAGTCCACTGATTTTGGCTGAGGTATGTTTGATCCTCCCATGTCCCGTTATAGTTGGTGGTTCTACCTTCAGAAAATGCTAAATACCAGCCGGGTAACGCATCATGGCGCATCACCCCTTGTACAAATGTCAGTGAATCATTTCCGCTGTGGAAATGGCTGTTACGCCAGTTATTGTCCTCAATGGCATATTTCATTTTCAGTTGACCATGAACACGACCACCGGCGGGGTTGGAGGAACGGGTTGAGGTCCACATCACGTCTTCATCCAGATAAGACCATGGATCCACAGCAATAACTTTTCCCGATGCATCCTTCATGATGCTCATGCTCGCATTCGCCAGCGACGGAAACAGAAGAACAAAAATAACAGACAGGGCATGATAGTTTTTCATAGTAATATCTCGTTATATTATTTCTTTTATTTTCAATGTGGCGTGAAAATTATCATTTTGCGGCAGGCTAATACTCCATGGTTTCTCCGGCATGGAATACATTCGGGTACTGAATGCGGCTTTGTTATTTATATAAAAAACAGCAACTGAGTCTTGAAGCAAAACACGTAACTCTATTTTCTCATCAAGAGGAACATTTACCCATGACTCCGCGTTCGCCTGATGAATAGAGGCAAGTGGTGCATTGAAAAAATAGACCTTGCCTTTGCTCTTATTGAACACAACGTTGAGCTTTGCGTCGCTCACCCTGTCGTCAATCAGACCAAAACTCATCACCATTCCGGCAGAGGGGATATCTATCGTTGCACTTAACTCACCTCGTTTGGGCAGCGGTGGGTATACCGCAGATTGTAATGGACCAAACTGTGTTGCTGTTTTTAGCATTTTACCGCTTTTTAAGGTGGTCACCGGACCGGGGTTGTCATTAATGACTGTCTGAAGTTCCTGCGAGAGGATGCTTTTGAGCTGCCCCTGCTCATCCGCGATGAGCTCATGAACAACCAAATTTCCAGCCCAATCAATGTTGCCACTGTCACTGCTTCCTGCCTTAGTTGGGATCCAACCAAAAACAAACAGACGATCGTTTTTAAGCGCCAGTTTTCCCGCGTAAAACCCCGAGCCATCGACCGCATAATTGTCCATCTTTCGCCACGGCCCATCAGGATTATCCGCAACCCGGTACTGGGTCAGGCGTAGCGGCCATTGGTCGCTAAAGCTGAGATACCAACGTCCGTTAAAGAAAACCAGTGTCGGACATTCGAGGTTAGAGTTACTGGTAATCGTGTCATTATCAAAAAATACACCACGGTCTTCCCAGTTATTCAAATCGGTTGAACTGTACCGGGCAATGACACCGCGCCCGTCGCGACGGGTAGTAATTAACATCCAGTACTCTTTCTTTTCTTCGACCCAAACAACATGAGGATCCCGGAAGTCATTCCCGCGATAATTATCGCCTGGCAGGATCGTATCTTGTGGATGTTTCACCCAGTGAAGACGGTCTTTACTGGTCGCGTGCATAATGGACTCAACCGGAAACACATTTTCATTGTGCGCGGTATACCAGGCATGCCAGGTATCGCCAACTTTCACAATCGAACCGGTTCCTAATAATAGTTCAGGGTCGTCAACGTCATTAACGTAAGGAATCACCTCGGAATGGTTCTGATAGTTATATAAATTGGTAGTCGATAGCAAATGAATAGCATGGACCCCCAAATCGCTACCACCACGCACATCATTAAGATAAAAAATATCAAATTCACCATCATTATAAACAGGCATTGGGTCACCAATAAAAGAACCTTCTACCCGCGGAAAAAAATCATTAACATAGCTAATACTTTTATTGTGTAATGTTTCTTTAGACGGCTGCGACCAGGCTGGCATATTGATAAGCGAAAGCGCCAACAGAGCGGCAGATACCACTAATATTATTTTTTTCATATCACACCTGAATATCAGAAGTTATAATTCACGCCAACCACGGTAAAGGGATTCCACGAATGGCCGGTAGAAGTCCAGAGCCCGGACTCTTTTGTGAATTGTGCTTTGAATTCACCATATAATCGAACTTCACCAAAGACTGGATAGCTGATGGTACCGCCAATGAATTTATAACGACCGTCATAAAAAATTTCTTTAGCATTGCTGGCGTTATCTATTTTGTCCTGACCGAAGCCTAAATACAGAGAGGTTAACAGAGGATACCAGTTTCGCCAGAGTCCAGCCGTAACCTTCCATTCTTCTTCTACAATATCGCCCCAGCTCTCGCGTTCCTGCCGGTTATAGTAATAATAGGGCCGCAAATACAGACCAAGATCGGGATTCACGCGATATTGAATAGCAGGCTCGATTTCAAAAATATATTGCTCAAGATCGCCATTCCCCGGCTCGTTGCCCTGCGGCTGGTATTCACCATAGGCGTAACCGGCCAGGCTCCATTTGTTGCTCAGTCGCAGGTCTTGCCAGATTTTATACCTGTTTTTCCAACGTTTAGTTGCCGTTTCTGAACCAACCATGACCTCCGTGCCGATATTACCGCGCCAGGTTTCAAAAATATGACCGACAAAAAACTCATTGATCGTATTTGTGCCCTTGTAATCCTGGTTACTAAATTGACCTTTATAGCTATCCTCGCGGGCGTTCCAGAAACCAAAGTACCAATTGGGTAGCTCGTCGTGCCTTAAAAAAGCCTGAATAGTGGCAAGTTTGAATTTGCCACTATTTTTCTTATTATCGCTCCAACGAACATCATCAATCTCTATCTGAGTTCCAATATTTCCGTGTAGACCACCAGCCTCCATATTGCGGCCAATACTGTTCCAGTGAACAGGAGGATCTTCCTGCCTTAAACGCAACAGACTGACATCTTCTGGGGAATCTCCTTTATTATTCGCATTCACCTCATAGGTTTTATTTTCAGTTGCTGCGGATAACGTTGCAGGCTTGGACGACGTCGTTGGCAGCGCCGTTTTATCTACAGCGTTACGTGACGTTTGCTCATTACCTTTAATTGTTGGCGATGTACTCGTTACGTTGGTTTCAGATTCATCCAGGAAATAGCTTTGATAGTTTCCTGTATAAGTAACTGGTTGTTCTGTATTATCCTCAGCGATAGCGGAAAACGCTGTGACAGACGTTATAACACAGGCTAGTATCTTCTGTTTTAAAATAAGCCTTTTGATATTCATCGCAGAAACGCGATAGTGAGGCATTAATATTTCATCCATTTCGTTATCTCATTATTTTAGGCAAAATATGCCAGCCAAAGACTGGCACAAATAAAAGCTCACAATGTAAGAGGTAAAGCGAATCGGGACTATATTATTTATCTAAAGACCAGTATCCGGCTTGCTGTAATGTGGCAACTCCATGATTCGCAAACAGTGAAAGATCGCGCTGGGCCGGGTGAGGATATATTCGGCTACTTAAGCACGCATCACCATCATTAACAAATACCTCTACTGATGAGCGGTCGATAAATATACGTAATGTCAGTAAACCGTCTGCTGGCAACGGAATACTGCGAGTTCCTACCAGCGAATATTCTGGATAGCGACGCTCCACTATCAGACGCTGGGCTTGATTATCGGCGTAAATTCTTAGTCCATCCCCTAATGCCATACCAAACTGTTCAGCCGTAGAGGCGTTCAGATCCCATACCAGTTGTACCTCGACCGCTTCGGCATCAGCCGTAATAAGGACTTTCTGATTACGCAGGCAACACGCGGGTGTTGGATAATAGCTGCCACGCAGCGCGGTGACTTCGTCAGCGGGTTTCATCCTCACCCGATAGTCATCACCAAGGCTCAGTTCACGCGGTAGAGACAACATTCCGGCCCAGCCGTCCTGCTGCTCAGGCATCGGCGATTCCCACATATCCAACCAACCGATAACAATGCGACGATTATCCGGAGTCAGAAAGCTTTGCGGAGCATAAAAGTCATGACCGTGGTCCAGCTCAATAAATTGTCCATCATGGGTGAATGGTTGACCTTGCTGCCATTCACCAAGTAAATAACCGCTCTGAAAAAGGTTGCGATTGCGATAACCTTCCGCCGCGATCCCCTGCGGAGAAAACATCAGCACCCGCTTCCCTTCCAGAGTAAAGAAATCAGGGCATTCCCACATATATCCCATTCCTTCATCAGCCTCGGCAAATATCCCTTCGTCTTGCCATTTACGGAGATCGGATGAACTATACAGACGAACCTGCCCCGTATTCTCCACACGGGAACCGACCACCATGTACCAGCGCTCACCTTCGCGCCATACCTTCGGATCGCGAAAATGATGCAGCCCTGACGGTGTATCAATGACCATACCATGTCGCTCAAAATGGATACCGTCACGACTGGTTGCCAGGCACTGCACCTGGTAGAGATTGTCGTCTGTGTCTGGCGAACCGTGAAATTTATGTCCGGTATAAATCAGCGCCAGCGTATCGCCATCCACCACGGCGGAGCCGGAGAAACAGCCGTCCACATCTGCTGGACCTTCCGGCGCCAGCGCGACTGGCATATGTTCCCAGTGCACCAAATCTTTGCTGCGAGCATGCCCCCAGTGCATTGGTCCCCATTCAGGAGAATAAGGGTGATGTTGATAAAACGCATGATACCACCCATCAAACCATACCAGGCCGTTAGGATCGTTCATCCAGCCTGCGCGAGCAGCGAGGTGATACCGCGGATACCAACGCGGATTAATATCGGCTTGTGCTTTTTCAAGCGTCTGTTCGGTCTGTTTTAACAAGGATGTCATCGTCTTTACTCTCAGTACATTACGCAACGTTTTGCTGCAAAAAGGATGGCTCAGATGAGGACTTATTTGAGCGCAAAAGGAAAATGGAAATAAACGTGGTGCAAAACACCATAATTCCCATGATTAGATAGGATTGGGCGAAGCCAAATTTTTCATAGCTAAAGCCTGCCAGTGGGGACAGTACGGTGCCAATAATTGAACTGGTGCAGGCGAATCCAACCAGATAAATCGTGGAGGACAGACGCTTGTCAAAATTCAGACTGTTGTATTTAAAAATGGCGACTAACAATATCGGCAGTTCGACAGCGTGAAGTAATTTTGTAATGGAAATAAGCAGTGGCCCTTCCACCAGCCCGGAAGCGATCATACGCATCGCCATCACCATTCCTGCGAATATCAAGCCATTTTTAGCGCCAATACGGTTCACCAACCAGGGGGCGCAAAACATGCCAGCGGCCTCCAGAAAAACCTGGAAAGAGTTTAAATAGCCAAACATTTCATTCCCTTCTCTTAATGACGGGAACTGTGAAGAGAAATAGACAGGGAATTGCTGATCGTATACGCCGTAAATGCAGGTGCCGACCACGAAGAATATCAACGCCCAGAAACGTGGAAGAGTAAGGAGATTTAGAGCATCTTCCAGAGAGACTTTTTTAGCACCGATTTCGAGTTTTTCCATGCTTGCCGGAGCCGCGACTTTTAAGCGGGCCAGCAGACAGAAGAAAATTATCCCAGAGCAAGAAGCCACCAGGAAGTTAAGGTCAGGGTTAATGTTAAACAGTAGCCCGGCAAAAAACGTAGCCACAGCCCAGCCCAGAGACCCCCACATGCGTGCCCGACCAAACTCAAAGGTACTCTGACGCGCAACACGTTCGGTGTAGGACTCCAGAACGCCAATACCGCCGTTAAATGTCAGCCCGATAAACAAACCGCCGAATACGCTCCCAAGCAAAATGTTGATACTCAGTAAATAGCTAAACAGCAAATAAGCGGGACCGGAGAGAATGAGTAATGTGGTGATGCACCATAACAGATGTTTGCGTAAGCCTAGTCGGTCCTGAATAAAGCCATAACAAACCTGAGCAAACAGGGCGGAGACGGATAGCACGGAAAAGATAATTCCGGTTTCCGACGCCTTTAGTCCCACTTCCTGATGCAGCCAAATAGAGAGGAGTGAACTTGATGAGGACCAGGTCACAAAGAAAAAGAACAACAGCGCGCTGAGCAGCAGATAGCTGCGAGAAGGTCTTTTTTTCATTTACGTAATCTCAGGGAAATGACATGTCAGGATGGTAACGTTAACATTTTGCAGGTACACTTGATTTTGGCGCGATAATCGATGTTAATCACAAAAGTTAACGTTAACATTATTATGTTAGGATCAAGCTCACATTTTTTATCGTCGCTTGCAATTCTTCATGGTTCGATGCCTAGAATAGGTATTTGTCTTTGTTCACAACCCGTTAATAGATGGATTGGGTACAAAATCTGGATTGGGTAGTTAGTATTTTTACGGAAGACTATGGCATCTCTAAAAGATGTGGCCAGACTGGCCAATGTATCGCTAATGACCGTATCTCGGGTGCTGAACGATCCGAAACGTGTGAAGCCAGAAACCCTGTCCAGGGTACAGGAGGCTATATTACAGCTCAATTATGTACCGGACCTCTCTGCCCGCCAGGTTCGTCGTGTCGGTTCCAGGAATAAAACGATTGGCGTGCTCGCGTTGGATACTGTCACAACCCCTTTTTCAGTGGACATTACGTTGTCTATCGAGGAAACCGCACGCGCGTACGGCTGGAATAGCTTCGTGGTTAACATGTTTGCTGATGACAATCCTGACGATATTGTTGATCTACTACTCGCACACCGACCCGGAGGGATCATTTTCACCACGATGGGATTGCGTGAGGTGAACGTTCCTTCCAGGCTGCTGAAGCATCCTTGCGTACTGGCCAACTGTGAGAATAAAGGAGAACCAGTTGCCAGCTATATTCCCAATGATGAACAAGGGCAGTATACGGCAGTAAAGGCGCTATTATCAGCGGGGTACTGTCGCCCTCTTTGCTTGCATTTACCGGTCAACCATTTAGCAACACGACGCCGCCGTCGGGGGCTTGATCGTGCCTGCCGTGAAGCCAATATTAATCCTGACACGCTCAATCACTGCTATATGCAATATGGAGATGAACACTATCGTGATATTCCGGACATTTTGCTGAGATATATAGTTCAGGGCATACCACAATTTGATTCGGTAATTTGTGGTAATGACCGTATCGCATTTATGGTATATCAGACCCTGTTAACACAGGGGATCCGCATCCCACAGGACATTGCCGTTCTGGGATACGATAACCTCGTCGGGATTGGAAATTTATTCTTACCGCCGCTATCCACAGTCCAGTTACCACATTATGAGATTGGTCGGTTAAGTACGTTGCACATTATCAATGGCGACAGCCACCGGGAGAAAATTCTGGTCGACAGCCCCTGGCTACAACGAGAATCATTTTGAACATGCCGACAGGTTCCCCCATTTACGTCATTATGACGGGATAACCATCAGGTACTGCTGGCGCAGGCTATGATTATGACCTGAAACTCATCTTTATATTCCTCTTTCCTGATATCGGGCCGTTGCCATAGCGATTGAGTTGAATTCGAGTCTTGATTTCACCAGTGCTCAAAAATCGTTCCCCCCTAAGTTCTCTCGCCATCAATTGTATGTTTATTAATCAGAATAAAACTACTTGGGCAACCGCAGGCCAGGCGTAATGAAGAAGGTGTGCCGTGAGGAACGTTCAACGGCAAACACTCCGTTGGCCTGTGCATCGGCTGCCCCTTTGATTGACAACCTGCCAGAGCTGGTAACGGCACGTTGGTGGCGCTGAAAGCGCATTCCGTCTAGCATACTAAGCAGTTGTACCTACTCGCACTAAGCCTGGGCAACAAAGATGAAGGCGCGCCGGGGCATGGGCCCGCAGTATGGTCAGGGCTACTACAGTAGTACCTAAGTATGTGATCCGGATGGCAATAAGCTCGCGTCTATCTATTATGCGGCAGTACCCGGACGGATGCATTACTCAGCAGTTCTGTCTACGGGGATACTTAACGAGATCACTATTTCAGCCCAGGTGATCCCTTATAAAAAGTTGCTGCTCTACGACTGCACGCAAGACATGTTCAAAAAACTTAGAACCAAACAGCGGATTAAATCCTTCCCCTAAGATGAAAAGACATGAATACGACACGAGGGGTGAAACGTGGTAATCGTTACATGACAAAGGTAACGATACTCACAGTTGTAAGATGAACGTTGTCGGTCAAAAGACGAGTAAGTTATGTGAATTGCATAGAACTGAGATGCCTGCGGGCTCTATTTTCAGAAGGCAGTTTACCTTTATTAGGGTAATCCCATATATGGCAAAGAGCAGGCGTTTCACTAATAATCTGGTACTGCGCAATCGTTGTCATTGAACAGCCCAGAGCCGACAACATTACACAACAAATTCTGTCTGTGGCGGATCTCAAGGGCCACAACCTGCACAGGGAAAAGTTCAACGTTAATGATCTCCCCATCCTAAATCAAGCAGCTCCAATGAACACAGATATAGGTACTTACACAACTTACAGTCGAAATAAATCATTTCACTTTTGATATTACATTTTGTATCACGGTGAAAATTGTACATACATTTAAATATTAAAATTCCGAATTAGAGTGTTGACATCAAGTTATGATTTAATTGATTGATTTAACTGATTAAATTCACACCAGGACTTAATTTATTTTTGTAGTTAATTTCGAAATTAATAATGTAATGTGAATGTGGTCACAACATAGCACATATTGCATGCTATAAGGTCTACCTGCAGTATTAAGTCTCGACTTCTAATCTATGGCAGGGGAATATTTCTTACCCAGGAACTTTATGTTTCTGGATATGAATGAATTGCTTTTCCTGTCATGCATTCTATCGTCTTGAGACAAGGCAAATCATTTTTCTGAGCATTACGCATTATTACAAGACTATGGTGTCAATTGGGAGTCGTTAGAGAAATCAGTGATTTTTTGATGGAGCATCAATTATGTGGAAATTATTTGAACCACCTAAGCACAAAGAAAAAATCCCCGATAAGAAAATTGATGGCGAATATAAACAAATGCGCTTTCAACTGTTTATTGGTATCTTTCTTGGTTATGCTGGTTATTACTTCGTACGGAATAATTTTGCATTGGCTGAGCCACATCTTATTCAGCAGGGATTTTCGCATGCCGATGTGGGAATTGCGCTATCTGCGGTAGGGATAGCATACGGACTGTCGAAATTTTTTATGGGCAACATTTCTGACCGAGCCAATGCCAGAATATTCCTTCCTTTCGGGTTGCTGTTGTCCGGGCTTGTCATGTTATTTATGGGATTTTTCCCTTGGGCCATGTCAAGCGTGACAGTTATGTTTATTTTACTGTTTATTAATGGCTGGCTGCAGGGAATGGGATGGCCGCCCTGTGGGCGAGTTATGGTTCACTGGTGGACGAAGAAGGAGCGAGGACGAATTGTCGCAGTGTGGAACTGTGCACATAATGTTGGTGGTGCCGTACCTTCTCTGCTATTTATTTTAGGTATGTGGTGGTTAAAAGATTGGCGATCTGCTATTTACCTTCCCGCATTTGCGGCCATTGTATTGTCAATTATTGCTTTCATACTGGTACGTGATACCCCGCAGTCCTGTGGATTGCCTTCGGTAGAGGAATGGAAAAACGAATACCCTGAAGATTACGATGCTAAAAGAGATGAGGAAGAGTTCAGTGCCAGGGAGATTTTCGTCACTTATGTTCTGAAAAATAAAGCATTATGGTTGATTGCACTGGCAAATATTTTCGTTTATCTGATGCGGTATGGAATACTAAACTGGTCACCCGCCTACTTACAGGAAGTTAAACATTTTACGGTAACGCAATCATCTCTGGCCTATGCATACTTTGAATATGCAGGCATCCCGGGCACTATAATTTGTGGTTGGGTATCAGATAAAATCTTTAAAACAAATAGGGGAGCTGCTGGAGTAGTATTTATGATTTTAGTACTTATCTGTACTATTATTTACTGGCTTAATCCTCCAGGCCATTATGGTATAGATGTTGCGTGTATTACAGCAGAAGGTTTTTTAATTTATGGGCCTGTAATGTTGATTGGTTTACATGCGTTAGAACTTGTTCCTAAGAAAGCTGCAGGTACCGCGGCAGGGTTTACAGGCCTGTTCGGTTATTTAGGGGGTTCTACTGCTGCAAACGCTATAGTTGGTATAATGGTTGACCATTTTGGTTGGAATGGCGGTTTTTTAACAATGATAATAGGTTGTATCATTGCAATCATTTTACTTGCGTGGACCATGCTGATTGAGAAAAGGCATCATTTAGAAATTCAAAAAAAAGAAGCCGAATTATTGGCACCAAAAGGCATTTAACAATATATAAGGCATAATATTTATGAAAAAGGAAATTTTAAGCATTTTAATGATAGCATTGTTACCTAAAATGCTATTGGCACAAGAGGTTACTACTAAAGATGATATCGCATTTAATAAGACAAAAATCGGTCATAATATTTTAGTTATAGGACATCGTGGTTATCCTGGTATAATGCCAGAAGAGACACGACCTTCTTATGAGTCAGCAGCAACAAACGGTGCTGATTACCTTGAACTTGATTTGCACATGACAAAGGATTGTCAATTAATTGCACGTCATAATCCCTGGATGAAGGATAATACAAATATTGAGGAAGTTGCTAAAACTAATCCAGAGGTTGCTAAAAGGAAAAGAACCACTCCAGGACGTTATGTAGACATAAAATGGCAGCGTGAAGTTAAAGATCATGGTCCGGATAAATACTTGACTGATTTAGTTGATCCTAACGATTATAAATCACGCTTAAAAGCGTTAATTGTAGACGGTGAAGATCATACTAATGATTGGGCTGTTAGTGACTTTACGCTTAAAGAATTAAAAGATTGGATAGGTGGTACATCATTTGATGCTGCTACTGATAGACCATCTTCTTTAAATGGTAAATTCCCAATTTTAACTTTCCAGGAAGTTATTGATATAGCCAAGGAAGAAACAAAGCGTACAGGACGTACAATTGGTATTTACCCTGAATCAAAAAACCCGATCTGGAATAATGGTCAGGCTATCGCAAATGGATGTGGGACATTAGGTTCACATCCATTCGAAGATTCTATCTTGAAAGTCATTGAAAAAAACAACTTAAACTCAAAAGAATCTCCAATTATAGTACAAAGTTTTGATCCACAAAGCCTAAAATATTTAAGGTCTAAAGGGCTAAAGACCAGGGTTATTCAGTTAATGGATGGAAATAATGTAGATTATTACACAGGGAAAGTTATTTATAATACAAATAACTATCTTACGTTTGTCTCTGGTCGTCCATACAGCTGGACTATTGAAGGAAACCCTGATTATTTTGGAAGTATGTTTACACCCGCAGGATTAAAAGAAATTGCTACATACGCTGATATTATTGGGCCATGGAAAATGGAAGTCATGACATTTCTCAACACAAAAAAAACAGGTAATCGCAATGATATAAAGTTAGTGAATTCAGTTAAGCCTAATGAAGTAATTGCTAATGCACATAGATTAGGATTATTAGTACATTCATTTACTTTCAGGAATGAAAAACAGTATTTGGCAGGTATTTACCATAACCAACCAATTAATGAACTTCTTGACTTTTATGAGGCTGGTATTGATGGGGTGTTTACTGATTATACTGGGACAGCTATAGATGCGCGTGGTATATTTGAGGGAGCGATAAAACCCTTGTCCTCAACGGAGGATTCAAACTTAACTAAATTATGATAATTGATAATTAAATTTGGTAACCCCCGGCTTTGTCGGGGGAATCCTGGAAATTAAACTCATTGAGAAATGGGACTGGCAGGCTGACTAAACACCAATGAACGTGAGCACTCGAAAGATGCCAGAGCGGGAAAAAACTTCGAGCTGCGCAGCAGTATCAATATTCTGCGTCTGGCTTGCGCGTATTTTGAGAAGGTGGCGTTGGGTCGTCTGTGTAACATCATGAAAATTTAGAGCAATTGCCTACAGCGATGACATGTTCTCAACGTTATTTTCAACAATTCGGTCCTGTCATATTATTTCATAATCATTTTTTTGAGTGAAGCGGCTACCTGTTCTGCAGTTTGGCCCTCGACATCAACTTTCTGCGTTTCCAATAAGTTACACGACTTTAGCCGAGAAAGTGCTCGCGGTATAATATCGATTTTACGAACACCACAAGATATATCTTTATTTAATCGCTTCAGCAGCTCCGTTTCAGAACAAGTAAGAGTATAAATATGTATATTGCATGATTCTTTATCTATCTTGCTACAAATATCATTTAACAGTAGCTTGTCGTGCAGTACCCAACAAAAAACGACGAACTGATAGGCGGAACAACCAATAAAATTATTAAGTAATGTTGTTATGTTTTTTTTAACCAACTCAATCGTTTCATCATTGACTATAAAGGGATGGCTATCCCAACACCAGTCACCATCTAAAAAAACATTAGAGGGTAAGATTTCACATAAAGCTCTTGAAACTGTCGTCTTACCAACCCCCATCGCACCATTGATAATAATAACCTTTTTCATTTTCTACTCTTTTATAATTGGTTATTAAGTATAATTATTCACAATCGAAATTTCCTCCGATTTGCACTCAAAGTCAATTTTAGCGCTCATTAACTATTACCATAACCTAAACCAGTGCACTTATCGAGAATAGAAAGAACGACCTCCAAATACAAACCAGCATTATCTGCGAGCTTATAGGCCTATCTCAGGGTTTAACAACGTCTACCTGTCACGCATTAACCTTCATTGGGGGTATCTCCCTAAACCGAACACAGAATGCCCCCACTTATGCCCCCAACGGTGACTTGATTCCGGTGAGTCCAGTTGATAACAGGAGATAAGACACGGGCCAGAAACCGCAGTATACGGACTTTACGTTGATTTCGGTAAACCAGGGAGAAATGTGAAATGGTGCCGATAATAGGAGTCGAACCTACGACCTTCGCATTACGAATGCGCTGCTCTACCAACTGAGCTATATCGGCCCTGAAAAGGACATGTCCACGAATGTGAGTACGGGGTAGAAGGTTAAAACTAACCGGGCGATGCGTCAATGGCCTTGTGAATCAAACGCCTAATTTTGCATCATCCGGTTTCAATAACGCACGAATCGTGTCGTGACAGGAATGCTTGTACCCGGTCGGGTAAGACTATAGCCAGCGGCGAACCTGCCGCTCATAGCGCTCCCATTCCAGCACGAAATGTTTTCGCAATTGTTCCTCTTCAAAATCAATATGCAATCTGGCAACCGCCAGCATAAACAGCGGTACTGCCACTACGCCAGCCGGGCTGCCGACGAACAGTGCAAAGGCAAGCTGGAGCCCGCTCATACCAAGGTAGATCGGGTTGCGACTCCAGGCGTAACATCCGCCGGTAACAAGCGTGGTCGATTTATTTGCATGAAGCGGGTTCAGGGTCGTACGTTTCATCCGCATCTGCCATGCGGTATGCAGTATCATCCACAAACTGACGCTGGCCAGTAATGCGCTTATCACGATATTTACCGCGCCAAATGTGAAACGTGGGCTCGCCGTCAACGCATCGGCAACGAGGAAAAGTACTAAGATGAATGGCGGCGGAAACCAGACTCTTAATTTTTGCAGGAAATGACGCATGGCTATGGACTAACCTCGGAAGCGGTTTGATTAACGCTGATACCGCTATAAATACCCTGTAAAAGACACATAAACAAACGATGCTTCATTCACAACAGGCTTTCGCCTTCACCAGACAGGCAGGATCTGTAGCACTAACCTCTGCAAAAATACCGGCATCAGAGGCATCCGCCCCTGATGTTCCCGACAGGTTTACGCTGAAAAAGTTGAATCCGACGCTGATTCAAACAGCCCTACAGACTGCTTGTAAAAACGCATAAAATCATCAAACATCACTGGCGGTAAAAATTGATAGCCTTGCAGGTAATCCACATTATTTTTCCCCAACCATTGCTGCTGATAGCCGTATTCAACGCCTTCCGCCACCATGCGTAATCCCAGGAGCCCGGAAAGATGAATGATTGACTCGAGCATAGGGATATGTTGCTCAGCTTCTTTAATAGCCTTGATGAACGTTTTATCAATTTTGATAACATCCAGGTCTAACTCATTGAGATAGCAGAGGTTAGCGTATCCCGTCCCAAAATCATCTAAAGCAAACAGAACCCCTCGGTTTCGCAACGATCGTATCAGCTCTTTGATGGCTGGAGTGATAGTGAGAGTCTGATTTTCGGTTATTTCAATCATTAATTTTATCGGTAGCCTTTGCGTTATCTCCATAAAATTAAGGCATTCCCAATAAAAAACGGGATTACTTAAACCTGATGGACTGACATTAAAGGAGACGAATAGCGTTTTATTTATACCCTCGCTTCCGTCGACCAGATTACGCGCAACGGTGGTCATTAAATAGCTCGTTAACTCATTCATTAAGCCACTTTTTTCAGCCAGAGGTATAAACTCACGCTGAGAAATCGCATAATTATGGCCCTGTGGCCACCGAGCTAAAACCTCAACACCACAGACATCCCCACTGATATTTACGATGGGCTGAAAATAAGGAATGATTTCTTCATTCCTTATTGCCATACTCAGTCGGCCAGAATCTGAGACATCATATGCATCGCCGTAAATTACATTCTCACCAGAATGATTGTTTGTCGGGTAACCTTCATGCAATAAATTATTCCTGGTTAAAAAAATGATGGTTTCATTAAAATGAGAAAATCCCAGTCGAGCGGTTATCCTTTCCCGATATCGATACACTGACTTAGTTGTTAGTGAGTTAGCAATACAAAAATCGTGCAATTTTTCTTTTGTGAATGATGCATACAACATTTCCTCTTCAAATTCAGTCAAATGAAAAGTAAACATCGTCGAACCTTTAGTGACCTCCACAACCTCATTGGGTGCCATTAAATTGGCTCTGAGCTGAGAAATCAATTGATCAGATAATTCTCTTCCATTAATGAATGCATACTCCTCATATCCTCGATTAACAGAACGAGTTTCATTCATCCGAAGAACAATACAGTTTATGTTGATAAACTGCGTGCTATTTCTCTGAAACCATTTTCTGACCAGTAGCAATGGTAACCGGTTATCGATCACCAGCAAACAGGACGGGTATCGTGGAATAACTGACTGGGTACCAGAAATAAATGATCGCGCATCAACCAGTACCAAATTAGGCAGCCACGCTTTTATTCCCGAGAAAAGAAAAATATCATAACTGAGCAGAAAAACCTTTTTCGTATTCATAGTTACCACCAACTTAAATTTATGGCATAGCAGGTCCCTCGTTATATACACGAGAGAATATACAACACCTTCAGCCTCCAGCAATTATAAGGCGGTTCGTGAATTAACTTTATCCATAAGTCATATCACGTAGTTTCAGAGTTTATAATCACAATTATCCATATGCGTATTCCCATTAAATGGTAAATCCATTTTAAATATCGAAAAAGGAAAATTCCTAATTTTCACCAGTACAAATCCTTTTACTCATTTTCACCACAAGACAAAACAAAAGACCACAAATACTATTAACAGCAAAACATACAACCACCAAAATCAAAATACTAACATATTACCTCTATTCATGCTGCCCGACAAACCATGAGCGTACGTCGCAGATCTCTTATCGCATAGACATTCCCGGCGATACGGATGACCTTATAATAGAAAATATCCTGTTGAGACATAAGCAGTTCGGTAATTTCATCGGGAACATTATCATTTTTATTTTTGACAATAGCCAGGCGACGAGTCTGCAGATATCCGTCGCGGTCTTTGCCAATAAAATTCAGGACAACATTACGATCTACGGCATAGTGCTTACCCTGGATATTAAGGCTCCCTACCTGGGATACCCGCCCTTCGGTAGCAGATGAAATACGAAAAACCAACAGAACTTCACCTTCAATTTTTACACCCTGAGTTTGCGCCTGCAGATGAAGGTAACTCTTGGCAGAGCAGGTCAGCGTCTCAGGTTCTTGATGGCGATAAAAAAAGTATGCTGTTATCACAGCAAGAAAGATCGCCCCGCTAATAAATATAATTTTCGCATTCACGGGCAGCCCCTCCTTTATCAAGCGTACAGATCCCCAAAAAATTCTCTTTAAGATCATTACCTGCCGATAAATTATTGTCATCATAAAAAACTATTGTTTTCTTGCCATCATGACAGGTCGCATTTACTTTTCGCCACATATCAGAAGATAAAAACGCTTTCGTTTTATCAGCATTATTGTCATCGGCTGTATAAAGTTCACAATCACCTATTGCCCTGATATAGATAAAATTCGTGGTACCTGAGTTAAGAGTTGGCAATATCAAAACCGCGCTCCCAAGAAAGGCAAACAATAAAATGAACAGAAGAATGTTTTTGCGTTTCGGTGTTGCGGGTGAGTTCACCGTTTCTGTTACCGAACGAACAGGTACATCTCCACTGAAAGATGACTGTTCATCATTGACCGAAGCATGGAACAAAAATCCCTGCCGGGGCAACGTTTCAATGGGATTTTCGGCCCCCAACTCACTAAATGCTTTTCGCAATATACTGATACTTTTATTAAGGCTATGACCCGATGGGGCCATACCATGCTTTTTCCATACTTCTTCAATGATAAACTCACGGTGGAGTTGTTGATTTTTATGGGCAATGAATAGCTCAAGTAATCTCGCTGTAGATGCCGAAAGGATTATTGTAGTATCGCGATGTTTCAGGCTTTTTCTGGTGGAATCGTACTCAACCTGATCATTAATTATACTTTTCATACTACCTGACTCTTAAATACCGTGACATGGAGTACAAATGACCAAAGTTTCATCTGTGCCGAGCTGATTACTGCATTGTATAAAGATAGTTACAGTATAGGTTCGATATCTAACCATGACATATCGGATCAGACTCAATGCTTACTATTGATTGAGTTTGAAGCACCCCTGGCCTACTGGGATGTATTTCTGCAACGCTACGATAAACTTTCGGTTTTTTGTTTTCAGCTCACTACTACGCCAGGTTTCACCCGGCAATACATAACGCATGGTGGCTTCATCATCGGTTGAGTTGCACCCCTGGTGTACGATGATTTTAAAAAAAGTATTCCCGGTGTTTTTCAGTGTTCCGTTAGCCTCATCAATGGTGTAAGCCAGATTTATGTTTCTCGGGCGAACAACCAATATGGTGTCCATAGCGATCACCGGGAGAGCCTGCCCGCCTTTCCCTTGATTACGTTCGGTAAAAAGCGTGATCGGCATTTCACGAAACAGAATTCGGTAATAGCGTTCTTTATCATCCTGCGGCCCACGGTAGAAAATCTTAAAAAACTCACTCGCCTGCGGAGCCAGTGAAAAATTCAGCGGAGTAAACAGAAGTTCGCCTTCAGCAATAGCACTTCTGTTTTCACCTCCCGGTCCCGGCTTATCAATTTTTACTGCGCCGATACTGTATAAATTCTGTTTCTGGCTATCGTTATAGATTCGTTTACTGATAAATGATTTATCCGATGGCATCTCATAAATGGTCGACTCCAGGTAGACTGCCTGTGTAGAGAATGCTGTCAGACCGGAAAGTAGAATAAATACCCATCTAAGCGCCAGACGGCGGCGGTTCATGGCGTCACTCCCACCCAATTCGCCGTGACTTTTATCTCTCCACTGGCGCTGACGACACCTTCCCAGTCAGCGCCAGATACGGTTAACATCGAACGTGAATCATTCATTGGGAAAAGCAACTTCAAATCAGTAGCATAATAGCTTCCATCGTCATTGTTATTTGCGTCCCAGGGCGTCTGTTGCCACTGCGCATCTCTCATACTGACTGCCGCTTCACTGCAGCTATTTCGTTTTTGCACCACGCCCCCCGACTGACTGTTGTACTGCAGAAAAGCGGGAATTGGGACGGACAGCCCGCCTTGCGCAGACGTAAACAGACAGTAAGGGACACTGTTTATCGTCGTACTTTCCCCAATAACTTGCGCGGTAATACTGTCGGCCTGACGGGGGCCTGAGACGGTTACGGTGTAATCCATTTCTATAGGAGCGGCATTGCCAATCGTGCCACTACCGCTCGCAGAAGCTGTGTTGTCCGAAGAGACGATACTGATCCCATACTCCTTCGGCACAATATTGAGCTGTAGCGAAGGGGTAAACTGGTAGTGTCCTGACTCTGGTGTTAAGCCATTATAAAAGCCGAAGGTAAACGGCTGACTGTTAGTAATGCTGATCCCTGAATCAACAAGCTTCTTCAAAAATGCTTTTGACAGAAAAATATAAATGTATTCTCCAGAGGTGGTAAAAACGTTGTAATAAGCAGTTGAAGTACCATAGTTATACCAGTTTGAACCATTCCCGGAGTATCTCACGGTGGCCGCTCCAGGCGTAAAACCAAGCATCGCCGTGTCGACAAAAGCGCGAAACGTCAAGGAGCCGGTCAGATTGGCCGTTTGTTGCAAGTTATAACTCACCATTTTGCAAATCACACCGTCAGTACCGCCCACCACGCCAAGTTCGCAATAACCAGAGTCTTTGGTGATGCTCGGCGTACCATCGCTGGCAACCCAAAGCTCCTGAAATGCGTTAGTCGAGACAAGTGACAGATGACCGCGTTTAGTTAACGTGTAATTGACGTAATTCCATGATCCTGTCGATTGGTCTTTGCACCGTTGTCCGGAAGAATAATCATAATTTACAGAAGTATAACAGCGGTTGAACACATAGGTTTCGCTGCTACCGGTAGGCACATTGCGGAAATACTCATAAGCAGTATCGGTCAGGGAAGCGAATCCGTAGGCGCCACCAATAACGCCTGCGACAGAGCCGACCTGCGCATGATAAAAACCGTTTTTGTCAGTGCCCAATCCGGCAATAAACCCGGTTGATGGGCACTGGGTACCACTATAACAACGGATTCCCCGGAAAGGCCCGTTAATCGGGGAGTTATCAATCCACATGTCCTGATAATAATTTCCAGGCGCAGTCCAGCCCACAAAACCTAAATACCCGAGACTCACCTGAGAGGTACCGTATTTTATCCACGTGTTTGACCCGCTGAAACGCGGATCAAGTGCCGATGGGGTAATAAAGTATTCACTATCAATGGCATTTTCGATAAACAAATAGTTATTACTGACTGAGCCGGAAGAGATTGCATTCAACGCCAAAGCAGGTACAGGTGAAAAACTCCCTACGGCACAGATTACAGTAGCTAATTTAATTAATACTTTCATTTTATTACCTCTGCGCCATCGTGGTTTGCGTTGCACATTTCACATCACCAACCCACGCTGCGCCGCGTGCTTTTTCCAAATCAAGATCGGCTTCGCATATGCTGCCATTGGCTGAAATTAACGTGATGACCGGATACTTTTTATCGATATCGATAGCAAACTCACCCTTTTCATCCGTACGCGTTTTACCGATGTGGTTATGGATATCGGTATTTGTAGCCAACTGTCCATCGGGATAACGAATGCGCCCGAATACGGTTACCATGCTTTTCACTTCAGGGTTGATAACACCCACGTTACCCGGATATAGCGTCAGCTCCTGTTTGCGTCCTGAAACAATATCGAAGCTGTCCTCAGAGTTTTTATCATTAAGGATTTCCAGCTTGTACTGAGCATAGGGCGGCAGTGCAATGAAATTTGATTTACCGCTGAGAAGATAATTGCGGTTATTAATCTTCGCAGCCAGTTTCCCTTCGCCGGTCAAATCTGTTTTCACAATGATGCCAGACCGCTGCCGCTCTTTACTCAGGCCAAAATCTTTACCTGCCCACGCCAGAGAACCCTGGGAAGAGAAGTTCATATTGGTGGAGTTGTCAGCAGAACGCGTTACCGATACGGTGCCGGCGTTATATTTCGTGTCATAACTCAAATTGCCGTTTACCGAATAATTATTGTCGTAATACTGTTCGCCACTCAGACGCGTTGATGCCGATAATCCGACCGATTTAATCGGGCCCTCAGCATACTGCTTGCGCGCGCTGAGATTACCCTGAGTACTGCCATAGCGATCGCGGGAGACGCCCATACTCAACCAGGATGCCAACGGCAACGATAAATCCAGACTGACATAACGTTCCTGCCGCCCATCGTCATTCCGGTTGTTGTAGTAATAACGCTGAATACCTGCACGCAACCCAACCGTGGCATACCTGCCTGAATAAAGGGTCGTGCTGTAGTCCAGATTACGATATTTATTTCCCGAGTAGCGATTCTCCGTCTGACTCACGGTGAGCGAGCCGCCATGAGGAATAAACTTTCCGAGGTTAAGAGTCCCGCCAATGGAATAATTATCACGCTCCTGCATGGGCAGACGATCGCCAATTTTACTGTCTTCACGAGATGCCCAAAGGGAACCGTATCCCTCAGGTACATTAAGGTTGATGTTACTGATATTTCGCCATGACGAATCGTTCGCCACCAGCGTCTGATTGCCAATGCTTACGTATTCATTCACATTGAGCGTGACATCCGTTTCATTAACCGCATTGTTGTCAAAACCGTAGAGCGTGGACTTCAGGCCCAGCCCCGACAATATTGCCAGCGTCACCGATGCGGCCCCCCCGGCAATCCAGGTCTGCTCGCTGCCCAAATCCTGATAATGATTTCGCTTATAACTCACACGGTCATAATCCAGTGAGCCACCAAACAGTTGCCACGAGAGCTGATCAATCCCGGCAGCTTGTTGGCGGGCAAAGATTTTATTAACCCTGCTGATACGACTATTAATTGTCCGGCCATTGACCACGATATCTACCGTGACGTCATAAACTCCATACGGAAAACGACTGGTATCAATTTCATAACTGCCCATATTAAAGTTCTGGACGCTGAGCAAACGCCCATCACGGAAGACATGAACCTCGCCAGCGGCTGGCAAAAATACGGTAATCGGCGTGAGTGAAAGCGCGGTATTCTCAACAACCGTACTTCCTTTGTTTCCGTAGCTCACACCGTAAATTTTCCCGCCATTCAGCGCATTCAGGCTGGCAATAGACTGGACATTCCAGGTGTCGAGCATCCCAAGCGCCAGTCGATAACCGTCATAATCACGCTCATACATCGCACGATAGAGTTTACTGGTGCCGTTGCTGTCGCCGATGCCGTAAAACGAACCGTTAATGTTGATATGGTGCTCGCGCAGCGATGTAGTATTGTCCACCGTCAGATAGCTGCGGGTACTGCTGCCATTATGATAATCGTTGTAGTAGGTACCAAAGTTATAGTTCAGGACGTTAGAGAGAGACTCCACGCTGGAAGGTCCAAGCAGGCTACTGCGTGCGACAATCGCTTCAGTTAACGCATCTTTGCTGACAATCATCTCCAGGTGAAATGAAGAGACGTTGAGCTGCAGGCGTGCATTGTCCGATAACTCGATATTGGTGTTATCGTGAAATTTCACATCACGAATTTTTTCTACCAACGCACGAGTGTTTCCAGATAACACGGCATTATTAGGCAATTCAGCAAGAGTCAGGGCTTTAACTGTAATATTGCCATCAACAAGTGAAATCACCGCATCGGCAATTTTTTGCTGACTTTTCTCGTCAGTCTCGTTGTAACGAATATATACCGGCACCGTCATTCCCTGCTCCAGTGAACGGGCGAAAGCGCTGGGAATAACGTAATTACCCACTTTTACTGGGGCTGCATGTGAAAATCCTGGTGTCAGCGCAAGAAAAAAACAAATGCTACCGCCGACAATATTTGTTGTTGTCATATGCATCCTTACATTCCGGTATTTTTATTTATCCCGTACAGATGGCTGCAATCGACCATCACTTCACTGTAATAAACTGCTTACCGTGCCAAATACCAATGCGTGAACGGCTATTGCTGATGTCGGTAAACTGTAATTTTATTTTCGTACCTGGCATAATGTAATAACGTTCGCGACAACCTCGTCCCTGATCGCGAGCCTTATCCTTACACGCGCCATAGGCGATCACACGAAACGAAACATTGCCAGTATTGGCAATAACATCGCCATTTCGGCTATATTCAAAACGCTCTTTTCGCGGCGCGACCACCAGAATAGTGCCAATTTCAGCCGACGCTGTTGCAACCGCCATTTTATTCGCCCGAGTTTCCGCGCTCTCGGTGATCGGCTCATCTATCCATTGCAGACGATAATAACGTTCGAGATCATCTGCAGGTCCTTTATAAAAGAAGCGAAAAACATCCTTTGCCTGACCAGGAAGAATAAGATTGGCAGGTGTAGAAAGTAACTCTCCGGAATTGACAGGTTTTATTTCGACTCCCCCCGCCAAAGGTGATGACAATTGTTTTACCGAAACACTGACATAACGCGCCGCATCAGTTGTATTAGTAATTTCTTTCGATAATGAACTCTCAGCAGAAGTCATTATCGATGTGATTTCACCCACATTAATTGCCCATCCGGGAAAAGATACTACTAACCCTACCAACATCGCTGTCGGTAAATATTTTTTCATGACGCCATTCCTGATAAATTCGGGAGAAAAAATTCTCCCGAATTTTTATTACTTAGGCAGACGGAGTCGTCCAGGTTGCATTAAACTGTACTTTTACATCTCCAGTCCAATAGCCGTCTGGCAGAGCAGAGTAATCCGTTACTGCCTGGCTACCATCAGAAGTCGCTGACGCGATGGTGAATTTGAAGTTGGATTGATCGCTGACACGAGCAGCACCGTTATAAGCGCCATCAGCCATCAGGCTTTCAAGACCAGAAGTAGAGCTGGAGTTAACCAGGACAGTATCTGATGAGTTAGTCAGCGCGGTGCCATTCCATGCCACCCCTACGTTCAGGGTAGACGCATCGCCACTGGCGTTGGTCAGCGTGTTACTAATGATCTGAGCAGTCAGCTCAAAATCAGTTGCCGTTTCCTGACCCTGAATAGTCACATCAAAAGCACCGTCCTGAGAGTTGAAGGCTTTCAGACCTTCAGCATACTGGAAAGTCAAAGAGTTCAGCGGGGTGACAACCAACATACTGGTGGTATCTTTTGTTGCCGTCGCGTCCCACGAGGCAGTTGCAGAAGCAGTAACGTCTGCCATTGCATTTGCTGCAACAAATACAGAAGCCAGAGAGGTTACTAATAATAATTTTTTCATTTTTATCTTCTCCTAAGAACAAACTCACCACCGAGTCTTATTTTTAAGTCACTCCAGCGGTTCCATTAATTGCGAGCCAGAATTGCCGCGCCAAAAAATTATCATTTGAATTAAGTAACATCTCAACAAACCCTGAAACGCAAAAATTACAAAAAACTAAGAATTTTCCCACAAAAAAATTTACCTAAGAAGTTTCCTAAGATAAAATTACTTTAAATGCGCCTTGTTTCAGAATTATCACCCAAACAAATAAGTAATACCAAACAATTCATCTTTTTTATGTTTTTGATAAATATCAAAAAGATCATACAAATATCACCTAAGCAAAACCCTTACAAAACATAAAGATAATTAACGCCTCCATATTTTCTCTATAATGCTTAATATTTGTTGCAATTATGCTAAATTTTTAACTTCACAAGAAAATTCTCATGAAATATTCATATGAGGGGGAATATTCTTATAAAATAATCATTAAGCTGGAGGATTAGTATTCGAATTGATAATTATTTCACAAAAATAAAACCAGGAATTTTCCATATAAAAAGAATATTCCTGGAATATCAAGTGTTATATAACGTTCAACCAGGAGAGATTTAGCTGAAACCTTTTAATCCCAAATAACTATTAAGTGTTACCGTACGCACCCGATGTAGGGTAATCAAATTTTGTTGTTCAAGGGATTTAAATGACCGGCTAACGGTTTCAATTTTAAGGTCGAGATAACTGGCAATTTCCTCCCGGGAGAATGGCAAGTGAAGCGTCGTTTCTGGCCTGCCAATACGTAAATGCATCTCGTAAAACTCCACCAGAAAAGCAGCGATCCTGGCCTCAGCATGTTTATTCGCATAGCGCCGCAGTTTTTCAACAATGAATCCATTGTCCCTGCAGAGAAACTTGATGACTGCGGCAGCAACCGACGGATCCTTTTCTGCTACTTTGAACAACCGCGCAATATCGATATGACATACCTCCGCAGCCGTTGCCGCCTTAATCGTTGTCAGGTACTTCCCCCCTTCGACAGCATCCAGCGCCATGATATCTCCCGGAACATAAAAGCGACTGATAAAATCGTTATCACCGCATTCCACGCTGGACTTGCAGTATCCCTCGTGAATAACAAAAAGCATGTTTGCGGCTTCATCCTGCCGGGCGAGTATCTCCCCTGCTTTAAACCTTCTTCTTTTGTCTATTAATCGGTGTTGATTATCACGATCAATTGCCGCTCCCTTTGGACACAGCGAACAATGGCGGGGGGGAAACGGGTTGCCGAGCGGCACAACAGGAATGCGATGTTTGTGAATATCCGATTTCACGCAACAACTCCTCATAAAAATGAGACTGATTCTAATAGATCGAACCATAGGAACAATACGTGAACGGCAGACCAGGAAAATTCATGCTGGCAGGGAAAATTCTGTGATACGTCGCCTTTCGGGCGCCGGTGAGAGCATAGGTCAAAAACAGACTGATGCGGATGATGTTAAAACGTAGGATAGAAAAATAAATGCGGCAGCGAAGTGAAGTTTAGAATTAAGCGGGAGATGCCTTAATAGCTTTAAAATTAAGAGCACTATTATGGCATCGCCCGTTTTCAATTACGCCCGGATCGTGTCGTCACCGAAGCCAATCCACTTATATGTGGTCAGCGCTTCCAGCCCCATTGGGCCACGCGCGTGCAGTTTTTGCGTGCTAACTGCCACTTCCGCCCCCAGTCCGAACTGACCGCCATCGGTAAAACGGGTGGAAGCATTCACATACACGGCAGAAGAGTCCACTTCATTCACGAAACGGTTGGCGTTGCTGAGCGTGCGCGTCAGGATAGCATCCGAGTGCTGGGTGCCGTGTTCGCGAATATGGGCGATTGCGCCATCCATATTTTCGACCACCACTACGTTCAGATCCAGAGACAGAAACTCGTTATCCAGCTCTTCCGGTTTCAGCGGCACCAGTTTGGCCGGGCCACACAGTACCTGCATCACGATTTCGTCACCGTGCAGCGTAACACCGCTATCCGCCATCTTTTGGCTTAATGCAGGCAGGAAACGCTCAGCGATATCCTGATGCACCAGCAGAGTTTCTACGGTGTTACAGGTGCTTGGACGCTGAGTTTTGGCATTAACGATAATCTTTAACGCCGGGGCTATCTCAGCAGAATCATCAACATAAATATGGCATACGCCAATGCCGCCGGTGATGACTGGGATGGTCGACTGCTCACGACACAGCTTATGCAGGCCCGCGCCACCGCGTGGGATCAGCATATCGATGTACTTATCCATACGCAGCATTTCAGCGACCAGCGCGCGGTCCGGATTATCTATCGACTGCACCGCTGCTGCGGGTAAACCGCAGGCTTCCAGCGCCTTTTGGATCACCGCCACGGTCGCGGCGTTGGTCCGGTACGTCTCTTTCCCACCGCGCAGAATTGCCGCATTACCGGTTTTCAGGCACAGGGAAGCAACATCAACGGTGACGTTTGGGCGCGCTTCATAAATCACGCCAATCACACCCAGCGGAACGCGACGACGTTCAAGGCGCAGGCCGCTATCCAGCAGACCACCGTCAATCACCTGCCCGACCGGGTCGGCGAGATTACAGACCTGACGTACATCGTCAGCAATCGCTTTCAAACGCGCAGGAGTCAACGCCAGGCGATCGAGCATAGCTTCGCTCAGGCCGTTAACTCGCGCCTGCTCAACATCTTGTACGTTCGCGCTGAGGATGCTTTCCGTTTGCGCTTCCAGCTCATCAGCAATGGTTTCCAGTACGCGATTTTTTTCACGACTGGAGAGTAGCGCCAGCTTGTATGACGCAGCTTTGGCAGCAATGCCCATTTGTTCCAGCATATGCCTGTTCCTTAACGGGTGATCATATCGTCGCGATGGACAGCAACCGGACCGTATTCGTAGCCCAGGATGGTGTCGATCTGTTGTGAGTGATGTCCGGCAATACGGCGCAGCGCATCGCTGTTATAGCGTGTAACACCGTGGGCAATATCGCGCCCTTCGAGATTACAGATACGGATCACTTCACCACGAGAGAAGTTGCCTGTCACGCTTTTAATGCCTTTTGGCAGTAATGAGCTACCGCGTTCCAGAATCGCTGCGGTCGCGCCCTCATCGACGGTAATTTCCCCGGCAGGCGGTGCGCCGAAGATCCAGCGTTTACGGTTTTCCAGCGGAGAGGCCTGAGCATGAAAACGCGTCCCGACAGAAACGCCTTCCATCACATCGCCAATAACGCCAGGCTTGCTGCCAGCGGCAATAATGGTGTCGATCCCGGCGCGGCACGCGACATCGGCAGCCTGCAGTTTTGTTCCCATGCCACCGGTTCCCAGACCCGAAACGCTATCTCCGGCAATGGCGCGCAGCGCATCATCAATACCGTGCACGTCTTTGATCAGCTCAGCCTGCGGGTTGGTGCGTGGATCGGCGGTGAACAGTCCTTGCTGATCGGTCAGCAGCAGCAGCTTATCGGCCCCGGCCAGAATCGCCGCCAGCGCAGATAGGTTGTCGTTATCACCGACTTTAATCTCGGCGGTCGCTACGGCGTCATTCTCATTAATGACAGGAACAATGTTGTTATCCAGCAGCGCGCGTAGCGTATCGCGGGCATTGAGGAAGCGCTCTCTGTCTTCCATATCCGCACGCGTCAGCAGCATCTGGCCGATATGAATACCGTAAATCGAGAAAAGCTGTTCCCACAGTTGAATCAGTCGGCTCTGCCCTACCGCCGCCAACAGCTGTTTCGAGGCTATCGTTGCCGGGAGCTCAGGATAACCAAGATGCTCACGTCCGGCGGCAATCGCGCCCGAGGTAACGATAACAATACGATGCCCTGCGGCATGGAGCTGTGCGCACTGGCGAACCAGCTCTACGATATGGGCGCGGTTCAGGCGGCGCGATCCGCCCGTTAACACACTGGTGCCAAGTTTTACCACCAGCGTCTGGCTGTCACTCATGATTCTCTGCCATTCAAAATTGGGGAAAATGATATCAAACGAACGTTTTAGCAGGACTGGCCCCGGTTGCCAACAACCAGCGCACAAAGCATGAAATTTTATTGCGCAGGATCAGCAAGCGTAACGGCAGATTTTGACGCATTTATTACAGAAACAAAAAAACATCCTTTTTTAAAAATATTCTTACTTTGTCATAAAACGTTCATTGCCAGACGTTAAAAACCTTCCTGTCTTTTAACGGGGATCACACCCAGTGAATATTAGCGCGTACTTTTAATCAGGAATGAAAATGAAAAAGAGCACTCTGGCATTAGTGGTGATGGGTATTGTTGCGTCGGCATCCGTACAGGCAGCGGAAGTGTATAACAAGAACGGTAATAAACTGGACCTGTACGGTAAAGTAAAAGCCATGCATTACATGACGGATTATGACAGCAAAGATGGCGACCAGAGCTATATCCGTTTAGGTTTTAAAGGCGAAACGCAAATTAATGATGAGCTGACGGGATATGGCCGCTGGGAAGCAGAGTTCGCCGGCAATAAAGCCGAAAGCGACTCTAACCAGCAAAAAACTCGCCTGGCCTTCGCCGGTCTGAAATTAAAAAATCTTGGCTCGTTTGATTACGGTCGTAACCTCGGCGCGCTGTACGACGTGGAAGCGTGGACCGATATGTTCCCCGAATTCGGCGGTGACTCCTCCGCACAAACCGATAACTTTATGACCAAACGCGCCAGCGGCCTGGCGACCTATCGTAATACGGACTTCTTCGGCGTCGTGGATGGTCTGGATCTCACGTTGCAATACCAGGGTAAAAACCAGGACCGCGATGTGAAAAAACAGAATGGCGACGGCTTTGGTACCTCCGTTACCTATGACTTTGGCGGCAGCGATTTCGCGGTCAGCGGCGCTTATACCAACTCCGATCGTACCAACCAGCAGAATCTGCAAACTCGTGGTACAGGCGATAAAGCAGAAGCCTGGGCAACCGGCTTAAAATATGATGCCAATGATATTTATATTGCGACGTTCTATTCTGAAACACGCAATATGACGCCGATTTCCGGCGGCTTCGCCAATAAAACACAGAACTTCGAAGCGGTTGTTCAGTACCAGTTTGACTTTGGTCTGCGTCCGTCACTGGGTTATGTGCTGTCAAAAGGTAAAGATATTGAAGGCGTAGGTAATGAGGATCTGGTGAATTATATCGACGTGGGCGCAACATACTATTTCAACAAAAATATGTCCGCGTTTGTCGACTATAAAATCAACCAGCTCGATAGCGATAATAAGCTGGGCATCAATGATGATGATATCGTTGCTGTCGGTATGGTCTACCAGTTCTGATATAGCATAAAAAAATGCCGGATGGGGTTGCGCCGCCATCCGGCATTTTACTGTTCATTACGCCGTTAATTTAACCGGCTCATCGTTAAAATCGTCAGCAGGCTCCAGCGCCAGATTCAGCGAGGTTAACAACCCACGTAATTTTTCATGAAATTCACGTAAGGTGTATTCCAGTCGCTCTACCACTTCAGTCTCTTTCACCGGCTCCGCCGTCCAGTTCCCGTCTTTATCAAACAAGCCAAACTGATAGCTGTAGGTAAAGCGTTTTTCCTGCGCCTCCAGTTCCATCCACCAGCCCCAAAACTCGCGTTTTTCAGGGGCGGGTTTCACATTGACGCAAACAGCCAGACAATCGAAAAAAAACCGATTATCTTCGCACTGCCCTTCCCGGATGTACGGGCCAAGCGCGGTGAATTTCTTGATCAATCTACTTTTCGGATGCCCACTCGGTAACGTCATTACGATCTCCTTAGGTGAAGCACCTGTTTTACCAAATCGATAAAATTTAGCAAACTTTTAACACAATCTCTGATTGATCCAACCAGTGATTTCCTGCAGGCCTTTGTCAAAATTGCGATACACCGGGTTGAATGGAATCTCCAGCAGCTTACCGTCGGAAGATGAAGATGTGATTAAACGCGACTCCTCTTCCGGGCTAAATGGATCGTTTTTCCAGAACCCCGACAGCATTGGCGTTGGGCAGCGTCGACCCAGCAGGCCCTGCACTTTTAATGAATAGCGATTAAGCTCAACGCGTAGCGCTTCATCGGATGCGTCGTGCATCCCGAGGCGACTGGCCAGAACGTCAAGATACATTTCCGGTACGCTTGCCTGACGTTGTGGGTCACTTAGCAGCGCATGCACTACCGGACCAAGACAGGCAACCGCCTTCAGACGCGATGATTCCAGATACGCCAGGCGTACCGCCACGTTAGCACCAAAGCGGAAACCGAAGGCCGCCACGCGGGTGTGATCCACCCATGGAACATTCGGCAGCGCTTTTAATACGTGCTGGTGCAGCAGGCTGGAATCCTGGGTCAGTTTCCATTTTGATGAGAACCCGACCGACGGCATATCCAGCGTCAGCATAGCAATACCGCGCGGGGCAAAGTAACGCTCATACAGACTGTAATAATCCGTTTGCATGGAGTCGAGGCCACCGCACATCAGCACTGTCGGGAACGGACCGTCGCCTTTTGGCATATGCAGGAAACCGGTGATCGGCGCGCCGCCGGTTACGGCAAACTCCATCTCACGCAGCGTGCCCGGCAGACGCTGCGCAGCTTCTTCATAAGCGCGATTGGCCAGAGCCTGCGCCTGCTCTGCCAGCTCATCGCCTTTTAAGTGTGGATACGCGGCAATGTTGTACAACGTGGAAGCATGCAGCCAGTGGCGTCCACTTACCTGCGGATCCTCCTCCATAGATGCTTTCTGTTGCCAGTCCATCGCCTGCTTCGCCCACTCGTAGATCCAGTTTCCACCGCGATAGCCGATGACCGTGTCATAGAGCTCTTTATCCGTGCGTTCGGCTTCGCTCATGACGATACGAGCCTGGACTTCGAGGATTTCGCGCGGATCGACGCCACGCCAGATCCACATCAGGCGATTCACCATGCGATACCAGTGTGGAACGGTTTTGCCATCCAGGGCGGATTGTACGGATGGCTGCGCGCCGTGATTAAAACGACGAACCAGCGTTGACGTTTCAGGGTGTTTGAAGCGGGGTTTAAACAGGACTTCGCTGAGGTTAGCCTGTGACATGATTGCAGCCTCCATGAGTACTCACTAAGGCATAGTGTAACCTGACACAGTGCAAAAAGAACAACGCCCGGCAGTTGCCAGGCGTTGAAAACTTTTTAGATTAGCGACCAGAGATCGGCGGGACGAACACTACGCCCATATCCCACGGCTGCTCAATCCAGGTATCCTGAGGGATATCAACAACATAATCATTCACCAGCGGGCGGCCAGCCGGCTTAGCGAAAATAGTAACGAAATGCGCTTTAGGGTACATTTCGCGGATCGCAACGGCAGTACCACCGGTGTCAACCAGGTCATCAATGACGATGAAACCTTCACCGTCGCCTTCGGCACGCTTCAGCACTTTCAGTTCGCGCTGGTTGTCGTGATCGTAGCTGGAGATGCATACGGTATCGACATGACGAATACCCAATTCACGCGCCAGCAATGCGCCCGGCACCAGACCACCACGGCTAACGGCAATAATGCCTTTCCATTGTTCAGAAGGCATCAGGCGGCTTGCCAGTTTACGTGCATGGATCTGCAACATGTCCCAGGTGACGACGTATTTTTCGCTCATGTGAAGTGTCCCAGCCTGTTTATCTACGGCTTAAAAAGTGTTCGAGGGGGAAATAGGTTGCGCGAGATTATAGAGATCTGAAGCACTAAAAACCAGTGTTTCGCGGAATCCACGCCTCTTTTTGCATGCTTTATGCTAGCCGTCAGCGGAGAAAGTGGTATTCTCAATCGCATCGCGCAAGCCTGACTTGTGATGTTTTTAATTCTGCTAACCCGTGGCCTGCAAGCAAGTTTTGTAGGACATCGCCAAGGAGACTCAACGTGTCTGAACTGTCTCAGTTATCCCCGCAACCGCTGTGGGATATTTTTGCCAAAATCTGTTCTATTCCTCATCCGTCCTACCATGAAGAGCAGCTCGCTGAACACATTCTGAGCTGGGCCCAGGAGAAAGGTTTCCACGTCGAGCGCGATCAAGTCGGTAATATCCTGATTCGCAAACCTGCTACCGCAGGCATGGAAAATCGCAAGCCGGTCGTTCTGCAAGCGCACCTGGATATGGTCCCGCAGAAAAACAACGACACCGTACACGACTTCACTAAAGATCCTATCCAGCCTTATATTGACGGCGAATGGGTAAAAGCCCGTGGCACCACGCTGGGTGCGGATAACGGCATCGGTATGGCGTCTGCGCTGGCCGTTCTGGCTGATGACAACGTGGTACACGGCCCGTTAGAAGTCCTGCTCACCATGACCGAAGAAGCGGGTATGGATGGCGCGTTTGGTCTGCAGGCTAACTGGCTGCAGGCAGATATTCTGATCAACACCGACTCTGAAGAAGAAGGTGAGATCTACATGGGTTGCGCAGGCGGTATCGACTTTACCTCTAACCTGCCGCTGTCCCGTGAAGCAATCCCGGCTGGCTTCCAGAGCTTTAAGCTGACGTTGAAAGGCCTGAAAGGCGGCCACTCCGGCGGCGAAATCCACGTGGGTCTTGGTAACGCCAACAAGCTGCTGGTCCGCTTCCTGGCGGGTCACGCCCAAGAGCTGGATCTGCGTCTGGTTGATTTCAACGGCGGTACGCTGCGCAACGCGATTCCGCGTGAAGCCTTTGCTACCCTCGCCGTAGCTGCAGATAAAGTTGATGCGTTAAAAGCGCTGGTCGGCACCTACCAGGAAATCCTGAAAAACGAACTGGAAGCCAAAGAGAAGAACCTGGCTCTGGTGCTGGATGCCGTGACTCAAGATAAAGCCGCGCTGACCGCTCAGTCTCGCGACAGCTTCGTGCGTCTGCTGAACGCCACCCCGAACGGCGTTATCCGCAATTCCGACGTAGCAAAAGGCGTGGTAGAGACCTCCCTGAACGTCGGTGTGGTCACCATGACTGACGATAATGTACAGATCCACTGTCTGGTTCGCTCGCTGATCGATAGCGGTAAAGACTACGTGGTGAGCATGCTGGATTCACTCGGCAAGCTCGCGGGTGCCAAAACGGAAGCTAAAGGCGCGTATCCTGGCTGGCAGCCGGATGCTAACTCCCCGGTTATGCACCTGGTGCGCGAAACCTATCAGCGTCTGTTCAACAAAACGCCGAACATCCAGATTATCCACGCCGGTCTGGAATGTGGTCTGTTCAAGAAACCGTATCCAGAAATGGATATGGTTTCCATTGGGCCAACCATCACGGGTCCGCACTCCCCGGATGAGCAGGTTCATATTGAAAGCGTCGGCCACTACTGGACGCTTCTGACTGAACTGCTGAAGTCTATTCCAGCGAAGTAAGGTTCTGCGCTAAATGCCGGATGGCGCTGTGCTTATCCGGCCTACACGCTAATTTGTAGGCCTGAGAAAGTTTTTATGCCGTCATCCGGTAATTGTTCTGAGTCACAGCCCCAACAGTAGCTGTCTTTCCATTTGTGGATCCAGCAGCGTGACGTGTAATCCCACCAGCCTCACACCACGCCCTCCCCGACGTTCATCCCAGGTTTTGCGCGCCGTCGCAATCAAGTCATCTTTATTTAAGCGCGGCCAGACGTGCTCCTGCGTGGTCTGCTGAAAATCATTAAACTTGAGTTTTATCCCCTGGCGAGCGATCAGGAGATCCGGCTTTACCTTTGCCAGACGCCGTTCCAGTTCGGGATACAGCCGCTCAATAATTGCCTCGCACTCTGGCCACTCGTGAATATCTTCCGCCAGCGTGCGCTCCACGCCGACGGATTTGCGCAGCCTGTCGTTGTTGACGTCCCGCTCGTCAATGCCCTGGCTACGCTCCCACAGCACACGACCAAACTTACCAAAACGTTTGAGCAACATTGCCAGGTCGTATTTTTGAACATCCTCGCAGGTACGTAATCCCATTGCTTCCAGCTTAGCGGCGGAGACTTTGCCGACGCCGGGAATTTTGCCTAACGGTAACGTTTTGAGAAATTCAGGAACGTCGGCAGGAGTAATCACATATTGCCCGTTGGGCTTGTTGAGATCGGAGGCAATTTTTGCCAGGAATTTAACCGGCGCAATTCCGGCGGAGGCGGTGAGCTGCAGCTCGTTAAAAATCGTCTGGCGGATCTCCTGGGCGATCAGCGTAGCAGAACCGTGACAGTGGGTACTGTCGGTGACATCCAGATAGGCTTCATCCAGTGAAAGAGGTTCAATCAGTGAGGTATAGCGAGAGAAGATCGCCTGAATCTGCCGGGAAGCTTCTTTATAAGCCTCATAGCGTCCAGGCAATAAAGTGAGATGCGGGCACAACTTTAACGCCATTCCCGTTGGCATCGCGCTACGTACGCCAAATTTGCGCGCCGGGTAATTGGCTGTGCTGATAACTCCCCGCCGCTCGCGGCTGCCGCCGATGGCAATGGGAATGTCTCGCAGGGCGGGGTTATCGCGCATTTCCACCGCCGCGAAAAAGCAGTCCATATCAACATGTATGATTTTGCGCATCACTCGCCTCCCACAACACTGTTTAAGTATACAGTATTTTTATGGTGTGAGAAGTATGATTATACCTTACGCCGGACCATTCATGACGAAGCGCGCATCGCACAGGTAACGCACAATATCCGTTTTCGTATGTTCCGCTGGATTGCCCGCCGTACTGACAAACAGTTTATTTACTTTGCGAATATTTGCCCGCAGCAGTTTTTCGATTGTCATCAGGCGAAAGGCATCATTCTCAACGCAGAAAAGCTCGTAATCGCCCAGACGTTCGCCACAAATTTCACAATGGTTCATCCAGTAGCGTAGCCCGGTGGTTTTACTTTTATCGAGATAGTAATTGCTGGCTTTGATGTTCTTTTTTATCTCTTCAGGCAGAGAATTAATGTGGAACAAAAAGCTGTTACGCCTGACCGACTGCCAGCCCTGACCATCCTGATTTTTCTTAATAAAGCGGGTAAACATCACGCCATGAATACGGGTAATTTGGTGGCAGCTCCAGCAGTGCATCTTCGAGGTAATCACCAGATAGTACGGGGCGACGATATTGAAATTGTCGGTGTCGTAGACATAGTCACGCAGCGCCCCGTTTAGCTCATGGGGTTCGGTGTACCAGATACCTGAAATCTTGTCGAAATGTGCGCCCTGACAGGCCACATCGGTGACGTTATCAGTATCAATATCCAAGGGAATAATATGGGTTACATCTATCACATTGCCTTCCTGAGGGATAATTTGCCCCCACGTTGCGTGAGGGACGGGAACAGAATTAATGCGTGACGGGAGCAGATTGTTGACGTAAAGAAGTCACCTGCTTTTGCTTGTCCAGCTTATCAACCAGCGGTTGCACAACCTTCTCTCCCTGCTGGCCGAAATATTGATACAGCGTATCGGAAGCGCTTTGCGTCAACACCATGATCTCAATGCGACGGTTACCGGCGCTTTCCGGGTTTTTCGCATCCAGCAACATTTGGTCCGCCATCGCGCTGACCTGCATAACTTTATCCTGCGGCATTCCGGCATCTTCCAGCACGCGTCGTGCCGACAATGCGCGGTCGCCGGAGAGGTTCCAGTTGTTGTAAATATTGCTCTTATAGCTCATCGCGTCAGTATGCCCGGTGATGATTATCTTGTTATCCAGCGAGTCAAACACGGGAGCCAGCTCAACCAGCAGAGATTTAAAGAACGGCATAATTTTGGCGCTACCGCGTTCAAACATATTGCGGTTCTGGTCATCTTTAATCAGTACGCGCAGCCCCTGAGGAACAATCTCCATCTCGAGGTTAGTTTCCATATGCGCGTTGCGGGCGATGACATTAATGTCGGTCGCCAGCTCGCCCAATTCACGGGCTGATTTTTGCTTCAGTAACGTTGTTTTCTCGTTCACGTCTAACGCCTTTTTCGCGTTTTCTTCCGTGATCTTCGCCGTCTCCTGCGGATTGGCGGTTTTATCGAGTTTGTTGCGCGTGACGTTTTTCTTCTGCGCACCCGGCGCTATCGGCTGCTTGCCCAGCTTGTTTAACGGCGCCATACCGCCACCGTTAAAGATTGACTGGCCATGCAGCGCTGCCACGATGTTTTCACGGTCAGCTTTACTGACGCTGTTCACGATCCACAGCGTCATAAACAGCGCCATCATCGCCAGCGTAAAGTCAGCAAATGCCACTTTCCACGCTCCACCATGATGACCTGCATGGTTCTTTTTAATTTGTCGGCGGATAATGGTGGTTTTCGCGCCGCGATCGCGACGATTTGGCCCCTTCCTCATGCTTATTCTTGCTCCAGCATCGCATTCACCCACGCATCCAGATTGGCGAATGTGGGTTTGGAAGCCAGATGAAGAAGTTTACGTCCGGCATCGACCGCCAGCAGCGTCGGCTTACCGCCCGCCTGCGCCACCAGCACGGTACGTACGCATTCAAGCAATGAGTGTTCTGCCCGCGCCTGCTGTTCCATGGCATTTGCCAATGGGTCCATCAGGCAATAACAGATGAATACCCCCAGGAATGTCCCCACCAGCGCCGCCGCGACTTTCAGACCGATAAGCGCAATGGAACCGTCGATAGACTGCATGGTGATGATGATACCCAACACCGCCGCGCAAATCCCGAAGCCAGGCATCGCCTCGGCGGTACGTTGCAGGGAGCGCGATGGGGTTAACAGCGATTCTTCCGCCGTATCCAGTTCCTGATCGAGGATCCCTTCCAGCTCGTGGGCATCAATTTTCCCCATCGCCATCAGACGGAAATTATCGGCGATAAATGTCACCAGGCGTTTTTGAGTCAGTACCAGCGGGTATTTCTGGAAAATAGTACTTTCTTCCGGCTGTTCGATATGCTGATCCAGCATGCGCAGACCGCCGTTTTGCACCATTTCCAGTAGCTCATACAGGCACATCAGCAGTTGGCGCTGGAACTCCGGTCCCATTTTCTTTTTACTGATCACCCCTTTAATCTGGTGGACGATCTCTTTGAGTACGTGCACCGGGTTACCAATGATCATCGCCCCCAGACCCGCACCAAAGATAATAATAATTTCTGCCGGCTGCCAGATGGCAATTAATTGTCCGCCAGCCTCAAAGTAGCCACCAAATACGCAGCCTAAAACCACCAGTAAACCAAAAATCTTTTGCATTACGTCCTCCGCATGTTGATTCGGAATTGTTAATCTGGATATAAACAATCACGAATCTTGTGCGTGATTTTTTTATTCATTTGACAAATTCGGGCTTCGGTCAGCCCTAATACCAGCGCGATCTCTTTTAAATTCATATCGTGTTGGTAATACATGGAGAGCACGAGGCCCTCTTTTTCGCTGAGTTGGCTCAGGGCGTAACTCAACATTTCCTGGGTGACGAATTGCTCCTCAAGCCCCCGCCCTTCGAGCGGTGCAATCGGCATATCGCCATTCAGTAATTCATCCAGACTGGCCAGCGTTTCGGCGCCTTCCAACTGTTGATATTCCTGATAATCCTCAGACGATAATCCCAGCCGGGACAACTCCTCCCATGAGGGTTCATGCCCAAGCTGTGTGCGCGCATCACGAATCAAATCTTTAATCTGATGGTATTTTTGTCGTAGCTGACGAGGCCGCCAGTCGAGGCTGCGCAGCTCATCGAGTATGGCGCCACGAATACGGTGGACGGCATAACCGGCAAAGCCTTCATCCGGTTGACCATAGCGGCGAATCGCATTCAGCAATCCCATCAGCGCCGTTTGTTCCATATCCTGCCTGTCCATAACGCAGGTACATTGCGGCGCAAGTTGACGCACCACTTTGCGCACCAAAGGAAGATAGGCCTGTAAATAATGGCTCTCTTGCTTTGGCGTTAGCACGGGCGTCGCATTAAAGTCTTCTGACTCGTAAGCATCCTGGATCATGTTATTTCCTGGCGTGTCGCTTATTGAAACACGACTTTTTTCACCAAAATGTCCTTATAAGGTGTCGCCATTTTGCGTTTCGCTAATTCAATTTTCAGATTTTCAAAAACTTTCTTTCTGATATCGGAGATCTTCAGCGCCCGAATATCCTCATATTTCATATTCGAGAGTTCATCTACCGTAATACTTTGATAGAGCGGTTCGTCTTTCTTAATTTTTTCAGCGTCTTTCTCTGAATCAACGACCATTACCAGCTCTGCCACCATGTATCTGTCTTCCCCTTCATTATCATGAAGCGTAACCACCGTTTCCGGCAGGGAGACAAAAATACTGCTGGACTCATCCTGGCTATCTTCCGCTTCATGCGCAGGCTTATCTGCTGCTGTTGCGGTTCCTTTAGTCATAGAATGATAAATGCCCCATCCTGCGCCCCCTGCAATACCCAGCGCCACGACGGAGCTAATCAGACACGCGATAACAATTTTCTTCATCTTGCTTTTACACTTTGATCAGAACGGATTCGTTCTGTTGAAATTGAGGCTCATCGTTAAGCGTTAGCGCCGACGTAACCTCGTCCTGTTGATGATCTGACTGCTGTTGCTGCTGTTGCGATTGCCCCTCGGAAGAGACCTGAACGTTCACTTCCATGAAGTTTTGCGCCGTGAGGTGCTGGCGTAAGTTTTCGCTAAATTGCTGCAACGAGCGGCAGACATCACTCTGATTTGCGCCGATGTGAACCATCAGCTTTCCGGCATCCAGCTGCACGGCAATTTCCAGTTTGCCAAGCGAAGGAGGATCAAGACGAATAGTCGACACCTGCTGTTGCTGGCCCAACTGGAATTGAATTCTGTCTTTGAGCAGCGCGGTAAGCTTCTCTCCGAGTTCCTCTGTTGACAGCGTGGTCGGCGTCGAAACTTGCGTCGATACCACGCTATGATCGCTCAGGGCATTCACCGGCTGATTTCCCTGTGCCGCCGTATTGAGCAAACTTTGCGTCGCAAGCGTTGGGTTAACCGCCACGCCATCCGTTTTTCTCACCGCCATCGGGCGAGGAACGCTATGATCCTCAGACTTCACGCGGGCGGAAATTTGCTGTGACGTTGAAAGCGAAGCAGGTTCAGGTGCGATCGCGCGCAGATCCTGGGCGGAGAATGTCGCCAGTTTGGCCTGCTGATCCGGCGTTGCCTGAGGCAAATCCTCGCCGATCGACGCCAGCAACGTTTGCAGCTTAGGCGGCAGTGACGATAAATCCGTGGCATGCTGCTCAGCCGACGGCGAGGACGTATTTCCTTGTTGAGCCATCGCGCCTGCCAGTTGACGCAGAAGCGATGAACCTGATTGGGAGGTTTGCACCTGCGCCAGCATTTTCAGCATCTCACCGTCCGGCTGCTTCTGGGTTGGTGCAGACGCTGACGCCTGAGCCGGTTGCGCCAGCAGCATCGCCAGCAATGCCTGCATAGCCGCAGGATCTGCATCATCGCGCTGATGCCCGGCCGCCGACGCCTGCTGTTGGTTGACTTTTGCGCCAATCAAACGTTCAGCCACCGCGTTAAGCCCAGCCTGCGGCAAAGAAAACGTGCTGCCGCTCGTTGACGTTGTTGGGGCTGAGATAGCCGCCTTTTCCGGTGTGGCCTCTGCCAACGCACTGGCCGAGGCCAGTAATACAGGATTCATGCCTTCTCCGAAATTAAATTAACCATTGAGTACGCCAACATTCCTTCCTGGTTTTGCTGATGTTGATCCATGCGCGCTTTGAGTTCTTCCGCACGCTGCGTTCGCCGGGTTATTAGCGCCTCAAACGCCGCATGCATTTTGCTTTTCACTTCCCTCAGCGCCCCGGCATCAGTTTCCCAGGCGGCATAGTCATGAAAAACGCGCATCACCTGCTGATGCAGGCCGGGTAATCGTCGCCAACGCTTGTTATCCAGCGCGTCGTTCATCTCTTGTACCAGGGCATAAAGCTGCTGTTGCTGTTGCAGACGCTCTCTTTGCATCGCCTTATCCCAGTTTTGCCGACAGACCTTCCCAGCCCGTGCGCAGATTCGTCAGGATGAGGATCACTTCATCAATTTTTTCCAGCGACAATTCGCCGCTGGCTTCGTACAGGCGGTAGACGCAGTGGTCATACAGCCGGGACAAATTCACCACCAGCTCGCCGCCGGTTTCAAACTCCAGCGAGCTGGTTAAGGCGTTGAGGATATCAATGCATTTGTTGATGCTTTGCGCCTTACGCTCGTAGCGTTTGTTCTCAATGTGGCTTTTGGCGCGTTCCAGCTCGTCCATCAGCCCCGAAAACAGCACCAGCACCAGCTCTAACGGCGATGCTGCTGCGGTACGCGCAGCAAGATCCATCTCTTTGTATTGCGAATAACCATCCTGCGTGTCGTACATGTTGATTCTCAGTCCTTCTCTTAAATCAGCCGGTTACATAAACGCGGCCATACTCACTTTCATGGTGTACGTTTGAACCAGCGTATTGGTGTACTCTTCCACGTAGCGCTCGTAGTTGGTGTTATAGGTTTCAGTCAGTTGATCGCTTTCGTCCTGAATTTTGCTCTGCTGGTCATCAATGTTTTCCTGACGCATGGCGATGATGCCGTTGCTGGAATCGAGATAGCTTTCCATCAGGTCGTCCATCTGCGCGACCATGCTGTCTTCCCCGACGAAAATAGAGGTCAAACCGTCCGGATTTTCTTCCATTTCTTCGCTGAACTGGGTGGAGTCAATTTGTAAGTGACCGTCGGAATCCAGCGTGATGCCATAGTCGACAATCGAAACACCGCCATAGGAGGCGTGAGCAATATCATCCATCTGATTTGCCAGCGAATTCATCCCGGCGTCACCGGCAAAAACCCCGGCAGCCGTGTCGTCATCGCCATAGCTGGTCAACGAATCGATGGTGTCGATTAACGTGTTGTAGGCATCCACAAAGGTCTGCACTTTGGCCTGCGATCCGCTGGAGTCTTCGGCAACGGTAAAGGTGGTCACATCATCATCATTGTTAGGGTCGCTGACCTCAGAAAAAGTCATCGTCACGCCGGGGATAACATCATCAAAAGTATTGGTGCTACTGGTAATGGCAGGGCCGCTCGCATTCCCCAGATGAATGATGGCGTCCTGGGCTTTCGTTATCTGTTGCTCACTGGTGGATTCCGCCGTAGCAAGATCTGGATTGCCCGAAACGGTCACAGTAAAGCCGCTTTGTTCGCCGGTGGTATCAGAGGTCAGCATGATGGTGGTGGTGCCGTCGGTTTTTACCAATGCCGCCGACACGCCGGGGTTATCGTCCGAGTCATTGATCGCGTCAACCAGTTCACTGGCATCAATGAAACTGTCGCCGTCTTCATCAGCAGCAGCAAGATCGATATCCATGGTCGTGCCGTCATCCATCGATAACGTAAAGGTACCGGTTGCACTGTACTGGTCGTCGCTCATGCTGAAGGTGGTTTGTTGCGCCTGCGCCAGCTGCGAAACATAGAATGAGTAAGTCCCGGCCTGCGCCTCGGAGTTCGCCGATACGGTATTCGCGTCATTATTAGAGGTAGCAGAAAACGTCAGCGGACCGTCGGTGTCGCTGTTCAGCGCATCGATGGCCGTCTGAAAGTTCGTCAGCGCGGTACTGAGCGAGTCCAGACCACTGCTCTCTGCATTCAATTCGTTCTGTTCGTTCTGCAAATTCGTCGCCTGGGTAGCAATATCGGCGTAGGCAAACTCTTGTGCTAATTTTTGGATCGGACTCGTAAAGCTCATAATCGATGACTCCGTGCAACGTTATTTATGTAATAGCAAAACGCATGCCAACATTTTTTATTATTCAGATTCAGTAAGTTAACTTAGTGGCGGAAAGGCGTTTTCCCTTCCCCAGGAAGGTTTCCAGGTAAAAGCCAGGTCGCTGAAAGCACAACACCGCCGGGTGGCGGTGTTGTGAATGACGTTAAGTCAGGAATTACTGCAGCAGGCTGGAAACCATGCTGGACATGCTGTTGGACTGCTTCAGCATGGTGATGCCGGTTTGCATCAGCACCTGTTGCTGGGTCATGTTGGACGCTTCCGTCGCGTAGTCGGTATCCATAATGTTACCGATCGCCACTTCAGTGTTGTCCTGCATGCTGGTCAGGTTAGCTGCGGTATCGTTCAGACGGTTGATAGATGCGCCCAGTTTGGACTGGATCTTAGACACGTCATCCATTGCAGTCTGGATAGTGGTGATCATCTGGTTTGCAGAACCAGAAGTGGTCAGCTCAGTACCACCGGAAACGCCGGCATTACCGGTAGCATCAGCCTGGTCACCTTTGAAAGAGGCGCTCACCTGATCCAACGCGCCGACCAGATCGTCCAGCTGGCTGGAGATATTTACGGTCATGGTGTCAGAAGATTCAGCGCCAACCTGGAAGGTTACCGCGCTCTGGAACAGACCGTCTTTACCGGTGTTGCTGGTACCGGAAACACCGAACAGGTTGGTGCCGCCGTAAGTGGTGTTCTGCAGCATATCGGACATCTGCTGACCCAGTTCGTCGTATTCGTCCTGCATCGCCTGCAAATCTTCGTCGTTGTAGGTTCCGTTCGCTGCCTGAGTGGACAGGTCTTTCATACGGCCCAGTACGTCGGTCATTTCATCAAACATGCTGTCTGCAGTCTGCAGCATCGCAGTCGCATCGTTGATGTTGCTCAGCGCAACGCCCATACCGCTGGACTGCGCAGTCAGACGGCTGGCAATCTGTTTGCCTGCAGCGTCATCTGCAGAAGAGTTAATACGGTTACCTGTCGCCAGACGTTCCATAGAAGTAGACAGTGATGCGCTGCTTTTGTTGATAGCATTAACAGCAGACATTGATGCGGTATTAGTATTAATCGATAACATGGTACAGCTCCTTGGGAATAATCGTTTTCGTTTCGATACTCTGTAAAAACGACCACCCGTCTGGAAAACTTAAAGCGCTGCAAAAAAAATTTTTACGCTCCTCACCACCTCATTAACCAGAGAGATAAACCTCAACTCTATTTTAGCTTTCCGTGCTTCCCGCGCCACAACACCCACTACATAAAGGAGATCTCAATCAAGATTTAATTAAAAGATTATTAGAAATATCTAATAATGGGTTGATTGCTTACACACCAACAGGGCTAACATCATGATACAAATGAGATTATACTCAATCAAAAGCGCTTTAATCACCCACTCCCTGACCTTATTTTACATTTAGTTGCAAATGCCCTGTATTTTTATATTGTGAGTCTCAGGCACTTTCGTTACATTTCAAATCCCTTTTTGCACAGCATAAAAAACACTCAATAGCGATTCGGCTGCTGTTTCACAGCCAAAAGACATTTCAATTTCTCCAGAATTTTAATGCACTGATTTTTAACGGTGTGACACCAGGGATATAAAAATCTTGCGCGGGTATATAAAACCATGAGTATTGTAGTCAACAACTGGCGGATGGATTCCTCGCTTAATGCGTTAATCCATTGTGAAACAGGCGAGATACGTCGTCTGGGCGAATACCATTTTATTCTGTTAGAAACATTAGCTAAAAATGCCGATGTTGTTTTATCTCGTTCATTTTTAATGACCGCAGTATGGAAGAATCGCATCGTCGGTGGAAATAGTCTGCCGACAGCCGTTCACGCCCTGCGCGTTGCTATCGATGATGATGGTAAACAGCAGGAGATTATTAAAACCATACCTAAAAAAGGGTATTTATTTAATAAAAACTATCTGACTGAAATCATTGATCCTAATGAAAATAAAGCTGATGACAGCGCCGTTGAGGTAACCGAAGAGAATGCTGAGGTAGCTGAAGCCCTTGCATCTGAAGAGCGTCTACCATCAACAACAAAAGAAAAAATATATCTAAATAACAGTTCATTACATGCAAGCAGCAAGAGAAAACTGGCAACCAGACGTCACCCTTACCGGGCCGTACTGATTACGTTACCCGTTATCGTTGTCGCCTTGTCGCTGTTTGCCCTGATCTCTTATTTTAAAGCGCCGTCAGAAACAAAAACGCCAGAAGCCCCGCAACTGGTTAAAGAGACGCTGGAAAACGCCAATCGTATTACGGCTTATCAACTTTATGATCCAGGTGAGAATAAGAAATCATTATCACTCGTTTCACAACATATTCTTCCTGGTGTCGAGCAGATCAATCAACTATTGGTCACGCATAGCGCCTCGATGACCTTGTATTATCGGGTGTCTCTCAACAAGCTTGCTCTTGATATTGTGCTAAGCAATCAATGCAATGACAACTGGCAGTTAGCGCTGAGCTTTGATAACTGGCTAAATAAAGATAATGAAATGAATGGTATTTTAATTAAAGAAGTGGAGAAAATGTTAAATGAAATGCCAAAATGCAAATAATTACTTTTTCCCCTGCCTGTCCGCTTTAACGTTATTTTGTACCTTCATGGCCCAAGCCCACATTGAAAATACGGTTATTGTTAATTACGATCTTAATTCTGGCAAAAACGTACATTATGAACTCATTACGAGTCCACTGAATAAAAACACGACCGTTACTCTCGTCCCATTGGAGCAAAGTAACAAAACGCCATCAACGTTTAAGATCGCCGCCTGTATTAACCATTATGCTGGCACGTCGAAACAGGGGGAGTTTCATTTTAGTACGACCAAAACCGATCAAAACGATTCTCGGCTGGCGAATTTCGGGTCGTTTGTGACAGAACACAACCTGCATACGTGGTGGATTCATTTAGACGCGCAGCAAAATTTGCTTTTTACACAGGATGTAGGAGGTCTGTTAATCACAGACCCCTCTGCTTTTACTTTCTCAACAAAAGCATGCCATCAGGATTAGCTTAATAAACTACGGACCGTCTGGCTGGAAAGCCGGGCTTGTCCGTTTACCGCCTGTGCTAATACCTGATAATTGTGATTAGCATGATCCAATATCCCGCCCAGTGATTCCGAAGCTTTAACCGCGCTTTCTGCCTGCGGAAAACGCGCCATACCGTCAATCAGCTGTCGGGCCTTCTCCTGCTGCGTGGCCATTTGCGCACGCTGATCGCCAATAACATCCAGCGTCTGCTGTAAGCCATCCTGAGAACGGGAACCGCCCTGCGCGATATGTTGCAGAAGGTCTTCTGAACGGGACGGATCGGCAAAGGTTTTGAGTAGGGTAAACGCCGATGACTTCGCATCAACATCGCGTACGCTCAGGGTTTGTTGGATCTGCGGCCACTGCTTTTCCGCAGTGGAAAAGCTCAGCGCCCCCTGCTGATCGTGCACCTGCACTCCGACACGACGCAGCGCGTTGCTCATCATCATTTTGTACTGACCGGGATCCAGATCTTCACCGACCACCACCGCAGAATGCTGTGTTTGCCGCCCGTCAGAGACGCTGAACATACGTGAACTTATGGCGTTTTTTTGCAGCATTTGCGCCAGTTCAGGTGAGTGAAATGTCACTCGCGCCTCGCCCTGCAAAACCGGACGCAGCTGCCTGTCCACCGCGCCGCCGGATAACGCCGTTCTTTTATCCAGCCACTGGGTAAGTTCGGCGCCCTTTTGCTGCTGCGCCTGTGGGCCGCGGCGCGATGCGTGGCGATAGTCAAGCAAATGCTGTTCCAGCTGCCCCAGGTAGTGGTCAGCCTGCTGCAGCGTGGTGAGCTGATCGTTAAGCTGCACGCTGTAGCGCTGAGGCCGGGTGGTAATGAGTGGTGAGGCCGGGTAATCACTCGCCGTTGCGGGTAACTTTTGACGGACAGGGGCATTCTGCGCAACGGTATGCTGCTGCACAGAAGGATTAAGCGCTCCGCTACCGGAGAGTGATGTTGTATTTAAACCGACCTGCATACTATTCCTGAGCTACTGCTAACTGTTAAATCACACTGAAAAGGTTCAACTCACTCACTTTGGAGTAAGTTTTTAAGGTGGCTTCCATCGCCATTTCCAGACCGGTAAAAGTAATGGAGGCCGGGCCATAATCCAGATCGCTAAGTTGACTGATCAACTGATCGTTGGAGGTGGTGATATCCGTCTGAGCGCCGCTCAGCATGGTCATCGTATTCTGCGTTTCACCAATGGTGGCGATAGAGGCGTTGAGCGCGTCAGAGGCCACATCCACCGTATCGATGGCATTTTGAATATCGCTTTGTACCTGCGGATCGGCAGGGTCCACCGACGGATCCTGCAACTCTTTTGACAGCGATGTCAGGGTGTTCAGAACGTCGAGGCTGTCGCCGAAGAAATCGCTGACCGCAACATTGGTATCAACCTCGACGCCATTAGACACCGTGGTCTGGCGATGATCGTCGTTACCCTGATAGGTATAGCTGTCGGTCACCCCGTCGCCATCCTCATCCACCGCGACAATTGGTGGTTGATCGTTCACCGTCCCGCCAAACACATAGTGACCGTCTTCATCCTGATAATTCAGCGCTGAGACCATCGCTTCAGTCATCGACTGAATATCCTGCCCCAGGCTGGACAACGACTCGGCGGTATTGGTGCCGTTGGCGGCCTCCAGCAGATCGTCACGAATCGCTAACAGATCGTTATTGACGCCATCCAGAATAGACTCCTGCTGGCTCATCCCCGCCGAGGCGGAATCAATATTAGTTTGATACTGATCGAGAGCCGATTGCTGGCGGTTAAGCTGGGTGATGCGTGTCGCAGCGATAGGATCGTCTGACGGCAGCAGAATACTTTTCCCCGTCGCCATCTGCGTGACGACGTGGGAAAGATCGCTGGAAAGGTCGTTAAAACTCTGCGTCATGGACACATAGGACTGTTGTGTAGTGACTCGCATATTAATTCCTCTTCCGGTTAGCTACACATTTCCAGCACAGAGTCGAAAATATCTGCGCCCGTTGAGATAACTTTGAGGTTGGCCTCGTAAATTTGCTGGTAGGTAATGAGGTTCACCGCTTCTTCATCCATGCTGACGCCGCTGACGCTGCTCTGCTGGTTCTGCGCTTCGGAGTACACGTTCGCCGCTGCTTCCGCTTCCGTCTGGTTTTGCTGGCTGTAAATACCGATGTTACTGATGATCGACGAACAGGCTTCGCCCACGGTTACGCTGCCTAGCCCCTCTATATCCAGCGGTTCAGTAGAGATGTTGATCAGCGCCTGCAGGTTATCGCTGTTGCCGCTTTCGTCCGGCGAGCTGGAAAATGCCAGCTCATCGGCGGTGATATCAGGGTTCACCTCCAGCGGGCCATCCGATGAGTTTTCATCATAGATAAACAGCGGTTCACCGGGATTTCCGTTCAGGTCGTAGCCCTGCGCCAGTTGGGTGTTCACCGCATCGGTAAACTGCTCCGCCATGCTGTTAATCGTTCCCGTCAGCGGCGTCAGCACTTCATTCTGATAATCAAACAGCGCACCCAGCGAGCCGCCGGTATCGGTGTTCATGGATGACGTGGTTCCGGCGAACGTCAGCGACATGCTCTGCGTGCCATCGGCGTTGGTATCCAGTTCGATGGTGGAACTCTCCTGCCCGCTGACTAACGGCTGACCGTTTTGCAGCGTGACGTTATAGTTGCCTTCATCATCAATATTGACCTGGACATCCATGATGCCGCTCAGTTCTTCCACCATCTGGTCGCGGGCGTCGTACAGCGCAGAGGCGTTATCGCCATTGGCTTCAGCTTCGGCGATTTGCTGGTTATAGCTGGCAATGCCGCTGGTCAGGGTGTTCACCTGCGCCACCATCGCCTGTTCCTGGCTGACTATCTCACTGCTTTGCGAGTCGATGTAATCGAGGGTGTTATCCACGCGCAGCGCCAGCGCCCCGGACTCGCTGATCACCTGCTCACGCAGAGCGGAATCATCCGGGCTGGTAGTCGCTTCGTTGAGGGCGGCAAAAAAGTTGTCAAAGCCGCCACTCAGGCTGCTGTTATCATCGCTGAGCACGGTTTCCAGCTGAGTTAAATACTCCTGCTGGGTGTTGTAATAACCGTAATCGCTGGCGGCATACCAGACCTGGTTCACCTGATACTGGTTAGATACCCGGCGAATACTGTCCACCTGCACACCGTTACCCGCGCTGTTCGCAGAACCGGAGCTGGCGCCTATGGTACTGGTAATGGCCACCTGGCGGGTGTAACCGTCGGTCATGGCGTTGGCCGTGTTTTGCGCCGTTACGTTAAGCTCAACCTGCGCTGTCGATGCGCCGCTGTAGCCAATGTTAATCATGTCCATCAAAGAGTCCTCGCCGGTCAGTTCCCCGGTCTGTCGTTAACAACCTTGCCGATTAAAAGCGGCGAAAAAACCGCAGTTCTTAAGCCGCCGCGCAACCTTTATCCTTTGTGATGCGGGGAGAGCTGTTTGACGATCATCGCCGCAATCCCAATGCCGTGCTGCTGGGCCAGGCTGTTGCATAGCTGATCGTCGTAAAACCCCTGCATCATGCGCACCGAATCGCTGTTAAACGGGTTATCTTTGGAGTCGAAGATCTCATTGGTTTTACGCATTTCTTTCAGCATGTTGCGTAAGAAAATGGCTTCAAACTGCTGAGCGGCTTTCTGCAAATCGTTATCTTTAATTTTCGGGCCCATTAACGCATCGCTGCCGTCAATGCCCCCGCTATGATTCACTTTGATGTCGGCCATTAAATTACCTCCAGATCGGCATCCAGCGCCCCGGCTTCATGCAGGGCCTGTAAAATGGACATAATGTCGTCCGGCGTGGCCCCCAGGCTGTTGAGCGCATTAACCAACGTCTTCAGGCTGCTGGATTCAGGCAGCGTTATCATCCCCGGTCGGGCATGATTCACCGAAATATTGCTCTGCGGCGTTACCGCCGTACGACCGCCGGCAAAGGCATTCGGCTGGCTGACGTTGCTGCTTTCATTGATGGAAACCGTCAGGCTGCCATGCGATACCGCCGCCGCGTGCAGGGCAATGCCATCGCCCATCACCACCGTGCCTGTACGCGAGTTAAACACCACGCGGGCGCGTACTTTCTCGGCCTGAACCTGAACGTCATCTAACTGAGACATAAAGGCGACGCGCGCCCCGGGGCTGGTTGGCGCGCGGACGCTGACATTGGTTGAGCTTTGTGCCGTGGCAATGCCGCCAAATGAGCTGTTAATTGCCGCCGCGATGTTATTGGCATCTTTGAAGGAGGGACGCTTCAGATTAAGCGTAATGGTGTCACCCATCTGGAAGTCGCTGGGAATTTCACGTTCGACCGACGCACCGTTCGGTATCAGCCCGGCAGTGGGCGTATTCACGGTCACGCTGGAGCCGCTCGCCCCGGTCGCGTTCATCCCGCCGACCACCACGCTCCCTTGTGCGAGGGCATAAACCTCCCCATCCGCGCCGTGTAGCTGGGTGAGCAATAACGTGCCGCCGCGCAGGCTTTTGGCATCACCGATCGAGGAGACCGTGACATCAATAGTCTGTCCGCGCGAATACATTGGCGGCAGCGTCGCGCTGACCGCCACCGCCGCGACGTTTTTCACCTTCGGATCGATTTTGCTCGGCAGCTGTACGCCAAACTGGCGCAGCATGTTGGTAATGGTTTGGTTGGTGAATTTGACCTGGTTTTTATCCCCGGTTCCGTCCAGCCCCACCACCAGGCTGTAGCCGACGAGTTGGTTTTCCCTGACGCCCTGGACGTTGACCAGCGACTCCAGAGATTGCGCCTGCGTGGTGCCCGGCAGCGCCAGGCTCAGGGCGATAACGATGCCGTTTAACGCCTTCATCCAGCGCCCGCTTAAGTGTTGCATATCAAAATCCTGCATTAGATCGGGAAGAGAGGATGGTTAAACAGACGCGTCAGCCAGCCGGCCGCATTGGCATCGCTCAAGGCACCGCGGCCCGCATAGGAGATACGCGCATCGGCAATGCGCTGCGATGAGACGGAGTTGTCGTTTTGAATATCATCAGCACGCACCAGACCGCTCAGGCGGATGTACTCATCCCCCTGATTGAGTGTGAGCCATTTTTCGCCGCGAATTTCCAGAATGCCGTTCGACTGTACCGAGTGTACCGACACCGTAATTTCGCCGCGCAAACTGTTTTGCTGCTGCGAGGTCGCCGTTCCGTTGAAATCGCGATTGGCATCCACGGAAGCGGAAAGGTTATCTTTGGTATGCCCAAACAGAGTCGGTGCGCCGATATCGACAGTATTGTTCTTACCGAAATTGGTTTTCGCCTGTTTGCTCGACTGGGTGGACTCTTCCAGCATCACGGTCAGGATGTCGCCCACCCGATAGGCGCGGCGGTCCGCCGTCAGCGACCAGTTATAGCCCGTTTCAAACACGCCACCCGCACGACCATCCGCCGTTGGCGGCGCCTCGGTTTTGGGAGGAGCAAAGAATTCGTCATTTTTTTTGACCAGGATAGCCTGCGATTCGCACCCGCTTAACAGGGGCAGCAGGACCACCAGCCAGAGATATTTTTTCACGTTCTGCCTATATTCTGCCGGATGGCGCTACGCTTATCCGGCCTACAAATGGGTGTTGCTTATTGGCCGGATAAGCGTAGCGCCACCCGGCATATCACGTTCTTGCGTTACAGCGTCTGACTAATAAACTGCAGCATGTCGTCTGCCGCAGAGACCATTTTGGCGTTCATCTCATAGGCACGCTGTACGGTGATCATCGCCACCATTTCATTGACGATGTCGACGTTTGAGCCTTCCAGTGCGCTGTCCTGCAACGTTCCCAGGCCATCTTCCCCTGGGATACCTTCCGTCGGTTGGCCGCTGGCTGCCGTTTCCAGGTACAGGTTGTCGCCTTCGGCTGAAAGCCCCGCCGGGTTAGCGAAGTTCACCAGCGTCAGTTGCCCCAGTTCGGTCGGGTCGCTATCGCCGGGAAGGATCGCCGTCACGGTGCCGTCTTCGCCAAATGCCACGTTAGTTGCGCCGGATGGCACGTCAATTTCCGGTTGCAGGGGTAAGCCTTCGGAGTTGGTTAGCACACCGTCGGCGTTAATCTGCATGTTGCCGTCACGGGTATACGCAATATCCCCGTTGGCCTTTTGCACCTGCCAGAACCCCTGCCCCATGATGGCGACGTTCATCGCGTTGTCGGTGGTTTCCACATTCCCTTCGGTGAAGGTTTTTTGCGTTCCAACAATACGCACACCGCTACCGAACTGCATTCCGGTCGGCATGATGTTGTTTTGATCGAGCATGGCGCCCGGCGCTTCCTGAGTCTGATAAAACAGATCCTGGAACATCACGCGGTCACGCTTAAAGCCCGTGGTGTTGACGTTGGCGATGTTGTTGGCAATCGCACTCATCTCAGCATCCTGCGCCGACAGGCCGGTTTTACTGATCCATAACGCTGCGTTCATAAAACTTTATTCCTGATTAAAGGCAACGACTCAGGAGCCGCGTAGCAGCCTGTTGCCGGAGTCGCTGAGATCTTCAGCCGTTTTCATCATCTTGATTTGCGCTTCAAACTGGCGGTTCATCGCAATGGACGACATCATTTCGCTCACAGCAGACACGTTACTGCCTTCCAGAAAGCCGCCGCTCACTTTGATGTTCTCATCGCGCTGTGCCGGTACGCCGTCCGCCGTCACCAGCATCCCCTCGCTATTTTTCGCCAGGTTGGCGACCGGAATATCCACCAGCTTCAGGCGATCGATATCCATGGTGGCGGTAACATCGCCGTCGTCGGGCGTAACCGACAGTGTGCCGTCGCTGCCGAAAGAGGCAATCGCATTCGGCGGCAAAATAATCGGGCCGTTATCCCCGAGCACCACGTTACCGTCGATGGTCAGTTGCCCCTGATCGTCCTGCTGAATATTGCCGTTGCGGGTGTAGACCTCGTTTCCGGCTTTATCCTGCACGGCGATATAGCCGGTACCCTGAATGGCGACGTCCAGCGGGCGTTCGGTTTTTTCCGCCACGCCGGTGCTGTCATTGACGCCGCTGGGACTTTCCTTCGCCATAAAACGCGTGTCGAAGCCACCGCCCTTCACTTTGTCATTGCTCGCCATCGCCATATCCGCACGAAAACCATTGGTGTTGACGTTGGCAAGGTTATTGGCGCTAATCTGCTGCTCCAGTAGCGTCTGGGTGGCGCCGCTCAACGCGGTATAAATCAACCGATCCATTTCTTAGCCTTACATCGCCTGGAAGAGAGCCTGATCCAGTTGCGTACTGGTGGAGATCACCTTGGTGTTCGCCTGGTAGTTACGCTGGGCGGTCATGAGATTGACCAGCTCGTTGGTAATATCCACGTTGGAGCTTTCGAGCATGCCGGAGGAGAGCGTGCCGCAGGAGCCGGAGCCTGGCGTGCCAATCAGCGGCGTACCGGATTCGCCCGTCTGCACCCAGGCAGTCCCGCTTACCGCTTCCAGCCCGTTCTCATCCGGGAAAGTGGCCAGCACCACCTGCCCCTGCAGCATGCGTTCGCCGTTGCTGTAGGTGGCGTAAACTTTTCCGTCGTCATCAACCTGCACGCCGTTTTGCGTCGCGGAGGCATAACCAGTCGCGGAGTTGGTGGTGACCGAGAAATCAGAGCCGTACTGAGTACAGTCAGAGTAGTCAATGGTCATCGAAATCGGTGCGGCTTCATCGGTGGTGAAGGTAATGGTTTGCGGCGTGGTGGGATCCGTCAGCTTACCGGTATTGGGATCGAAGGTCAGCGTGGTCGGCGGTACGCCACTTTGCGCTTCACCATCAAAGGTGTACTGCACTTCCCAGGTGTTATCCCCGGTTTTAGTAAAGTACTGGCTAACCGAGTGCTCATTACCCAGCGAGTCATACACGGTGGTGGTGTAGCTGTCGGTGTAGGTATCACTGTTATTCGCGTCAAACGGTACGCTGGCGCGATCGATCGCTTCATCGCTGGCGTCAAAGTTTGCCGTGAAGGTCATGCTGTCCGTGGCCTGCGCCGGGATGTTGCCGGTTTTAATCTGGATATCCGTAACGGTACCGGTTTGCAGCGTGCCGCTGTCATCAACCGGATAACCCTGCAGGTAATCGCCGGAGGCATTGACGATATAGCCGTTTTTGTCCGTCACGAAGGAACCGGCGCGGGTATAGGAGATATTCCCGGCGCTGTCGCACATAACAAAAAAACCATCATCATTGATAGCCAAATCCAGCGCATTACCGGTTGAAACCATTGAGCCGCCGGTGGAGATGCTTTGTGCAGAACCCGCCACGCTCACGCCCATCGCCTGCGTTCCGGCGTACATGGCGGAGAACTGAGTGGTCATCGATTTATATCCGACCGTACCGGAGTTCGCGATGTTGTTACTGATGCCATCAAGCTGTTCGTTGACGGCGTTCAGGCCCGTCGCTGCAATTTCATAACTCATTGTTTCTTCCTGTAATGTAAACTAAATCAGAGCACCGTATTGCTGTCGGCGTTGTCGCTGCCGTCATCAGTATCAGGCGGCGTGGTGTCATCAGTGCTGTCCGGTACGCCAAACTGGGTGATCATGGTGAATGGCACTTCGCCAACGCCATCAACGTTGAGTACCGGCGTGCTGCCATCGAGCGGAATACGCACATCTTCCACCTTACCCGTCACCTCAATCGGCACTTCCTCTTCTCCGGTATTGGTCACCACAGATACGCTGTAATCACCCGGCGGGATGCCGTAATCGGCAGGATTAATATCGAAATCCACCTGGCCTGGTCCAACGGAGGTTTCACCTTCCGGGATCAGCGACACGGTGTAGTCGTCACCCGCTTCATCGGTAAAGTGCAGATCCACATCGGTACAACTGTCATCCAGCGTGACGCGCCCCTGGATCTCCTGGCTGTTGTCTTCGATATCCAGCGAGGTGGTTTGCACCATGATGTCGTCGCCGACCATATTCCCCAGAGCCATCACCTGAATGTTGCTCATCAGTACGGCGTTGGTGTTGGCCTGGACGCTCATCTCTTCCATCATGGCAACCTGCGCCATTGAGGAGAGCTGATCGATATAGGCCGTAGGATCGGTGGGATCGGTCGGGTCCTGGTTTTCAATTTCAGCCACAAACAGCGTCAGAAACGTGTCGACCGCCGACGTTTCAGTAGATGTTGTGGTTGTCGGGGTGCTGCTGCTGTCGCTGGTATCCGTGGTTGACGACGCGGCAGAAGAACTGCTGTCTCCCAAATTGGTGCTTTGCGTCGTAGCGCCGACGTTATTTTCAGCCACCGACGTCTTCTGTGAAGAAGAGGCCAGCGCCTGAGATTGGGCATACAGAGCCAGGGTATTCATTACACTTCTCCCAGTTTGAGTAAGCTTTGCTGCATACTTTTGACGTTATTCAGCACATCAACATCGGTTTCAAAATCACGTGAGGCGGACATCATGTCGGCCATTTGCTCGACCACGTTGACGTCCGGATACCAGACGAAACCGTTCTGGTCCGCCATCGGGTGGTGCGGCTCATAACGCTTCACCGCCCCGCCGCTTTGCATGACGTCCTGTACCTGTACGCTGGCGCCATCAATGGCATGGCGGTTATGCGCACCTATCAGGCTATTGTTGTAAACCGCGGCAAAAACCGGGCTACGCGCCTTATAGGCCTGCGCCTCGCTGCTGGCGGGAGATTCCGCATTCGCCATGTTGCTGGCGACGGTATTCAGACGGATGGTTTGCGCCGTCATCGCCGAGCCGGAAATCTGGTAAATATCAGTAAACGACATGGTTATTTCCCTTCAATGGCCTCTTTGATACCGCTAAGCTGCAGATTCAAAAAGGTCAGACTGCTTTGATAATCCATACTATTTTGTGAAAACCGGGCCTGCTCGGTATTCAGCTCTACGGTATTGCCATCTTCTGAGGGCTGCATCGGCACACGGTATTTCACGTCAGCCTCGGGCAGCACATTTGTGCGACTTGCCCGTTGCATCTCAGCGGCAAAATCAATATCTTTAGCTTTGAAATTTGGTGTATCGACGTTTGCCAGATTCGCGGTCAGTAGCTCGGTCCTCTCAAGACGTAACTTCACTGCCTGCGGATGTACACCCAATGCCTGCTGAAAACTGATTCCCATTTCTTGCATCACTCCTGCGTAGATATCGCTGTTATTAGCAATATGTATGCCAACTTTTAAGTGATTGATGAGAAATGACTTTATGAAACTACCCTCCTGTGTAAGGAAGCCTTCTTTCCCCTTTGCCGCGGAAATATTGCTGGCTTTATGCTGCGTCTTACCCGTACATGCCGCCGTCCATCCCATACAGCACAGCGCCCGGGAACAGATCAACGCGCTGGTCCTGACAGCGGCTGGTCATGAAATTGACGCGCTGGCACAAAAGCAGCAGTGGCAGGACTATCGCTACACGTTCAATATCTATATTCCCTCCGCCGTCAGCACCAGCGCGCTATGCTCAATCGCGCCTCAGGTCACCTCCAGCACCTCTGCGGAAATGGCCCTTTCACGAATGAACTTTGTGGTGAGCTGCCCAGGCAGCGCGGGCTGGCAATATAACGTTGCTGTGCGCCCCGACGTGTCGGTACCGGTAGTGATGCCAAAGTCGTTGATTGCCCGAGATACGGTGATTACGGCCGACGACCTGCAGCTTAAAAAATTCAATATCAGCAACCAGCGGGAAGGATTGATGACAAATATGGATGAGGCGATTGGTCTCACCAGCAAACGCGCCCTGCAGCCGGGTAAACCGATTACCCGTAGCGAGTTGGTTCAGCCCGTGTTGGTTAAACGCGACCAGCCGGTGATGATCGTCTCCCATACGGCCGGGATTACCGCCACGATGCCGGGCGTGGCATTGAAGAACGGTCGTAAAGGGGATGTGATAAAAATTCGCAACAGCAGCAGCCAGCGGATCATTAGCGGGATGGTGGACGATACCGGCGTGGTCACTACGCTCACTGCTGAGCAGTGAAGGGATTTTTTGTGATGAGATTAAAGTTTTCCTCTATTGCCGTCGCTTTTAGCCAATAACGGATAACCAACCCAACGAAATATGTACGAGGTTGCTATGAAAATTACCCCAACTCTGCCAGGCAATCGCCCTGCATCAACAACCGGGCAAACGCGTTCAGACAAGAGCAGCGCGCAGACCACAACCTCCAGCGCCGCAACGCTTTCTGCCGACGATATTACTCAGGCAGGATTGCAAACGGCGCAGCAAACGCTGAACAGCGATCCGCAAAGCGACGTTGATTACGACAAAGTGGCGCAAATGCAGGCCATGCTGGCCGCAGGCGACATGCAGGTTGATACCCAGCAGTTGGCTGGCGACATGCTCAGCTTTTTCCAGAAATAAGAGGCCAAAATTGTGAGTACCAGGCTACAGCAGGTGAAAACTCTGCTTCAGGGCATCCGGGAAGACGGGACGCGATATGACGCGCTCAGACACCAGTTGGAACAACAACGTCTGTGCATGATCCGTCGCGCCAGTGAAGAGCTGCTGGCGGTCAATGACACAATCCAACAGCATTATGAGCAGTTGCAAAACAGCAGCCAGCAGCGTCGGTCAATCCTGCAATTACTGGGCGTAAGCGTCGATCGTGCAGGGATGGAACAGGTATTTAGCTGGTTGCCGGGCGTACAGAAAAGTGCCGCAGAGGGCTGGTGGCAGAGCCTTGAGCAGAAAGCGAAACGCTGCAAGGTGTACAACGAAAAAAATGGCGATCTGCTGATCCGCCAGTATGAATTTATTCAGGCTTTTTTAGGCACCGAGCCGGATTTTATTTACCAGCGCTAAAACTTCCTTCCCTGACGCGGAAACCTGCTTTCCGCGCCCAATCTAACTAATTGATATAAATACAATAAAAATTCAGGCATGGATATTGCATTTATACAACCAGATTTGAATATTGGGATTGTTGAGAACAGATTATGAGTATGATTGATTGTTATGAACCTGACTTTGTCCGGTTGTTTTTATCCCACCACCCGGATTCCGCATTACTGGCCAACATACGCTGGAAAACGGAAGTACGTCAGAGTCTGGTATTAACCGATCCGGCCTGCTGCCAGGCGGCATTAGGCAATCCCAACGCCTTTGTGCTGCATACCTCGCAATGTGCAGCCGATGCGAATAGCCCGGCGTTATCCCCACGCGATCAGGTACTTAATCAATCTGCTCTGCATACCATCACGCTCCCCGGTTTGTCGCCGGAGCTGCGCCTGTATGCGCTGGGCATCATGCTCTCTTTTTCCGAGAAATGCCCGGGCGACAGCGATTCTACGCTTGAGAAGCTGGCCTCGCTGCCGCAGGTTCTGGCTGATCATGCGCAAAGTGGAAAACTGCAGGAGCAGTTCGCGCAACTGCCCAGCCTGCCCCAGCTGCAGCGGGAACTGATCACCCAAATGGGCAACTGCGAGTTCAATTGGGATCTGTTGCCGGAAAGTACGCGCAAGCTGACCTTACCTCTGCAGGTCAGCCTGCTGATGCTCCAGGATGCAAACAGTGAGGCTATGCTTCAGCAGCAGTTGCAGGCTCAGTGGTTAAATACCTTTGAGCGCTACTTTGCCCAGGACGCATGGATATTCAGTAACTATCTGATTTATCGTCTGTATCATGACACATTCCCACAGCACGAGAGTGAAAGCGTGCTGCAGCGCTTCTTCTGGCTGGTGGCTGACGTCTTTATGCTGCGCACACTGTTTTGCCTGTGGACGATGGATGATTCTCCGCTGAATCATGACGAAATCTACGCTCTTTTCGCGCTGTTTGAAGCATGGCGCAACAGCGAGAATGCCCGCTCGCTGCGCCAGCATATTCTGGACATGTTGCCGGGCGATCCTCTGCTCTCGGCGTTCTCCCTGATAACACGTTAGTGCCTGTTGGCCGGGTGAATGCCCGGTCCTTTTTCGAATCGCGAATACACATCACCATGTCTGAATCCTCCAAAGCACGTTCCGCCCTGACCGGCATCGTTAAAACGCTCGACACTGGCCGCGAAAAACCGTTTGTCAGCGTCATTACACCCACGTGGAACCGCGCCGCTTTTTTACCCTATTTGCTGTATATGTTCCGTTATCAGGACTACCCTGCCGACCGCCGGGAGCTGGTTATCCTGGATGATTCCCCGCAAAGCCATCAGTCGATCATTGACAGATTGACGCAGAATCACCCGGAGAAATTTAATATTCGTTATATCTACCATGCGGAAAAACTGACACTGGGCAAAAAGCGCAATATGCTCAATGCGCTGGCGTTAGGTGAATATATTCTCTGTATGGACGACGATGATTATTATCCGGCGGATAAGATCTCTTACACCATCGATATGATGCAGCGCCACCGGGCGTTGATTTCGGGTTCCGATCAGATCCCCATCTGGTACAGCCATATCAACCGCCTGTTTAAAAGCCGCAGCTTTGGCCCGCAGAACATTCTCAACGGTACCTTTTGCTACCACCGCAATTATTTAAAAAAGCACCGTTACGATGATGACTGCAACTTAGGCGAAGAAGAAGGATTCACCAACCAATTCACCGCCAACCCGCTGCAATTGCCGGGCGAGCGCACCATTATTTGTATCTCGCACAGCCAAAATACGTTCGATAAAGACTTTGTGCTGGGAAGCAGCGAGCCGCTCAACACCTCGCTGGCCCAGGCGATTACCGACCCGATGCTAAAAAACTGGTATCAGAGTCTGCATAACGCCACCCATCATCAGCCGATCCAGTGGGATTACATCGATCAGGTGGTGATCGTGAATCTGGACTCTCGTCCGGATCGTTTAGCACACATCCAGCAAGAGCTGGCGTTTCTCAATTTCCCTACGCAAAAGGTTACCCGCCTTGCGGCGTCAGTTGCCACTAACGGCCAGACGGGTCGCCGCCAGTCTCATATGCAGGCGCTGCAGCTGGCACAGCGTAACGACTGGAAAAACTACCTGCTACTTGAAGACGATAGCGTGATCCTGAAGCAGGAAAAGCATATCCGGGTACTCAATTCGCTTCTGAACGCGCTGCCTGGCTTTCCGTGGGAGGTGGTTATCCTCGGCGGGGAAATTAAACAAGGCCGCGAACTCAAAAGCCTCAATGGCATGATTCATGCCCGCGACTGCAATAAGGTTTGCGCCTATCTGGTCAACAGCAGCTATTACCCGGCGCTGGCTCAGCAGATGGAACATGACCTCTCCGATACGCTCGAAGGGCAATGGCAGCCGCTGCTACGTGAAGGAAAATGGCTCTCTTGTTATCCAAGCATCTGCTATCAGCGTGCGGGATACAGCGATATCGAGAAAAAAGAAACCGATAACATCGGGTACTACTTCAACAAAATCAATAAGAAACCCGAGACCGTCAATACGTTGGTAAGCCACTCGCCTGCTACGACATCCACGCCGATAGATGCCATTGGCTTCTATATGGAAACCTCGCTGCATTACGCGGTCTATCGCCCCATCATTACCGAACTGCAGGCGATGGGCCATACCTGCTCGCTGCTGGTCAGTGACAAAATATCCAAATCGTTTCTGGATGAGATGACCGCGACGATTAAAACCATTAACGATCCTGCGCTCGGCGGAACGCGTCTTTCTGCGGTCATTGAACAGCGTCAGCGCTTCCGGTGCCTGGTCAGCCCTTACTACACGCCGTTGCTGAACGGGCTGGCGGATACCCATGTTCGTACCCTGTATGGGCTGGCGAAAGAAGAGTGGAATCATGCCTGGTGGAACGCCTTTTATCACCGCATCTTGTGCTACAGCCACTATAGTCAGCGCGCACTTGATATCGGCGGTAGCGCTAAAGTGGTGGGGAATCCCCGTTTCGATGAATGGCATAACCACACTTACGATACCGCACTGCCCAACAGCCTGAAGCTGAATGCGAAAAAGCAGACCATCCTGTATGCGCCAACCTATGGCGCGCTAAGCTCGCTCCCCCATTGGGCGGAACAGCTCAGCCGGTTAAGCCATGAATACAATGTCGTCACCAAACTGCATCATGGCACCCGGCACAGGCCGGAGGAAGCAGCCTCTCTGGCACTGGCGCAGCGCTATTTAAAGAACAGACTGGACGATCAGCAGCATCTGCTGGCGCTTATTGCGCAGGCGGATTACGTCCTGACGGACAGCAGCGGCTTTATTTTTGACGCCATTCATATGAATAAACGCGTCATTTTACTGAGCTGGCCTGAGATGGCCTCGTTGCTGGATGGCCAACAAAGTTTCTCAACCCCCGACAGCGCGGATCAGCGTATCCGCGACGTTCTCCCGGTGGCACAGGATATACAGAGCTTACGCCACGCACTCTCTTGCGAGTTTGACTGGGCTGCGCTGGAAGCGCCATTGGCTGAGATTCGCCACCACTATTGCGATGCATTTATGGATGGTCAGGCGGGGAAACGGGCGGCGCAGGAGATCGTAAAGCTCATCGATGCCTCGCCGCAGCAGCAAAGCAATACGCTGCTGTTTAGTTTGCAACAAAAGCTATTTAGTTGATAACACAATAATTTTCCCCTGAGATTACGCTATGCCAACGCCTTTAGTGAGTATTATCGTTACCAGTTATAATCACGATGCTTTTCTTGAAGAGGCGCTGGATAGCGTCTTTAACCAGACGTGGAAAAATACCGAGGTTATTATCGTCGATGATGCCTCAACCGATCGATCCGTTGAGATCATTAAAAAATACCAGCAGAAATATAATTGCAAAACGATACTGCGGGAGACCAACTATTACTCGCAGAAGGATAAAACCGGCGACAAACCGATCATTGAAGCCATGAACATGGCCACGGGCAAATATATTGCCGTGGTCGACTCAGATGATCTCATTGTTCCCACTAAAATCTCTCACCAGGTTAATGTGTTAGAGAAAAACCCGCACTGTGTAATGTGCTATAGCGCCATTCAGGTCATCATGCCTGACGGCTCGCGTTTTCCTTACAGCGATCTCTTTCTTAATGGTGACGTTTTTCATCATCTGCTGGTTTCCGGAAATCTTAGCCTTTATATCGGATCGTTAATCCGCCGCGAGGCGTATCTGAAGATAGAGCGTTCCGATCCAGAACTGGTCCAGGAAGACTGGGATATGTTTCTGAAACTTTCCCGCCAGGGTCACTTTATTTCAACGCAGCGTTTAGTGGCCTACTACCGTCGACATGACAATAACACCTGGTACAGAAAAGATAACAGCAAATTAATGTACCGAAACAGGATGATGATCCTGAATCAATGGAAACATGAAGACGCCTGGGTAGAAGCGATGAACAGTCGCTGGAAACAGTATGCCCACCCCGATCATACGCTGGTCAAGGAAGATATTGATGAACTGTTAGTTAAACATCCAACTGACCCCTTGCTCCATTTTCAGGGCTTTATCGCGGCGATCCACACTAAAGATGTTAATAAAGCACAATATCATATCGTGCAAGCCATCATCTATTGTGACATTCGTCTGGAGATATTACCGCAATTATATTGCGCGGCATTAAAGAGCATTACTGACAATAAGATAAGAAGCACGATCCTCTCCAGCTTAAAAAGCAGACTGCCTGGGCAATACCAACAAATCAGCGCAAAATTCTCTCAGGATCTTCAGCAATGAAACAAGCAGAACCAAACCTTATCACCGTCACTAAACCCTTCCTGCCTCCGCTGGAAGAGTTTATGCCTTATCTGCAAGAGATCTGGTCAAGTAAGCAATTAACAAATAACGGCGCCATGCATCAGCTGCTAGAGGAAAGTCTGGCATCTTATTTGAACGTTCCCTATATCTCGCTGTTTTGTAATGCCACCATCGCTTTAATCGCCGCGATGCAAACGCTGCGAATTAAGGGCGAGGTCATTACTACGCCCTATTCTTTTGTCGCCACTACGCACAGTATTCTCTGGAACCAGTTAACGCCGGTATTTGTTGATATTGATCCGCACAGCTTTAACATCAACCCACACCTGATTGAATCTGCGATTACCGGCAAAACGGGATTGATCATGCCGGTACATGTCTACGGGCAAACCTGCGACACCGCTGAAATTGAGAGAATATCCAATAATTACGGTATTCCTGTTATTTACGATGCGGCGCATGCCTTTGCTGTAGAAGATTGTGGCGGAAGCATTCTACGCCATGGCGATCTTTCCGTACTGAGCTTCCATGCCACCAAAGTGTTCAACACCTTTGAAGGCGGCGCTATCGTTAGCTACGATAAAAAAACCAAACAACGAATCGATTATCTGAAGAACTTTGGTATTGCTGACGAGTTAACCGTTGTGGCGCCTGGCATCAATGGAAAAATGAATGAGGTCCAGTCCGCTTTTGGTCTCTTGCAATTACAGTATGTGGATGAGGCGATAGCAAAACGCCAACAAATCGATAAATGTTACCGTGAGCAGTTAGCCAATACGCAAGGCATTTTCATTCCGGCAGGCAACGCGAATCACAAGAGTAACTACAGTTACTTCCCGATCCTCGTGCGTCCTGATTATAAAATGTCGCGAGATGGGTTATACGATCATCTCAAAAGCCATAACATCCTAACGCGGCGATATTTCTACCCCCTGCTGTCTAATCTCAATATGTACAAAAACATGTCTGGCGCCAATAAAGAGACGCTGCCTGTGGCAAACCAAATCGCCGAACAGGTGCTGTGCCTGCCGATTTATCCAGATATGACATCCGCTGAACTCAGCACCATTATCGAGCTGATAACCGCATGATCAATGTCCTTATATTCCCGGCGGGAACTGAGATTGGGCGTGAGATTTACCTGTCTCTTCGCAACGAAAAAAACATTAATCTGGTTCTTGCTGGTGCCGACTACGATAGCCATGCCCGACATTACGCTTGCGAATATCATGTCGTGCCGGATGTTACGCATCAGGATGGGTTACCTGTCTTACAGGCATTACTTGTACAAGAAAGTATTGATTATATTTTTCCGGCTCATGATGACGCTCTTCTTTTTCTGTCTGAAAACCGGGAGGCGCTTTCCGCTACGGTACTCTGCCCATCACAGGAAACATGCCGCATCACGCGGTTTAAAAGTAAAACCTACCAGGCGCTTAAAGGTGCGGTCCCTCTGCCAGCCGTATTCAATGATCCCAGCGCGATCGCGCAGTGGCCCGTATTTGTCAAACCCGACCGCGGGCAAGGTGCGCAGGGAGCTTTGCGTATTGATTCCCCAGACAGGCTGGCATCGATCCTCGCACAGAGAAATGATCTGATCATATGTGAATACTTAAACGGTGAAGAGTTCACCGTGGACTGTTTTTCCGATCGCGCGCAGGGGTTATTGTTTTGCCAACCACGCGTACGCTCGCGGATACGAGCCGGTATTGCGATGACTTCCGCGTTAGTCAGCCTGCCAGAAGTTGAAACTTACGCACGTGCGATATCACAGCGATTACAGTTATACGGCGCATGGTTTTTTCAGTTGAAGCGTTCTGCCTCGGGTACGTTGACATTACTGGAAGTTGCTCCACGTATTGCTGGAACAATGGCGCTCAACCGCGCCAATGGCATCAATTTCGCCATGCTGACATTGTACGAAAGTATGCGCGTTAACGTCTCGCTGCGCCCGCTCGCTGAAAACCTGCAAATTACCCGCAGCTTAGCCAATCACTATACGCATGATTTTACCTACCAGCATGTGTACATCGACTACGATGATACGGTAGTGCTAAAAGATAAACTCTGCGTGCCTGTCTTCACATTTCTCTGCCAGTGTCTGAATCGCGGAATAAAAATTCATCTTCTCACGCGTCATGCTGGTGATATTTACGCTGAACTGGAGCAACGGCGGATTAACGCTTTATTTGACACCGTCACCCACTTGGGTAAACACGATAAAAAAAGTGATTATATTCACGAACCCGACGCCATATTTATCGATGACAGTTTTCGTGAAAGGCAGGAAGTTTCCTCTGTCACCGCCATCCCTGTCTTCGACATCAGCATGCTCGAACTATTAATATGTGAATAACATGAAAAAAAACATTATATTTTTGCATCTTGAAAGTCTTAACCACACGATTTTTAATAATCGGCAGTGGTTTCCTTTTACTAATAAAATCTATAATCAGTCGCTGCGATTCAATAATTTTATCTCAAGTGCAACCTCCTCACTGATGGCGTTAAGCGACCTCTTACATGGGGATGACAATACGTTAGAGCATAATACTCATCTTGAGGAAAACATCTCCATCCATCGCCACTGCCCGGCACTATTCGATGTTTTAAAGCAGCACGGATACACCACTGCGGGCATGGGATACCCAAAAAACTGGGCAAATGTCGATGCTATCTGGAGTGCAACGGATACCTTTAACTGGTATGACACGTCGAAAATAATGCTGGCAGAAATGCAGCAGGTCGTTTCCTGGCCGGAACCCTTTGCGCTCTACTTATGGAATCTCAGTAGCCATCTTTGTTATTACGACGACATTAAAAAAGGTGGCGCTAACAGCCTCGAACGCTGGCAACGTGGTTACCAAAGCATGGATTTTATGGTCGGACAGACCATTAAAATGCTGCTGGAAGCCCAAAAACTCGATAATACAATTATCGTCGCCTTTGGCGATCATGGTGATGACTTTTGGGGACATGGCTTTAATGGCGGCTATACCCATGGTATTGAACCGTATACATCATTAGTACACACCCCGGCGTTTATTTTTTGCCCTGGAATGAAATCGGCTGATTTAAATCATATGGTTAGCATGGTCGATATCTATAATACGGTACTAACCCTCCTTGATATCGCTGAGGCGAAAAAGAGTGAAAGCCACGCTTTCGCCTTAACGCCACAACGCCGTTTTTGTTATAGCCGTAATTTATTTGCCCAGCAGAAAAGTCAACACGGCGGGAGTCCGCTCAGGAAAGGCTATGCCATCACTTCCGAGCACTTTCATTTAATGAAAGTTGATGATCATCTGAAGATGTTTTTATGGAAGGCTGACCCGGCAAATCATTTTGATATCATACCGTTAGTCAAATATAAAAATTCAGGGGAAGCATACCTTGATCTCGAGAAAGCGCACAGACAACGCACTGGCGGGATCCATCCGCATATGCAACATTTTTTCTCAGTCGAAATGGTACCGCTTATTGCGCAACATATACATGACATGAAAACACAGCTGGATGTCTGGATTAAAAATAAAAGTGAGGCGCTCCCGGCAAAATAACCGAATCCACTGACACCTCACTTGTATCCTTTCACCACCTCAATAATCGAGGTGGTGGAGATTGATGGCGTTCTGGGAAAATAGACCACTTCGCACAGGTACGACAAACTATCAAAGCGTCCTGCCCAGTCATCGCCCATCACCAGCGTATCGGCATTAAACTGGCGAATATAGTCCGCTTTTTTCTCCAGCGACTCTTCGAGGAACACGCTGTCCACGCATTTAAGTCCGGCCACAATCCCCATACGATCGCTTTGGCTGTAAACCGGCATCCGGCCTTTTTTCTGCATATTTAGCGCATCTGAAGAGATACCGACGATCAGTCGTCCCCCCAACTGCCCGGCGCGTTGCAGAATACGCAGATGCCCGATATGAAAAACATCAAACGTGCCGAAAGTAATGATCGTTTTCATACCAGCCCCAGCGTCTTCTGTCTAAGCCAGCATTGTGCAGCAATCTCATCAACGGCTTTTTGCTCTTTTATCAGCGCCTCATTGCTCAACTCGTAACGCTTATCATCGAGCGTCATGGCGACGATTTTCTCTTCGCAGGCCGCGGCAACCAGATTTTTTTGAATACGCTGCTCTTTGATTTTAGCCAGCGTTTTCTCCTGCTCTTGCCAGGCAATAACCGTGCGCAGCGTGCCCTTGTATCCGGTGACGTTTTTGAGCGATTCAACGGAAGGCGCCTCAACGCCAGTGCCGGTTTTTTGGATCAAGTAGCCCAGCGCTTTAATGTTATTGTCAAAACCAGTGCAAACCTGCTGCTGTTTAGCCAGTTGTACCGTCATGTCTTTGACCGATTTATCCCGCAGGCGCTGTAACTGCGCCAGGGTATCGATAATTTGCCGCATGATTATTTACCTTCCGTTTTCTTCGCCAGCGGAAACAGGGCCTGTAAGCGGCTTTGCACCAGCTCCAGAGAGGCCGGTTCACTGACTTCCTGGCGCAGAAAACGCTCGATGGCGGGGAACACTTTGACAGCCTTATCCACGCTGGGGTCGGCCCCTGCAACATATCCGCCCAGCGGGATCAGCGGCTTAATTTCCATATAGGCGGCATAGTTTTGTTTCAGCAGACGAGCCGACTGTTGGTGAGCGTGGGGCGTAACCTGGGTCATACATCGACTGATCGACTGCCCAATATCAATGGCTGGATAGTGTCCGGCCTCCGCCAGTTTACGCGTCAGCACGATATGCCCGTCCAGCACCGCACGCGCGCAGTCGACGATCGGATCCTGCTGATCGTCCCCTTCAGCCAGCACCGTGTAAATGGCGGTCATCGACCCTTCGCTTTCACTGTTGCCGGCGCTTTCCACAAGCTTTGGGATCATGCCGAACGCTGAAGGTGGGTAGCCTTTCGTCGCCGGAGGTTCCCCCAGTGACAGCGCAATTTCACGCTGCGCCATGGCATAACGGGTTAACGAATCCACCAGCAGTAAAACGTGATGTCCGCGATCGCGAAACCAGGCGGCGATAGAATGGCAAAGCTCGGTGGCTTTCAAGCGCATTAACGGCGACTCATCCGCCGGCGCCGCCACAATAATAGATTTTGCCAACCCTTCCGCGCCCAGCGAGTGATCGATAAACTCCTTCACCTCGCGACCACGCTCGCCAATCAACCCCACCACCACGATGTCGGCCTTGGTCTGACGGGTGATCATCCCCAGCAGCACGCTTTTACCCACACCGCTGCCGGCCATTAATCCCACGCGCTGGCCTTTACCGATAGTGAGCAGACCGTTGATTGCTTTTACGCCAACATCCAGCGGTTGATTCACCGACCGGCGCGTGAGGGGGTTAATGGAAGGTGCCTGGGGCGGCAGCACGTCATTGCCCGTGAGACGCCCTTTGGCATCCAGCGGTTCGCCCAGACCATTAACCACCCGCCCCAGCCAGCTTTCGCTTATCAGGATCTCCTGCGCTTTTTCTTCGGGGAAAACGCGTGCGCCCGCCATCAGCCCGACGGGGTGCTTGAAGGGCATCAGGTAGGTGATATCGCGGTTAAACCCCACCGCCTGCGCGTCGATCAACGTATGGTTGGCGCTTTCGACGCGGCACAGCTGGCCAGTCACCAGCGGACAGCCCACGCTCTCCAGCAAAATGCCGTTCACGCGCACCAGTCGCCCGGCAACCCGGGCTAAAGGGATCGACTCAATGGAGCGCAGCGCGTTGTCAAAGCAGGATAGGTCACTCACCCGTCGGCTCCGGCAGCAGCGACTCTTTGAGCGCCGACATGCATTGGTCGAGACGATGCTCGCAGCCAATATCCAGCTCGGATTTATCGGTAATCACCCGACACTCGCCCGCCTGTAGATCGGGAGATGGGGTCAACCCCCATTCAGCGACCTTCTCCGGCGCAGCATCTTTGATACGGTTAAATTCTTCATTACTCAGCAGAACCTGTAACGACTCAGGCATCGCCGGAAAGGCCGAAATCGCCTCTTCAACCAGCGATAGCAACTGCGTCGGTTGCAGCGCCAGCTCGCAACGAATCACCTGACGCGTAACCTTTTCAACCAGTTGCAGCAGGTCTTCCCGCTGTTTACGCTGAATGTGCGCCAGGTAATCGTTCACTTTGCCCGAGATAGCTTCCAGCGGCTGCGCTGCCCGCTCAAACTGTTTACGCCCTTCCTGCTGCCCGGCCAGGCTGCCTTCAGTGTATCCCTGACGACGGCCTTCATCGTGTCCTTTCTGATGGCCTTCCTGAAAGCCCTGCTCCTGGCCTTCGGTCATCCCTTGCTCAAAGCCTTTTTGCAGACCTTCCTGGAAGCCGTCCATCAGTTGGCGCTGATAATCCGCCGGCGTGATCCCCGGCGTGAGCTGTTCAGCCTGCAAATGGCGCTGGCGAGGAGGAAAGCGGTGCAGTCGGTAACGACCACGAATGGTTTCAATCGCCATGCGTTACTCCGCCGTCTGTTCAGCAAACAGCTGAAGCTGAATTTCACCCGCTTCCTCAAGCTCGCGGGCAATCCCCATGATCTCACGGCGGATCTGCTCAATACGACTCACCGGAACCGGACCCAGGCGCGACGTTATCGCCTCCAGCTGTTGTACCTGACGCTTAGGCATCACGGCATAAATCGAGCGGCGCAACAGCGCTTCGGTACCTTTCAACGCGACCGCCCAGTCTTCCATCGGTACTTCGTCGAGCAGGCGACGGCGCACTTCGTCGCTTTGGCGGCTCAGAATGAAGAAGTCGTACATTTCGTCCTGCAACTGTTCGAGGACATCTTCATCGCGTTCGCGCAGCTGATCGAGGATCACCTGTTGGTTCCCCTGGAAGCGGTTCACGATATCTGCGGCCTGCTTGATCCCTTTCACTTTCGAACCATGTTCGGACAGCACCGACAGCCCACGTTCGATCAAGCGATCCAGCTCATCCACCACGTCGCGATTCACATCGTTGAGCTTGGCAACCCGATAGAGGATCTCGTTTTGTACCGACTCACTCATGTAAGACAATACCGTGGCTGAGATCTCCGGCGTCAAGAAGGCAAGGAAGACGGCCTGCAATTGCAAATGCTCTTCTGAAATCAGTATCGCCAGCTGGCGCGGTTCTACCCATTGCAAACGCGCCATCCGTGAGCGGATCTCATCACCGTAAATACCGTTGATCACGCTGCTGGCGATTTCCGTTCCCAGCGCTTTATTGAGGATCCCTTGCAGCATGGACCGCGAGGCGCCGTTAATGCCGCTCTGCTCGCGGAACTCATCAAAAAAGTTATTGATCACTTTTTTCGCCATGCTGGTTTTTACGCCAGACAGACGCGCCATGTTTTCGCTGAGACGAACCACCTCTTCGCGGCTGAGCTTTTGCATCACCGTGGCTGCCGCCTCCTCGCCCAGACACAGCAATAAAATTGCGGCCTGCTCGAGGTAGCTGTTGTTACTGCCGTTATTTATTGTCAATTCGCTCATTGCTGGTAATCCATTGTCTGAGAACTTCAGCTACGCGATCGGTGTCGCTCATCGCCAGTTTTTGCAGGAACTCCAGCTTCACTTCCAGACCGGAGCTCTGCGAAGGCAGGCTGTCGTCACCAGGGAAAGAAGGCAGTTCGATATTTTTGCGTTCATCTTCTGCGGCCGCAAAATGGGGTTTGTCCGCTGGAATTGCGATTGGTACAGCATCCAGCGCCAGTTCAGGCGAAGAGGTCCTGCGGCGCTCGGCGGTCAATCGTTTCATCACCGGGCGCACGACAAACAGCAACAGCAGTAAAGCCAGCAGGCCGCAGCCAATTAAGCGAACCCAGGCCAGAATGCTGTCATCCTTCCATAAAGGCAGTTTCGGCTCGACGGGGATCGACTGCGGCACAAAATTAAGCAGCGATAAGGACAGATTGTCGCCACGCTTAGCATCAATCCCGGCGGCGTTATTCAACAGCGCCGTCAACTGGGTGGTTTGTTCCGGTTTCCAGTTCTTTAATGCAGGCGCGCTCTGATTGAGCACGACGGCCACATTTAAACGTTTGATGTCGAATCCTGGATGCTGGATATGCTCAACGCTACGGTCCCAGGAGTAGTCGCGTTTGTTCTCGCTATGTTTTGACAGCGCGGCTGGCTGGCGAGATTCTTCTGGCGTTGTTCCGGCGGCGCCGTTTCCTACCTGGTTTGCCGCCAACGGAGGACGGTTACTTAGCGAGCCAGGGATCCCCATGGCGATTTGGTTGGTATCGCTATCGAGTACCGTTTCTTCACGATTTACCTTCGGCGTATCGCCGTAATGCTCCTGGGTTTCGTCGATATTGCTCAGATCGAGATCCGGCATCACGCTCACCCGGTAGTTGCCAGTGCCGACCAGCGAGTCGAGGACATTTGCAAGACTGGCACGGGTCTTATCCTGAATATCCTTGAGGATCTGGTCGCGCTTACGCGTCGCCGCAGAAACGGCCTCTCCCGCGCCAATACCGTCGGACAGTAAATTCCCCGCCTGATCGACAACGCTAACCTTCGACGCATTCAGATTGGGCACGCTGCCGGACACCAGATGCACAATGGCATTGACCTGGTCCATATCCAGCTTGCTGCCGTAATGCAGACGCACCACGACCGAGGCGCTGTTTTGCGGCTCATCGCTGACGACAAATGAGCTCTCTTCATTCAGCGCCAGATGCACGCGGGCGCTCTCGACGGCGTCCAGCGTCATAATGCTCTGCGCCAGTTCGCCTTCCAGACTCCGCTTGTAACGGACGTTTTGCACAAACTGACTGGCGCCCAGCACTTCGTCTTTATCCATCAGCTCGTAGCCGCTGGGCAGCATGGCCTGCACGCCTTTCGCCGCCAGCGTCATCCGCGTTTTCGACAGCGCGTCTTCCGGAACCAGAATTTGCCCGCTCTGAGGGTCAATACGGTATTCCAGCTTTTCGCCGTCCAGCACGGTGACAATCTGTGAAACCGGGAGGTTTTCCTGGCTACCGTACAGCGAAACATAGCCATGGTTACCGTTCCACAGCACGCTGACAATTATGGCGGTAGCCGCAAGCGCCGCAGCCGCCACCAGCATCAGGCGTTTATTACCATCCAGTCTGAAAGAGAACGAGGGTAAAAACTGAGTGAGTTTTTTTATTAATTCATTCATAGCGTTAGACTGACATGCTCATCAGGTCATTGAATCCGGAAGCGACTTTATTTCTGACCTGTACCAGCGCAGAAAACGATAACGATGCCTGCTGACTGGCAATCATGGCCCCCGCCAGATCGTCACTTTTTCCCATCTCAATGGCCGTTTGTTTTTGCTCCGCGACCTGCTGGAATTGATCAACATGATTCAACGCGCCCTGCATGACGCGGTCGAACGAAACCGGAGAAGATGCCAGTTGGGTGCCCACGGCGTTAATCTGCATCGGCGAAAGGACGGGCGCCTGCGCGACCGCTTTCATCTGCTGCATATCCTGCATCATTTGCGTCTGCATCGTACTGGCTGGGGCTATCGTATTTATGCTCATGACCTACTCTTAAAATTAAAAAAGCGTTCTCGGTACCACAGACTGATTCAGGAAAAGATCTCAATTCCCTGTTTTCGCATTGACGCCAGACGATAACGAAGCGCACGTGGGGTAATGCCTAATAAATCAGCAATTTTGGTTTTATTGCCCTGATATTTACGCATCAGGTCAGCGATATATTGATACTGCGCGCTACGACCATGCTGACCCAGATTATCGCTGGTCGTTATTGGCATACTGGGCTTTGGCTGCCATTGCGGCTCGCTCCAGGAATCAGACTCAATGGATGGCAGACCTAAGGTATCGGGGTAAATGACGCCATCACGATTCAGGATCATTCCCCGTTGTATAGCGTTCTCCAGTTGACGCACGTTACCCGGCCATTCGTAGCTCAGTAATGCCCGGCGCGATGATTCAGAAAGCTTGATATTTTTAACCAGCACCGTGGAGTATTTTTTGATAAAGGACTCCGCCAGCGGAATAATGTCTTCCATGCGCTCGCGCAGCGGCGGCATGGTCAACGGAATAACTGATAACCGATAATAGAGATCTTCTCTGAAGCGTCCTGCGGCCACCTCTTCTTCAAGATTCTTATTGGTACAGGCAATTAAACGGAAGTTCAGTTTGATTAAACGGTTACTACCTAAGCGCTCAACCTGTTGCTCCTGCAATACACGCAATATTTTAGCCTGTAGCGCTAAAGGCATATCGCCAATCTCATCCAGCAGTAATGTGCCGTTATTGGCTAATTCCATTTTCCCCGGCACGGTAGCCACTGCCCCGGTGAATGCACCTTTATCATAGCCAAACAACGTGGCTTCGAGCATATTTTCAGGGATAGCGGCACAGTTCACCCCGATATAAGGTGCCTGAGGCTCCTGCGCAAACGCAATTGAATGGATAAATTTGGCGACACATTCTTTACCAGTACCGGTTTCACCATGGATAAGGACTGGTACATTAAACGCAGCAATACGCCTTGCCATTGAAAACACATTGATACTGGAGGCTGCTTCGGCAATAAGTTCAAACATGATTATTTTACACTTAGAAGTAAAGTTAACATCCGTTACGAGAAATATACAAATCATTCCAAAGCACAATCATCGAATAATAGATATCGCCCGTGCCATGTCTTAATCCCATCCTTGCTCATGTTTTACCGCCCCTTCAAGGGGCAGCCCTATCGAAGACTATTTTCAAATAGGGTTTTTCCTAAAAAAATACTAACACCGGAGCCATTAACAATCTTAAATTAAAAGATAATAAAAATATTATTCATTCAAAAACAATGACTTACACTGATAGCAGCACAAAAACCAGCCACATAAGACATACCTTAAGTGGGTGAGCGGATTAGCGGCGAGCATCACGTATACGTAATTAATTATTTTTTAATTATAGCCTGACGCCATTAATAACTTGCAGAGGAGAGAGGTAAAATATCTAATATCCAGCCCTACATCAGAGACGAGAGTAGGTACTGCATTTCATATCTAATGGACTTCAACAATATGAGAATAGCGTCAAGGATGAACCATAAATTAAATGGATTTGTTTTTTCTTTGATAACCGCGGGATTTGATATCAACTCATCCGCCCCAGAAATTACAGCTGAGAAAGCGTACCATGCTGAAATATAGTCAAACGCCCGGAATCTTTAAACTTGAAGGAAACCGGCTTGGGCGTCCTTATCATCGTCTGCCGACTATGTTTACGGGTAATTTTGATACAATTGAATCACATCTCGGAAACTATTTCCTGAAAAAACATCGCACAAATATAACACTCAGAAAAATACAATGCGAGATGGATGTTATCAATAAAAGCGCCGAGTTATTAGTCTCGCAGGTTGGGCATTTGGCTTTTGATATCGATCGCGCGCTATTGTTAATGTTGCTGGGCAACTTTTATGGTCTGACATCATCGCTTGCAGACGAAAAGTCAGAAGATGATTTACCGACCAAAACAGAAACCCGACTGCGAAGCAGGCTGGCGCTGGATATTAGCAATATTATTTTTAATAAAAATATATCGGGTATTCCGCTGACGCTAAAACCAGACAGCAGTACCGTACAAACACATTGGGCATATCAGCTTACATTCGTTTTAGGTGATGAGGAAAATTGCAGTTTCCGCATCTTACTGGACGATTCCCATACTGATTACATTCTGAATTTAATCCGCCGCAGCGAACACGGCGAGAAGAAAAAGCAGGTTGATAAAGCCAGCATTGAGACGCGTAAAAAAACGCTGATCAAAGAAATTATTCATACGCTGCCACTGACCATGAACGTCAAAATTGCAGAAATCCCCCTTAATGTCGCCGACCTGACGACAATTAAGCCAGGGGATATTTTACCTATCGCCATGCCTGATACTTTCCCTGTTTATATCGGGAAATCCGAATTATTTAATGCCCTGATCGTAGAGGACAAAGACAAACTGTTTTTGTCCGAATTAACGAGCAAGACGGAGAAATCCTATGAGTAAGCCAGAAGATATTTTAGAGCAAGGTTTCGAGTTAGCACCCGAAACAACCACGCCGGCCGCACCGTCGGTAACAGAGACGCTGGTAGCGCGTTTAGAAGACCGTTTTTCCGAGTCGATGTCATTGCTGAAACGTATTCCGGTCACGCTAACGCTGGAAGTGTCATCCGTGGAAGTGATGCTGTCCGATCTACTGAACATTGATGACGACACCGTCATTGAGATGGACAAACTCGCCGGTGAACCGCTGGATATTAAGGTCAATAACATCCTGCTAGGCAAGGCTGAAGTGGTGGTGGTCAATGAAAAATATGGCCTGCGCGTTCTTGAATTCAACACGCATGAAATCAACGACCTGGCACCATGAAACGCGCACCAACACTCACACTCATACTGGGTATCTCGTTACTCATCCTTTCTCCCTTTGCCTGCGCGCAAGGGGGAGATATCCCGTTGCTGAATGTGATTTCGCACGGTAATAGCCAGGAATACAGCGTAAAAATCCAGGTCCTGATCCTGATGACCCTGGTGGGCATCCTGCCTACGCTGGTGTTGATGATGACCTGCTTTACACGATTTATTATTGTGCTTTCCCTGCTGCGCCAGGCGTTAGGGCTGCAGCAAACGCCGCCTAACCGCATACTGATAGGCATTGCGCTGTCGTTAACCATGCTGGTGATGCGTCCAGTCTGGATCAACATTTACGACCACGCGGTTGTGCCTTTTGAAAACGATCAGATCACGCTCCCTGACGCCCTGAGCACCGCTGCCTCGCCATTGAAGCGCTTTATGCTGGCGCAGACCAACAAAAAAGCGATTGCGCAGATAATGACTATCGCCAGCGCGAAAGGGAATGCAGCCGATCAGGATCTCTCCATTATCGTACCGGCGTACGTGCTGAGCGAACTGAAAACCGCCTTCCAGATAGGCTTCATGATTTACATCCCGTTCCTGGTGATCGACCTGATCGTCGCCAGCGTGCTAATGGCGATGGGGATGATGATGCTGTCGCCGCTGATCGTTTCGCTGCCTTTTAAGCTGATGCTGTTTGTACTTATTGACGGTTGGGCGCTAACCGTCGGCACGCTGACCTCCAGCATTCGCGGTCTGGGACTGGGCTAACGGAGATCGGATATGTTAACCATTGATGTAGCCGCAGATATCGTCGCCAGCGGCATAAAAGTCGTGATCATTTTAGTCTGCGTGTTGGTCGTTCCCAGCCTGCTGGTAGGGATGCTGGTCAGCATTTTTCAGGCCGTGACGCAGATTAACGAACAAACGCTCAGCTTTTTGCCCAGGCTTATCGTCACTCTCGCCGTATTGGGAATTTGCGGAAAATGGATGATCGTCCAGCTGAGCGATCTCTGCGTGCATCTGTTCACTCAGGCCGCCATTCTGGTGCACTGACATGCGCGAAACAGACGTTACACAGTTAAGTAACCTGATACTGGGCATGTGGTTTCCATTCGTGCGCATTATGGCGTTTATTCACTACGCGCCGGTGCTGGACAACGCGGCGCTCACGGTGCGGATACGCATTATTTTGTCTCTGGCGCTGGCCTTTATCATTACGCCGCTTATCCCCCATCCGGTTCCTGACAGCCTGCTGTCGATCAACAGCATTATTTTGACCGCAGAGCAGTTTTTGTGGGGCATGCTTTTCGGCCTGATGCTGCAGTTTTTATTTTTGGCGCTGCAGCTGGCGGGCCAGATCCTCTCATTCAATATGGGGATGAGCATGGCGGTGATGAACGACCCCAGCAGCGGCGCGTCAACGACGGTACTGGCGGAGATGATCAACATCTACGCGGTGATACTGTTCTTTGCGATGGATGGACACTTGTTGCTGGTAAGCATTTTATTCAAAGGCTTTACCTACTGGCCGATTGGCAATGCGCTGCATCCGCAATCTCTGCGCACCATTTCCCTGGCGCTGGGCTGGGTGTTTGCCGCGGCCACGCTGCTGGCGCTGCCGACAACCTTTATCATGCTGATTGTCCAGGGCTGCTTTGGTTTGCTTAACCGCATTGCACCTCCGCTCAACCTGTACTCGTTAGGTTTTCCGATCAACATGCTGGCAGGTCTTATCTGCTTTGCGACTCTGCTTTACAACCTGCCCGACCACTATCTGCACCTGGCGAATTTCGTCTTGCAGCAGCTTGACGCGCTCAAGGGGCACTATGGCGGATAGCAGCAGCGAAGAAAAAACAGAAAAACCCTCGGCGCAAAAACTTCGCAAAGCCAGGCAAGAGGGGCAAATTCCGCGCTCAAAAGATATGGGGCTTGCCGCCAGTCTGTTTGCCGCGTTTATGGTGATTTCCAGCAGCTTCCCCTGGTATGAGGATTTTGTCCGCGAAAGCTTCATTAGCGTGCATCAGTATGCGCAGAACATTAATGACCCGGACATCATCGGCCAGTTCCTCGAGCACCATCTGCTGATTTTAGCCAAGTTCATCCTGACGCTGTTACCCATGCCGGTCGCCGCGCTGTTTGCCTCGCTGATTCCCGGAGGCTGGTTATTCCTGCCAAAGAAAATTTTGCCGGACTTTAGCAAATTAAGCCCGCTCAAAGGAATTGGCCGTCTGTTTTCCACCGACCATCTGGTGGACACCGGCAAGATGACGCTCAAAGCGATTGTGCTGCTGGTGATGCTGTGGATTAGCGTGCGCAACAATGTTGCCGCCTTCCTGGGGCTGCAGGAGCTGTATTTCAAGCAGGCCGTCAGCGATGGCCTGGCGCTGTACAGCAGCATCATGCGCAACTTTGTCATCCTGTTTGTCTTTTTCGCGGTGATCGATGTTCCTCTGGCGAAGAAAATGTTCACCAAAGGGTTGAAGATGACCAAACAGGAAGTGAAAGAAGAGTATAAAAATCAGGAAGGTAAACCAGAAGTACGGGCCAGGATCCGTCGTCTGCAACGGCAAATGGCGATGGGGCAAATCCGCAAGGTCGTGCCGAAAGCCGATGTGGTGATCACCAACCCAACCCACTATGCCGTGGCGCTGCAGTATGACCAGTCGCGCGCCGCCGCGCCTTTTGTTGTCGCCAAAGGCACCGATGAAATTGCGCTGTATATCCGTCAGGTCGCGGCAGAAAGCAACATTGAGATTGTTGAATTTCCTAAGCTGGCGCGCTCGGTTTATTACACCACCCAGGTCAATCAACAGATCCCATTTCAACTTTATCGGGCGATTGCACACGTCCTGACCTATGTACTGCAAATGAAACACTGGCGTGACGGTTCACAGGCACGCCCTTCGCTGAACAGACATATTTCCATTCCAAAAGAGGTTCTTAAACTGGATGCCGAAAATAACTAAACAATTACTCGCGCTGCTGCGCAACGGTAACATCGGCATTCCGCTGGTAATACTGTGTATTCTGGCGATGGTGATCCTGCCGTTACCACCGGCCCTGCTGGATATTCTGTTCACCTTTAACATCGTGCTGGCGGTGATGGTGCTGTTGGTGGCCGTTTCCGCGAAACGCCCGCTCGAATTCAGCCTGTTCCCGACCATTTTGCTGATCACCACCCTGATGCGCTTGACGCTGAACGTGGCGTCAACGCGCGTGGTGTTACTGCACGGTCATATGGGCGCAGGCGCTGCCGGTAAAGTGATCGAGTCCTTCGGTCAGGTGGTGATCGGCGGTAACTTTGTCGTCGGTTTTGTGGTGTTCATCATCCTGATGATCATCAACTTTATCGTGGTGACCAAGGGCGCCGAGCGTATCTCCGAAGTTTCGGCCCGCTTTACCCTCGACGCCATGCCCGGTAAGCAGATGGCGATCGACGCCGATCTGAACGCAGGGTTGATTAATCAGGCCCAGGCGCAGGCGCGACGTAAAGACGTGGCGGGCGAAGCGGATTTCTATGGCGCAATGGACGGTGCGTCGAAGTTCGTGCGCGGTGATGCCATCGCCGGGATGATGATCCTGGCCATTAACCTGATCGGCGGCGTCTGTATCGGTATTTTCAAATACGATTTAAGCGCCGAAGCTGCATTCCAGCAATACGTACTGATGACCATCGGTGACGGTCTGGTCGCCCAGATCCCGTCTCTGCTGCTGTCAACGGCGGCGGCGATTATCGTTACTCGCGTGAGCGACAGCGGCGATATTGCCACTGACGTGCGAAGCCAGCTGCTGGCCAGCCCCTCCGTGCTCTATACCGCCACCAGCATTATGTTTGTACTGGCGGTGGTGCCGGGAATGCCGCATTTCCCATTCCTGGTGTTCAGCGCCCTGCTGGGGTTCACCGCCTGGCGTATGAGCAAGCGCCCGAAGGTGGCTGAGACCGAAGAGAAAAACCTTGAGACGCTGACCAAAACTATCGTTGAAACCACCGAGCAACAGGTCAGTTGGGAAACGATCCCCTTGATTGAGCCAATCAGCCTGAGCCTGGGCTACAAGCTGGTGTCGCTGGTGGACAAATCTAAAGGGAATCCGCTCACCCAACGTATTCGCGGTGTGCGGCAGGTTATCTCAGACACGAACGGCGTGTTGCTACCGGAAATTCGCATTCGCGAAAACTTCCGTCTAAAACCGACCCAGTACGCCATTTTTATCAACGGGATCAAGGCTGATGAGGCCGATATTCCCTCAGATAAGCTGATGGCGCTGCCTTCCAGTGAAACCTACGGTGAGATCGATGGTGTTTTAGGTCACGATCCGGCCTACGGTATGCCGGTCACGTGGATTGTCCCGGCGCAAAAAGCCAAAGCGCTAAATATGGGGTATCAGGTCATTGATAGCGCCAGCGTTATTGCAACGCACGTGAATAAGATCATTCGCAACTATATTCCCGACCTGTTTAACTACGACGATATTACGCAACTGCATAACCGCCTCTCTTCGATGGCGCCCCGTCTGGCGGAGGATCTGAGCGCGGCGCTGAATTACAGCCAGCTCCTGAAGGTTTACCGGGCACTGCTGGTCGAAGGTGTGCCGCTGCGCGATATCGTCACTATTGCTACCGTTCTGGTCGCCAGTAGCGCCGTCACCAAAGATCATATTTTGTTAACGGCAGATGTGCGTCTGGCGCTTCGTCGCAGCATTACCCATCCGTTTGTACGCAAAGATGAGCTGGCGGTGTACACCCTGAATAATGAGCTGGAGAATCTGCTGGCAAATGTGGTGAATCAGGCGCAGCAAAGCGGCAAAGTGGTGCTCGATAGCGTACCGGTCGATCCGAATATGCTCAATCAATTCCAGACCAATATGCCGCAGATTAAAGAACAGATGAAAGCCGCGGGTAAAGAGCCGGTCCTGCTGGTCGCACCGCAGCTACGTCCTCTGCTCGCGCGCTATGCGCGCCTGTTCGCTCCGGGTTTGCAGGTGTTGTCTTATAACGAAGTTCCGGACGAGCTGGAGTTAAAGATCATGGGGGCGTTGAGTTAACCCCTGACGAGGCGGTGTCATTTGCACCGCCTTGTTGATTACAGAATGGTATTTTCCGTAAGAATACGACGGGCGCCGAGGTAATGATCCTGCCAGAAGTCATCGGATAAATTACTCACCCGAATGGTTTCTCCCGTACGCGGCGATTCAATAAATTGTCCCTGCCCCAAATAGACGCCCATATGATCGGCAATATCCCGACTGTGAATATGAAAGAACAATAAATCCCCACGACGAAGGTCGCGATTGGCGACGATGGTCGCCCGCCGATAGTGATACATTTCATTCGCCGTACGCGGCAATTTTGCCGCCAGGATTTTGTTGTAGGCATAAAAAATCAGCCCGCTGCAGTCAAAGCCCTGATCCGGGCTGGTCCCGCCCCACAAATAAGGTTTACCCAGCTGCTGCTCGAGACGGTGGATTGCCACTTCGGTCATGTTATGCAGATGATCGCTACTGAGAAAATGGTCATTCTCAGCCAGCTCTTTCCAGCGATGATCGCTCGCTTTCAGCGGCCCCGGGAACCACTCCGGGTGCTGTTTAATCAGCGTCCTGTTCTGCTGTCGCAGCGCGCTTTTACTTTGCGCATTTCCTTCCACCACATAACTTGCCTGCTTTTTTACCTGCGCGTGGTACTGCTTAAGCAGCCGGGCGCGGTTACGCATGCGCATTTGCGCCGCATAGCTTAAATGGGCGTCAGATAAGAGGGGCTGAACTTTGGCGACAGACGGTGAGGACAACACAACACACAAAGACAGCAGACCCGGCAAAAAGCGTCGGGGTGCAGAGACAAAAGACATGAAAACAAAAATACCTAATTAAACACGTTCGGCGCAGTCTACCGCTGTTGCCGGGTATTCCATTTTAATATTCGATTATTAAATTATTAATTTTTTAAATTCAATACATTAGGAATTCTGCACTCATAAGACTAAATGAAGTGCGCTCACGCGCAAAATACGCCGCTGTCTGACTGCCTTTAAGTACAATTTTCCGTATAAAGAAAATCTAAAGTGTAAACGCCGCACGAGAGACTTGCGAAAAACTCTCTGGGTGATAATGTGAGCGCTCCAGATCCAGATTTATCCGATTTGGGGACTCTTTTTGCCGTCCTGGCGTGTGTAATCGTTTTATCAAGGAATAAGCAGTATGCGTAAAATCGCATTTTTTCTTGCGATGCTTTTATTGCCGTGCATTTCATTTGCCGGTTTGCTGAGCAGCAGCAGCCCGACTACGCCTGTCAGCAAAGAATATAAGCAGCAATTAATGGGCTCCCCCGTCTATATCCAGATCTTCAAAGAAGAGCGCACGCTGGATCTGTACGTCAAGATGGGCGAACAGTATCAATTGCTCGACAGCTATAAGATCTGCAATTATTCCGGCGGCTTAGGGCCGAAACAGCGTCAGGGTGATTTCAAAAGTCCGGAAGGATTTTACAGCGTACAGCGTGGACAGCTGAAACCGGATAGCCGCTTCTATAAAGCGATTAACATTGGTTTTCCTAACGCCTACGACCGCGCCCACGGTTATGAAGGTAAATACCTGATGATCCACGGCGCCTGTGTTTCCGTCGGCTGCTACGCGATGACCGACAACGGCATTGATGAGATTTTCCAGTTTGTCACCGGCGCGCTGGTGTTTGGACAGTCCAGCGTCCAGGTTAGCATTTATCCGTTCCGCATGACCGACGCCAACATGCAGCGCCATAAGTTCTCGTATTACAAAGAGTTCTGGTCGCAGCTAAAGCCGGGATACGATTACTTTGAACAGACGCGTAAGCCACCGACCGTTTCCGTCGTCGATGGCCGTTACGTTATCAGCAAGCCGTTGAGTCACGAAGTGGTTCAGCCTCAGCTGGCATCAAACTACACGCTCCCCGAGACAAAATAATGCCCACTCGCCTGGCATAATCTTTTGCCAGGTTTCATTGCCGGTTAGCGGCTGAGTGGCAATCACGGTGACCACATCGTTGGGTGTGGTCTCTGAGCTAAAATCGATTTCCACATCCTGATCCAACAGCGTCGCTACGCCAAACGGCGCACGGCGCGTGATCCAAAACAAATTGGTCGAGCAGAAGGCCATCACATAACGCCCGTCAGACAACAGCATGTTGAAGACGCCCTTCTCCCGCAATTCTCCTGCCAGCATCGCAATATACTTAAACACTGCCGTCATATTGCCAGGCGTGCGCGGATAACGCTCTGTCAGCTTGTGGAGCAGCCAGCAGAAGGCTTTTTCGCTGTCGGTTTCCCCAACCGGGCGGAAATTACCGGTTTCCAGCGATTTATAGCCGCTGAGCTGTCCGTTATGGGCGTACGTCCAGTTACGTCCCCACAGCTCGCGCGTGAAGGGATGGGTATTTTCCAGTGCTACTTCACCGCGATTCGCCTGACGAATATGGGCAATCACGGAACAGGATTTGATGGGATAGTCTTGTACCAGTTTGGCGATAGGCGAGTTAAAGCTGGGTTGCGGATCTTTAAACGTACGGCAGCCCTTACCTTCATAAAACGTAATACCCCAGCCGTCTTTGTGCGGCCCGGTGCCTCCGCCGCGCTGGACCAGCCCGGTGAAGCTAAAGCAGATATCGGTTGGCACATTGGCGCTCATCCCGAGCAGTTCGCACATACATCACCTACCTTAAAACGGTTAATTGCCTGCCAAGACCGGCAAAGCACAGCTTGTAGGCCGGATAAGACGCTTGCGTCGCCATCCGGCACAATGCCCGATGGCGCTTCGCTTATCGGGCCTACAAGTTCCTGGCCCGATAAGACCGGCAAAAATTATCGGCTTATTTAACCATCTCTTTTTCGATCAGCTGAATCAGGATATGGATCACTTTGATATGAATTTCCTGAATACGGTCAGCGTAGCCAAAGTGCGGCACGCGAATTTCGATATCTGCGCTGCCCGCCATTTTGCCGCCATCTTTCCCGGTCAGGGTGATCACTTTCATCCCTTTCTCGCGCGCTGCGGCAATCGCTTTAATTACGTTACCGGAGTTACCCGAAGTAGAGATGCCTAACAGGACATCGCCCGCGCGGCCCACGGCTTCAACGTAGCGCGAGAACACATAATCGTAACCAAAATCGTTGCTAACGCAGGAGATATGGCTGACGTCAGAGATAGCGATCGCCGGATAGCCAGGGCGGTTTTCACGATAGCGTCCAGTCAGCTCTTCGGCGAAGTGCATTGCGTCGCAATGGGAACCGCCGTTACCGCAAGAAAGTACCTTACCACCGGCTTTAAAGCTGTCTGCCAACAGGACCGCCGCGCGCTGAATGGCGTGAATATTGGCGTCATCTTTAAGAAAATTAGCCAGCGTTTCCGCCGCTTCGCTCAGTTCGTTACGAATAAGATCCTGGTACATGAGGATATCCTTCAGCATGAATGTAAATGACAAGATGCAGTGTACCGGATAGCGCTACCAGCGAGAAGTACAAGCCACAGGAATGGCTACGGCTTTTGATTTTTTGTGCCGGTTAAAACGGCAACAATGTGAGCTTTGTTGTAATTATTTTGTAAACACATTGCTAAAAGAATTTACATCCACTACAACCATATCATCACAAGTGGTCAGACCTCCTACAAGCAAGGGAGCTTTTCGTTATGATGATTTTGAGTATTATCGCTACGGTTGTTCTGCTCAGCGTTCTGTTTTATCACCGCGTGAGCTTATTCCTCAGCAGCTTAATTTTGCTCGCCTGGACGGCTGCGCTTGGCGTGGCTGGCCTGTGGTCAGTCTGGCTGCTGGTTCCTCTGGCCATTATCCTCGTACCGTTTAACTTTACGCCGATGCGCAAATCCATGATCTCTGCGCCGGTGTTCCGCGGTTTCCGTAAAGTCATGCCGCCGATGTCGCGCACCGAGAAAGAAGCGATTGATGCCGGTACGACCTGGTGGGAAGGCGACCTGTTCCAGGGCAAGCCAGACTGGAAAAAACTGCATAACTACCCTCAGCCGCATCTGACTGCTGAAGAGCAAGCGTTTATTGACGGCCCGGTGGAAGAAGCGTGTCGCATGGCGAACGACTTCCAGATAACCCATGAACTCGCGGATCTGCCCCCGGAACTGTGGGCGTATCTGAAAGAACACCGCTTCTTCGCGATGATCATTAAGAAAGAGTACGGCGGGCTGGAATTCTCCGCCTATGCTCAGGCACGCGTTCTGCAGAAACTCTCCGGCGTATCCGGGATCCTGGCGATCACCGTTGGCGTACCTAACTCGTTAGGCCCAGGCGAACTGCTGCAGCATTACGGCACCGAAGAGCAGAAAAATCATTACCTGCCGCGCCTGGCTCGTGGTCAGGAGATCCCATGCTTTGCTCTGACCAGCCCAGAAGCAGGCTCCGACGCAGGTGCTATCCCTGATACCGGCGTAGTTTGTATGGGCGACTGGCAGGGCCAGCAGGTGCTGGGTATGCGCCTGACCTGGAACAAACGTTATATTACGCTGGCCCCTATCGCTACCGTACTGGGTCTGGCATTTAAACTTTCCGACCCGGAAAAACTGCTGGGTGGTGAAGAAGATCTCGGTATTACCTGTGCGCTGATCCCAACCTCAACGCCGGGCGTACAAATTGGGCGTCGCCACTTCCCGCTGAACGTACCGTTCCAGAACGGTCCGACCCTCGGTAAAGATGTGTTCGTACCGATTGATTACATCATCGGTGGTCCGAAAATGGCCGGTCAGGGCTGGCGCATGCTGGTGGAATGTCTGTCCGTGGGACGCGGTATTACCCTGCCGTCTAACTCGACGGGCGGCGTGAAATCCGTCGCGATGGCAACCGGCGCGTATGCGCATATTCGTCGCCAGTTCAAAATCTCTATCGGCAAGATGGAAGGTATTGAAGAGCCGTTGGCGCGTATTGCGGGTAACGCCTACGTGATGGATGCTGCGGCGTCGCTGATTACCTACGGTATTATGCTGGGTGAAAAACCGGCGGTGCTGTCGGCTATCGTGAAGTATCACTGTACCCACCGTGGGCAGCAGTCAATCATCGATGCCATGGATATCACTGGCGGTAAAGGCATTATGCTTGGCGAAAGCAACTTCCTCGCCCGTGCTTATCAGGGCGCGCCTATCGCCATTACCGTTGAAGGCGCTAACATCCTGACCCGTAGCATGATGATCTTCGGTCAGGGTGCAATTCGCTGCCATCCGTATGTACTGGAAGAGATGGCTGCGGCACAGAGTAACGATGTGAATGCGTTCGATAAGCTGCTGTTCAAACACATCGGTCACGTCGGCAGTAACAAAGTACGCAGCTTCTGGCTTGGCCTGACGCGTGGCTTAACCAGCAGCACGCCAACCGGCGATGCGACCAAACGTTACTACCAGCACCTGAACCGTCTGAGCGCCAACCTGGCACTGCTTTCAGATGTATCCATGGCCGTACTGGGCGGTAGCCTGAAGCGCCGTGAACGTATCTCCGCGCGTCTGGGCGATGTGTTAAGTCAGCTGTATCTGGCCTCCGCGGTACTGAAACGTTATGACGATGAAGGCCGTAATGAAGCCGACCTGCCGTTGGTTCACTGGGGCGTTCAGGATGCGTTGTACAAAGCGGAACAGGCGATGGACGACCTGCTGATTAACTTCCCGAACCGTCTGGTCGCTGGCTTGCTGAATGTGGTTATCTTCCCTACCGGTCGCCACTACCATGCACCGTCAGACAAATTGGATCATAAAGTCGCGAAGATTTTGCAGGTTCCAAGCGCCACCCGTTCTCGTCTTGGTCGTGGTCAATACCTGACGCCAAGCGAGCATAACCCGGTTGGTTTGCTGGAAGAGGCTCTGCTGGATGTGATTGCAGCTGACCCTATCCACCAGCGGATCTGCAAAGAGCTGGGTAAGAACCTGCCGTTTACCCGCCTGGATGAACTGGCGCACAATGCGCTGGCTAAAGGACTGATTGATAAAGACGAAGCCGCGATTCTGGTGAAAGCCGAGGCGAGCCGTCTGCGCAGCATCAACGTGGATGACTTTGAACCCGAGGAGCTGGCAACTCAGCCGGTAAAGTTGCCAGAGAAGGTGCGTAAAGTCGAAGCCGCATAACGACATACGCACAATGCCGGGCCCCGCTTAATGCGGGGCTTTTTATTGCCACATTTTCGTTAAAGCTCATGTTACAGTGTCAAAATGTTGTTCAACGAGGAGCCTCGATCGTGCCTGGTTTGAAAATTACTCTGCTGCAACAACCGCTGATCTGGATGGATGGCCCGGCCAACCTGCGCCATTTCGACCGTCAACTGGAAACCGTCACAGGACGTGATGTCATTGTGTTGCCCGAGATGTTTACCAGTGGATTTGCCATGGAAGCGGCAAGTAAATCGCTGGCGCAGGAAGAGGTTGTAAGCTGGATGCGCGCTAAGGCGCAGCAGACCAACGCCCTCATTGCAGGCAGCGCCGCTCTCCAGTCTGAACGCGGCCCGGTCAACCGCTTTTTACTGGTCGAACCCGAAGGTCATGTCCATTTCTATGATAAGCGCCATCTGTTCCGCATGGCGGATGAGCATCAGTATTACCAGGCAGGTGACGCGCGGGTTATTTTTGAATGGCGCGGCTGGCGTATTCTACCGTTGGTCTGTTATGACCTGCGTTTTCCAGTGTGGTCGCGCAACCGCAACGATTACGACCTGGCATTGTATGTCGCCAATTGGCCGGCGCCGCGTTCGCTGCACTGGCAGGTTCTGCTCACAGCACGGGCGATTGAGAACCAGGCTTATGTAGCAGGATGTAACCGCGTGGGCACTGACGGGAACGGCCATCATTATCGCGGTGACAGCCGGGTGATTAATCCGCAGGGTGAGATTATTGCCACCGCCGAGCCGCATCAGGCCACACGTATTGACGCAGAACTGTCACTCTCGGCGCTGCGCGAGTATCGCGAGAAGTTTCCCGCCTGGCAAGACGCCGACCCGTTCACGCTATAACTCTCGCCTTCACTCCCGCTGCACAACATTTTCCGTGGCGGGATTGTTTCACTCCGTAACCAACCGCAAAACAAATTCGCGTGGCGACATGCGGCGGGCATCGTATTCTGCAAAGGATAATCACTCGTAACCAGCGAGTGGCAGACAATGTCGATAATTCCCTTATCAGGATTTCAATAATGAAGAACTTCATACGCATGACTTTGCTGGCAGTTACCGTGGCTGGCGCTTCTTTTAGCACGCTTGCAGCAACGACATCTAATGTTCCGACTCCCGCCCAGGATCCGATAGTTCAGCACCTTAAGTTAAGCACCGACCAGGTTGCGCAAATTAAAAAACTGCACCAGCAGCTTGAAACCAACGTTAGCCAGATTTCGGTGAAAGATGTTAAAGACGGCGCGTTGATTGACGTCATCAAGTCCGGGAAATGGGATGAAGCTGCCGTCAAGAAACAGCTTTCTGCGTTCAGCAACATCGAACAACAGGCACGTTATTATCGCGTGAAATACTATTTTGATCTGAACAAAGTGCTGACCCCAGCACAGCGCCAGCAGGTGCAAAAAGATATCGCACAGACGCTGAGCGAGTAATGACCAGGGCCTGAATCAGCAATGGTTCAGGCTTTTCGGTAAGACTTCCTGCTCAAACAGAAATCCCTGCACCGCGTCTGCGCCGCTCATGCGGCAAATGGCATAATCCTGCGGCGTTTCCACTCCCTCGACAACAACCCGGTCTCCCAGCCCGCGAAATTGATTGACCAGTACCCTCAACTGCCACTCCGATGTCCTGAACTGATGAAACATTTCGCTTTCAATTTTGATGGCATCGAAACGGATGCCAGACAGCCGCCAGACAAAAAATAGCTCGGGTGAAACGTCATCCAGCCACATGCGAAAACCATGGCGTATCAGGGTTTTTACGGCCATGCATACGGTCTGCTGTTCTGCCTTTTCCAGGCGCATCATGGTGCCTGGATCCTGAATCTCGATAACAATCCGCCCCTGATGCGCCTGCCGGGCGAGCTGCGCAATCCATGGCAGGCAGGTCAACATCCTGACGGATAAATTCAGCGAAAAGCTTCCTGAGAGTGCCAACACCCGCCGCATTTGCCACAGGAATAGCTGCTGTTTTGCCGTGATGGAAAGATGCTTGAAAAAAAGATCCAGTGGTAGCGGCGTACGTACCTGGCTTAACACTTCGCAGACATCCAGCGATGGATCATCAAAAAAATGAATGCGTTGCAAACGGATCCCGGTGATCCGCAGCAGTTCGGCGTTGCGGGGAAGCTCTGGTACATAGCGGGCCTGTTCGCTGAGTCTGTTCATATCATTCCATTTTTTGATTAAAAGGACGTCGTGCATCCTGCAGCCACGGGATACGGCGATCGTTCGGATACGTCAGGTAAAAGCGCCTCGCCAGACGATGCGCCTCGACCAGGTCGCGTTGCTGCAACGCCAGTAAGATTTGCGTGAAAGAGACGTTCGGATCGGGGTGAACACGCACATAGTCAGGCGCCCAGCGGCGGACCGCTTCCAGCCAGTGAGCATCCCGGGAGCGCTGATAGCGTTGCAGATATCCCATCTGGACATCAAACCGGTAGCGAGTGGCAAGGAGCCAGCCTCCCACAGGGAGCGACTCAGCCAGACGCCACTGCGCTGACTGCCGCTCCGCCAGCGTCAATTGCTGTTGCGTGCGCAGCGAGAGAAGCAACAATGGTGTGAAGGCCAAAAACGAGATCAGTGCCAGTCCGCGCAACAACGACGTTGACGTAAGCGTCAGGCGAGCCCCTTTTAACGGGAGGTCTGCGCAACGAAGCAGCAGGATCAGCAGTAACCAGTGTGGCGTTGACTGCCTGACGGGGTATTCCGTCAGCATATGAATCACCACCGGCAGCGCCGCCACCAGACAGGCGCGACGCCAACGATTCCCATGCTTCCAGAGCCAGAAACCACTCGCAATAAAACACAGCGCGCCCACCAGCCCAACCAGACCGCCCTCCACCAGCCATAACACCAGTTCGTTGTGCGGATGCGAGATACTGCTCAGCCCCAATGGCCCCGCGCGTTCGAGAAACACAGAAGCAAAGCTGCCCACGCCCCACCCCGTCCACGGGCGTTCGGCAAATAATGCCAGCGACGTTTTGAGCACCGTCCAGCGCACCTGGGAAGTGGTGAAGTGATCGACCGTAGCGACGGACAAAAAATGGCGGGCGAGCGACCCCGCCGCCATGCCTGACGCCAGCGGCAACAGGAGTAGCAACAACGGACGGCGCTGCGTCGGGAAAACCATCAGCAGCAGCGCTTCACCAACCGCCACAGAGAGGTAACCGGTTTGCGACTGGGATTCATGCAGCACAAATCCCATCATCACCAGGCCAACCCCGATGACAATTCGATACCCGTCGCGCAGGCGTAAAAAGAGCGTGGCTGACAGCAGTACGCCACAGGCCGTGAAGCTGGCCATCAGATTAACCTGCTGAAAAATACCGTAGGGCCGCGTGCTGCGCCGCCAGGCAAACTCCCAGTAATCAACGCCCAGCCAATGCCAGTACTGATACATAAACGCCAGACATTCGATGACGCACGCCCCCCAGAGCAAGGCCAGCAGTGTCGTCAGAGATCGTGCCGCAAGCGGAATTTGCACCGTCACCAAATAGACGAGAACGCCTCCCAGTAAGGCTCCCGCGACCAGCAGGGCCTCGGACTGCCAGACATCAGGCGTCAGCAGGCATAGCAGCGTCAGAATGAGCGCCCCCATCGTAAACCCCGTGGCAGGTACAGTGATGCGCCAGCGTTGATGAGGCACCAGCACTGATGCGCATGCAACCAGCACAACGGCGTAGATCCAGCTCGTGATATTAAGCGGTAACGACAGACCGCTGCCGCCGTTATTCGGCCAGTAGAGATGCATTGCCCCGCACCAGAAAAACAGACTAATACCGAGCAATAATTTTTGCGCAGGCAGCGGCGCAATACGATTCAGTGCGTTCATCATGCTACTGGTAGTTCAGTATCCAGGTCCCGCTGGCGCTGAACGGACCGTATTCGAGAGACTGATTTTTTATCGCCGATGGCTCCGCCGCGACCCACGCCAAAAAATTCAGCGTCATCGAGCCTTCCGTTATCTCTTTGACTGACGTGCTCTCATCAAGGCGGATTGCCGTGCCGTCCTCTTCGCTCATCCCAATACCGATCCCTGACGCGCCGCCTTGTTCACTGCTATCCAGCGCCAGATGATCGGCCAGCTCCGCATCCTCACGACCGCTGAAGGTAACCGAGATCCCGCGAAAAACCTCAGGGTTGCAGTCGCGTAACTGGATACTGAATTTTTCTGGCTTACTGCGCCCCGAGAGATAGAGATCCTGCGTCGCGATTTGCTTGAAATCGACCTCGATTTTGTCGCCACCGGGGACCAGGCTGCAGGCCAGCGCTCTGATGGTGCCGTGAAAATACATATCGCCGCCGACCAGTTTGGTATCGGCCTGCGCCGTGCCGCCAAGCAGTAGCACTCCGGTCGCGATTAACGCCGTAAATCTCATGGCATCCCCCTACTGAAACTGCGCAACAACGGTGGCTGAGGCTTCAAACTCACCTTCCTTAACGCTTCCCACGCCCGGCTTAGCCACCGGTGCGGCGGTGAGATTCCAGTCGCCCTGATTCTGGTAAAACCCCTTCACGTTGTAGAATTGATTGGGCACGACGGCGCCGCCGCTCTCGTCTTTAAGCATAATGCCGAGATCGTCGCGTTTTTGTCCGCCGCTTAACGTGCCGAGGAGATTACCGTTAAATCCCGCCGTGCCTGAGGCCGTGGTCGTTTGCACGCCAAGATTGATATTCAGCGCGCCCTGATCGAAGCTGCCGCCTTCACACACCACATGTATAGGGATTGGCTTGCTGTAGTTGGTGCCGTTGAGCTTTGTAGCGGATCCAGGCAGATCGCCAAACTCAATGCTGATTTTGTCTCCCCGATTGAAGGTGCATTTGTCCGGTACGGTAATCAGCCCGGATTTAATCACCACGCGGGAAATAGGCGTTGTCGGCGTAGGGCCAGCATCCCCCAGACGCCCGGCAACCTCCACCAGCGACTGGGAGGTAATATTGATGCCATTAATAATGGGTTTAGTGACAATAAACGTCACTTTCCCTTTTGAACCACTTTCTATGTTGGTAGCCCGTTCGTAGCCTTTGCGCTTTTTGCAGCTATGATCGTTGTAACGATTTGAAAAATTGGTAAAAGGCGCCTGAACGTAGTTGTTATAACGCCCGGCGACCCACACCTGTACTTCCACATCCAGATACTCGTTTAAACGAAAACGGTTCGCCCCCTGATTGGAAGGCGGCATCGTGGTCGTGGTGGTGTAGTAAATCGGTTGTCGGGAGATGTCAGCCTGTTCGCAGTGAAAATCCACTACATACCAACTGCCCAGATTCCACGGGAACGGCTCCGTTCTGCCGCCCACGTGGTTTTTGCTGACATCCAGCGAGTTCAGTTCAATATCGTACTGATGCGGCGATCCTCCCTGCGGCTCACCTTCCCCCTGTGTGAATGCCTGCCCGGCCAGCGGACAACCAGCCAGGGCCGTCCACAGTAGCGTGTTGCGCAATATGCTCATAGATACTCCAGCTTAAGTCTGACCAGGCCGTTAAATTCTCCGGCGGTCACCTCTGGACCAAAAGATTCCAGCGCGGCCAGAAAGTGGATCGCGTTATCGCCCGGTTTGAGGATCCACATGCGTTGCGGTTGGTTCAGGTGAAGCAACTGGTTGCGTTCGGTCAGTAACCGAATGCCCGCGCCGCGCACATCACCGCGAATACGACCCAGATCGCTGTTTTCCGGTGCGCCTTCAGCCATCAGCGTCATCGAAACGCCGCGTTCCACCGTGCTGTGCGCCAGCTCAGGCATTTCGCTGGTCTGTCCGGGGAAATCCCTTAAGGTGTGGCCGGAACCTTTTAAGCAGCCGTTCAGATACAGCGTAACCAGCACCGGCTCGCTGCGATCGCCGCCCTGGCGAAACCGACTGGCGGAAATATCACCAAGATTGATGGTCTGATCGCGTGAAGCCATATCCAGCACGCACGGCGAAACGTAGACCCGGCCATGAAAGCGGACGTTGCCATACTCGCCGGACACGTTGCTCATATCCTGGCGACCACTGGTAGCCTGAGCCTGGCAGGCCATACCCGCCATCAGCAGGGCGCAAAGCATCTTTTTCATTTACGATTCCTGTTACCGGGGCTGCTGCTCCATCGGCAATGCTTTACACACATTGCCTGTGCAGCTGAATTTCAGTTCGGGATGGCCGCCAAAATCGTTCACGTACATCATGCTGAACTGACTGACGCTGCCGTCGTTCACGCTGAAATCGAGAGAGGATTTTGGTGAAACCATAACGCCTGGGAAGTCGGTCAATCTGCCGCCGCCCTGCGTTTCTGGCTTGCGGCTTAAGCCGATTAAGGTGACAAAATAAGGCGTTGGGTTGTCCACACTCCAGCGCTGGCCCTGTTTGTGAAAGACCAGTTGGTTTTGCCACACGGCGCCAGGTGTTTCCGGCACGATAGCAGTCGGACGGTAGAACAATTTGATGCGCGACTGCATCGCCAGTTGCAGCACATTCGGCTTATCCGGCTTTGGCGGAATTTCACGAACGTTCAGGTAGAACAGGCTCTCGCGATCCTGGGGCAGAGCGTTAATCCCGCTGGTTTTCGTCACCCGGGCAATCCCCTTTTGCCCGCCGTTAATTCGTTGCAGCGGCGGTAAGACCATCAGCGGCGAGGTAATTTTTGTTCCGGTGGCGTCTTCCACCCACGACTGGGCCAGGAATGGAATGCTCGGACTGGTATTGGTTAAGTTCGCACTGACAGATCGCGCATCACCGGTGATGATCATGCGGGTACGGTCGAGCGCGATACCTGCCCATGAGGCGTTGATCTCTGCAATAAAAAGCAGGCCGCAGGCCACGGGTTTCAGCCAACGCTGCACGGAGTAAAAAGCTTGATTATTCATGACAAAATTCATTCAGGTTATTGAAATTATTCACAAGGCAACAGCACGTTACCTTCCGGGTTGATTTGTTGCGGCACCTGTAAGTGACACTGCGCACGGCCAGCCCAGGCAACAGAAAGACGCTCGGCCGGATTCACACCCGCAATCCAGGCCATGCCGTTTTCCATCACCATGGCGACGCTGACGCCGTTGGCGTTAAACACTTCGGCGCCAAACGGCGGTACCGAACCATCCTTCAGGCGCAGCAGCGCCATCATTTTTTGCCCCTGCGCCACGGCAAAACGCTGGTAGCCAATCGCCCCCTCCGTCAGGGTGTTGGTGATGATGGCTTTGGTCGCGGAAATGTCCTCGTCCATTGCGTCCACATCGATACGGGTATCAAAGCTGTGATAACTGACAACGTCCGGTACCACGGCAATACCGAAGCGGTTTGAGTGCGCCTGTTCGCCGTTCAGCGGCACATTCGCCACACCATCGGTATCAACCATCACCCTGGCAGTGTTCATTGACGCCTGGCTGTTGTGCAGCGCCGCGCCATGACGCGTCGCGGTAAAGCCGCCGCGCATCGTGCCGCCAACGGAGAAATAGCGTGATTGCTGCCAGCTGACGTTAGATTCCAGTTCCGCCATCATGCTGCGGTGCTTGTAATAACCATCAAACGCCGTGTGTCCTTCACCGGAAACCCCTGTGCGCAAACGCCATGGATTGTTACGGTCGCGGTTATCTGAATACGAAACCATCTGGCTGGTCTGGTTGCCGCTGTTCTGCAATTCATAATCCATAGAGCGGCCATCGCTCCATGGCACCGAAATTGAAAGCGAGAGGCTGTCGTCCCGTTTGCCCTGATACTCAGAGCGGTAAGCCGCAAGGTTGGCGCTGACGCCCTGAATGCCAGCGAACGAAAAACTGTGTCCCATCGATAACCCATAACGATCCTGCGAACCGCGATCCCAATAGTTCTGGTGGGTATAGGTCAGGTACAGCGTGGTCGCTAAATGCGTATCGTCGGCAAAGAAGGTTTTGTTGCCGGTGATGGTGTACATCTCTTTTTCGCTGCCAGCGCTATTGTTATTTTCATACTGCTCGTCGAGGAACTGCGAAAAAGTCCGGAAGTTACGCTGTGAGAAGCGGTAACCGGCAAAGGTGATGGCGCTGTTGTACTCATCAAAGGTTTTGGCATAGCTGAGCTTAAAGGACATCCCTTTTTGTTCATCCTGATGCTTCACACGACTCACGGATTGCGTCGCATCAGCCGACAGCGCACCCAGCCAGCTCAAATCCCGACCAATTCCCATCGACCAGGCGTTATAACGATCGCCAGTGAGCAACGCACCGCCGTACAGCGACCACGCATTGCTGACCCCCCAGGAGAAATCACCGCTATAAAACGCAGGCCCCTGAACATCATGGTTATAGCGCGATGGCTTACCGACCGCGGCGTTGTAGCGAACATAGCCCGGGCGCGTCAGGTAAGGTATATCAGCCGTATTAACCTGAAAGGTTTGTACGCTGCCATCCTGCTCTTCGACGCGAACATCCAGTGTGCCGCGTACCGAACCGTGCAGATCCTGAATGTTGAATGGCCCCGCAGGAACGGTAGTTTGATAGATAACACGGTCCTGCTGGCTGACGGTGACCTTCGCATTACTGCGGGCGATGCCGTGCACTTCGGGCGCGTAGCCCTGCAAATTCGGTGGCAGCATACGCTCGTCGCTGGCGAGGTTCGCCCCGGTGAAACGCACCGAATCAAAAACCTGAGAATTCAGATAGATTTCGCCGACCGTTAGTTTTGCAGCCTGCATCGGTAACGGGCGATAGGCATAAATCTGATCCCAGTCGATACGGCCACGATTATCATCCGAAGCGTAATTGGCCTGATACTGGCCGCGAAAACGCCACGCGCCGAGGTTAAAGCCTGTCTGCCCATAGCCGGACAGAGAGCGATAGCGATCCCCGCCCTGCTCGTAATGTGTGGCCTGGCCCGAGACGCTGTAGTCAAAAATCAGCCCCGCGACGCCGTTATCCCAGCGTTCTGGCGGCGTCCAGTCAGGATCGGTATATTTCATCCATGCCTGAGGCACGGTAATATCCAGCACGCCTGCGCTATTATTCAGCACCACACCCGGCAGACGGGAAATGTCATAGCAGGTCGCGCTAATCGGATGAATATAGGTTAGCGCCTCTTCCTTGAGCGCCAGTAATTCGAGTTGTTGCGGCGTCAGACACGCCATGGATTTATGCGGGTTGGCAGGATCAACGATATAACGGATCGACTGCTGAGGAATCTCCTGGCTGTTAATACGAACATCCAGCAGATATTCTCCGGGAGTCACAAAGTTGCCTTCGGAAAAACGCTGCAAATCGACATTGTGCCTGTCGCTGGCATCCAGCACGTCGGTATTAAATTCAATGGCCTCATCCGCTTCAACCAATGAAGAGGCACAGACCAGAGCAATAAAAAGCGCCAGACGTTTTTTATCTGTTTTCAGCGTGATCATTTTCGTTCGCAAACCTTCAGATACCCGAATTGCAGTGCAGCTCAGAGATAATTCACAACAAAATGCGTGACCGCAGTAAATTCGCCGGATGTCATTCTTCCGTCGCGCGAGATCAAATAAGCCGTAAAGTTGAGCGTGTTTTTTCCTGGGTTAAGCAGATAGTCCGGTGATGGCTTGCCCAGATGAATTTGCTGTCCTTTGCCGTCATATATTTCTATTGCTAAATTTTCAGTTTCCGATTGCACGCTCAGATAATCAGGATTGTCATTATCCGCTGCGCCGGAAAAGGTAATATTGGCGCGCTGGAACAGATTCCCGGGGTGTTGAGAATCCCCTAATGAACATCCCAGCAAATGAATGCTGAAATCATGCGCAGATACTTTTTCAGGTTTTCCGGAAATATCTCTGGCAGAGAGGTCATCAAATTCAACCAGTAGCGACCGGTCGCGTGGATCGACATAACAGGCAGCCTCAATAATATTTCCCCGCATGCGCATTTTGCCGGGCGTACTGACAAGACGATGGGTGTCAGCCAAAACCCATGCAGGCGATATGAAGATAAAAAGCAGTAAAATACGCCATCCAGGCATCACCGCATTTCCTTTCAGTTATTCGCAGGAAGGGTTAAGCAGGCGCATAATTGCGCCCGCAGCAGATCGTTACTGGTAGTCGATCTGGAAATTAACGGTGGATTCGAAATCACCCGGCGTTACCGCTGCAGATGCGTTGTTTGCCTGCAGGTAAGCGACGAAATCAATGTCGGTTTCGCCATCGGTAATGTTGACCTGAGAGGCCGCTTTGCCCCATTCCACGTCCTGGTTGCCACTGTCAACCATACCAATGCCCGCGCCCTTTGCAGTACCCGAGGTGAACGCAGCCAGCGCGTTGTTATCGGAATCAATTGTTGCCGGGGTATAGGTCACGGTAGCCGTTTTTGCAACGGTCGTATCACAGCCCTGCAGAACGATTTTGGCATGCTTAACGCCAGCACGTTGGTTGTCTTTTAACTGAGAAGTTGGGATTTCGCCAAAATTTACCTGCACCGGGCTGGATTCTGGGGCCAGACCGCACGCGGAATTAACCAGAGAACCAGTGAAGTGAATTTTACCGTTAGTCGGTTCAACATTTTTTGCAGCGAAAGCAGAAGATGCAGTAAAAGTCATTCCCGCCATCAGCGCACAGGCCACAGCCACGTTTTTCATTTTCATATTACTACTTAACCTTATATCTGTTTTTTGGTTATTCCGACGATCTATTTCCGCAAACAATTTATGCAAGGGAAACCCTGATCTGCAGGCGGCGGTAGTGCATATCCTTGCAAACAATCCATCTCAAGCCACCCCGTATTTTGAACTTCATTGGTATTCCATCCGAAATACCGTCCACAGGTGTTTACGCTGTTTCGGGGCTTATATTAAGTCGACGAAAAAATGACACAATGCAAAAATCCGGTATTAATCAAACTCAGGGAATCGTGTTGTAACACTGTCTGAGGACCGATCGTTTACCTAAAAAATCGCCATAAAATACGCAAAAGTCAGTGTTAATATCTATTATTAATAGTTTTTATAGAGTTTTTATCTATCAAATATTTTTTTATTTATGCCAAATAATGGGCAAAATGTATTTATGAAAGTTTTGTAAAAATGAAATTGGATATCAAAAGCGAGTAATGACAATAAGATAGTGAATGAGGGGAAGGAGATTGGCGGTGTCTATAAGAGATATTAAAGGATTGTTATATAAATATTAATAAAGCGATCTATGGTACAACCATTTTTTATAAATGAATTATGTTATGCTATTGCTTCCCCCACTCGAATGCGAGATATCCTGCTTTAAAGGAGACATCAGTGATTTCTCATATACCAATAAACAAAATTAAATCCGTAATTATTGGTGATGGCTTAGTTTTCAGACCACATAAAAATACCCTAAAAGACCTGGCATCTGGTGAAATGGCCACATTGAACAATGCGGCAACACAATTACTGCTCTATCTGTTGCAAAATGGTAAAGAGATATCCTCACGCGATGAAATTCTGCTGAATGTTTTCCAGCATAATGGCGCCAGAGCGACGGATGCGAATCTCAACCAGCACATTTCATTTCTGCGCAAAGCAATAACGTCTACGGGCCATCCTGCAGAACTCATCGTCACCATTCCGCGTATGGGATTTCGGATGGGCGACGCCAATATCAATATTCAGCTACTGGAAGAAGCACAAGCGCCTACCAGAATTGCCCATGTTGCATCGACGCCCAGCAAAAAGAAACGAAACCGGTGGCCTGTCGCGATAACAGCGTTAATTACCGGCATCGCCGTAGTAGCGACAGCGTGGTTAACATGGATACCCAATGAAATTGCCATGACGGACGCGGCGATCCTGCGAACAATTGACTACGAGCAATGCCGTGTACATATATTAGGAAACGCTCTCACTGACACCATAACCGAAAAAAAAGCGCTGGATATTTTCAAGTCCGTAGGTATCAACCCCGACTGTTCGCACCCAAAAGATCTGTACCTTAATACCTGGGCGAGCAACCATAATCTGGTTGAGTGGTCGTTTGCCGCTGAATGCGGGCTAAACCTCGGCTATTACCATTGCATCAGCCAGTATCGCCACCATGAGGAATGATATGAAGCAGGAAAGCGATCACTCTCCTTTACTATGGTCAGTCGTAATTGCCATTCTTGGGCTGGCGGCTATCGCTTTTTTTATTATTATCGGGAATGCGAAAAAACAAGAAATCAGTTTTTCCTGTTCTTCGGAATTCACGTCGATACTCGACATCCAAAATACCAAAAAGGAACTCCACGGAATAATGCTGATTACCAGCTACAACTCCGGGCACCTCTCATTGTCAGTACAAGGGAAACTCAAAAGTGATGACGGCGAGTTTGCTGTTAACCGTAAACTATTCTTTCGCTATGCCCGTCCGCTCGGCCATACCGCCGGCGTTTTTATGCTCACCCCCGACGGACGCGAAAAATCCCCGGATGATGAAGCAACGGATGCCATCGATTATCTTTTCTTCGACGCTTACGAACGTGCTGACAAGCTGTATATGCTAAAACACCTGAATGAGGAAACGGTTCTTATCGGCGATAACTTTTCACCCCGCTTCGCCTGCGTGATGAATCACTTCGCGGGTTGATCGCCTTCTGGATATGCGTCGGGTTAAGGATGACCTGATGTGTTGCCCGCCCGAAAGCACAGGCGCGGTCGATATAAGGCATGATAATGGAATTTTTTTGCGGACTGAAACGACGAAAGCCTGAATCATTTCTGATTCAGGCTTTCTGAATAGTGGCGGAATGGACGGGACTCGAACCCGCGACCCCCTGCGTGACAGGCAGGTATTCTAACCAACTGAACTACCACTCCGCGTTGTGTTCCGCTTGGGAACGAAGCGAATATTACGGATTGCCTCGCACCTCGTCAACGCTTTTTCTCACGTTTTTAATCGTTTGCTGCAAAAATCGCCCGAATGGCCATTTTCCTACGGTAAACGTACAAACTATGCCCGCCAGAGGCAACTTCCGCCTTTCTTCTGCACCAGGTCAAGACGTGACTCATGAGCCGCTAACTCTTCATCAGTGGCAAAAACAACGCGTAGTTTGCTGGACGGTCTGACAATGCGCTGGATCCCCGTGTCATTCTGCTGCTGGCTATCACCTTCCATTGAAAACGCCATCGTGGTCTGCCCACCGGTCATCATCAGATAAACGTCGGCCAGAATCTGGGCATCGAGCAATGCGCCGTGCAGGGTTCGTTTACTGTTGTCTATCTCATAGCGCGAGCACAACGCATCAAGGCTGTTTCGCTTGCCAGGAAACATTTTCCTCGCCAGCGCCAGGCTATCGGTTATTTTGCAGAATTCGTTCGTCTTCGGAATATCCCGCCTGAGCTTAGCGAATTCGTAATCCATAAAGCCGATATCGAACGATGCGTTATGGATGACCAGTTCCGCGCCGCGAATGTAGTCGAGAAACTCATCGGCTACATCGGCAAACGTAGGTTTATCAAGCAGGAATTCGTCTGCGATTCCGTGTACGCCAAACGCTTCCGGATCCACCAGCCGATCCGGCTTCAGATAAACGTGGAAGTTATTTCCGGTCAGGCGGCGATTGACCACTTCAACCGCACCGATCTCAATGATCTTGTGGCCTTCGTAGTGGGCGCCAATCTGGTTCATACCGGTGGTTTCGGTATCGAGGACGATCTGTCGTGTAATTCCAGTGCTCATAACGGTCATTTATGTCAGACTTATCGTTTGATTTCGATTTGCTAAAACAGGAAGTCTACCAGAGATGCTTAAACAGGTAGAAATTTTCACCGATGGTTCTTGCCTGGGAAATCCAGGGCCAGGTGGTTATGGGGCGATTTTACGTTATCGCGGGCGCGAAAAAACCTTTAGCGAAGGCTACAACCTCACCACCAATAATCGCATGGAGCTGATGGCGGCAATCGTTGCGCTGGAAGCGCTGAAAGAACAGTGTGAAGTGATACTCAGCACGGACAGCCAGTATGTGCGCCAGGGCATAACGCAGTGGATCCACAACTGGAAGAAGCGCGGCTGGAAAACAGCAGATAAAAAACCGGTGAAGAACGTCGATCTGTGGAAACGTCTTGATGCCGCATTGGGGCCGCATCAAATCAAATGGGAATGGGTTAAAGGCCATGCGGGCCATCCGGAAAACGAACGCTGCGATGAGCTTGCGCGCGCCGCAGCCATGCGTCCCTCTCAGGATGATATTGGATATCAGGCTGAGGCTTAAGCGTCCGGTTTACGGTATTGCCGGGTAGCGCCAACGGCCTGGCGGATAGGCGCTTTGCTTTTATTTTGTTTCATCGGATTGAGCGTAAGCGGAATGGTTCGCTTACGCGCAACCACCAGTTGCAAACAGCCCAGTGCAGGAATATGGGCGCTTAACATTTTCCCACCCTTCTTGTTCCAGGGCAGGACATGAAAACGGCTGTAATGCAGCACTTCAAAGTTCAGCAATGAGAGCCAGTCCAACTGGCGCATGAGGGTAAACATCCGGCTGTTATAGGGTGATGTCTTGCGCAATATGGGTACCAGCTTACGCAGTCCCATCAGGCTTAACGGGTTAAAGCCGCTCAAAATCAACCAACCATCATCAATCAGCACGCGATCGGCTTCACGCAGTAGGCGATGCGGATCGGAACACCACGGTAGCGTATGCGCTAACAAACAGACATCTACGGACTTATCGGCAAAGGGAAGATGTAAAGGATCGGCCGTTACCTGTATGGGAGAGCCTTGCAAAGAAACATTTACCTGATGAGAAACCGCGCACGCTTCAGAATCGATTTCTGCGCTTAAATTACCAATCTTAAGCAGATGAAATCCGTACATTTTTGCAAACCACGGGTTAAGCTGATGCTCCAGCGCCTGACGATAGTGTTCGCCCCAGGGTAAATCACCCCAGCTAACGGGCGCTACGACAGTTTGAGGGATCCTTGCCGGTTTCATCACAACCTTCCGTTACGCATTGAGAGGTAATCTATGAATCTTAACAGTATTCCTGCATTTCAGGACAATTACATCTGGGTCCTGTCGAATAATGACAAACATTGTCTGATTGTGGACCCGGGTGAAGCAGCTCCCGTGCTGAAAGCCATTGCAGAACATAACTGGGTTCCCGAAGCCATTCTGCTGACCCACCATCATCAGGATCACGTGGGCGGCGTAAAAGAGCTACTGCAACATTTCCCACACATAGTGGTATACGGACCGGCTGAAACGCAAGATAAGGGAACGACGCATATAGTCGAAGATGGCGATATTGCACTCGTTTTGGGGCATGAATTTACGGTAATTGCCACTCCGGGTCACACTTTAGGACATATCTGTTACTTTAGTCAGCCTTATCTGTTTTGTGGCGACACGCTCTTTTCTGGAGGCTGCGGCCGGCTTTTTGAAGGCACACCATCCCAAATGTATCAATCACTTAAAAAACTAAACTCACTTCCTGACGACACATTGATTTGTTGCGCACATGAATACACATTAGCAAATATGAAGTTTGCTTTAAGCATTCTGCCGCACGATTCGTTCATAAATGAATATTATCGTAAAGTTAATGAGTTACGCGTAAAAAAACAAATGACACTACCCGTAATTCTGAAAAATGAGCGACGAATTAATCTTTTTTTGAGAACAGAAGATGTTGATTTAATTGATGAAATCAACAAAGAAACAATATTGCAACAACCTGAAGAGCGTTTTGCCTGGTTAAGGTCAAAGAAAGATACGTTCTGACAATTCCGGGTTGCCTTTTGAAAACTTCGCCGTTATGATCGGTCGTCTTTTAAGCAACTATTGACACACACATGAAGGCAAAAGCGATATTACTCGCCTCTGTCCTGCTTGTTGGGTGCCAGAATACTGGTAACGTCCAACAACACGCACAGAGCCTTTCTGCAGCTGGTCAAGGGGAAGCAGGAAAGTTTACAAGTCAGGCGCGATGGATGGACGACGGAACATCTATCGCTGCTGATCAAGATTTGTGGGCTTTCATTGGTGACGAGCTAAAGATGGGAATTCCGGAAAACAACCGGATTCGCGAACAGAAACAGAAGTATTTACGCAATAAGAGCTATCTCCACGATGTAACTTTACGGGCAGAGCCGTATATGTACTGGATAGCCGGGCAGGTTAAGAAACGTAACATGCCAATGGAACTGGTACTACTACCCATAGTGGAGAGCGCTTTTGATCCTCACGCAACGTCTGGCGCCAATGCCGCAGGTATTTGGCAGATCATTCCGAGCACGGGGCGCAATTATGGTTTAAAACAGACCCGCAATTATGATGCACGTCGCGACGTTGTGGCTTCCACCACCGCCGCACTGGACATGATGCAGCGTCTGAACAAGATGTTTGATGGCGACTGGCTGCTGACCGTTGCTGCTTATAATAGCGGTGAAGGTCGTGTCATGAAGGCAATTAAAACGAACAAAGCCCGTGGAAAACCCACTGACTTCTGGTCGTTGCCATTGCCTCAGGAAACGAAGCTATACGTGCCCAAAATGCTGGCATTGAGCGATATACTCAAAAACAGCAAACGCTATGGCGTGCGTCTGCCAACAACAGACGAAAGCCGCGCGTTGGCGCGTGTTCGCCTGAGTAGCCCGGTTGAAATGGCTCAGGTTGCGGATATGGCGGGGATTTCCGTCAGCAAGCTGAAGACCTTCAATGCCGGCGTGAAAGGCTCCACGTTGGGTGCCAGCGGCCCGCAATATGTGATGGTGCCAAAGAAACATGCAGAGAAGCTGCGTGAGTCTCTGGCTTCAGGCGAAATTGCAGCCGTGCAGTCAACGCTGGTTGCGGATAGCACGCCGCTGAACAGCCGTAGCTACAAAGTTCGCTCTGGCGATACGCTTTCTGGCGTCGCTTCACGTCTTGGCGTGAGCACCAATGACCTTAAGCAGTGGAATAATCTGCGCGGGTCGTCGCTGAAAGTGGGCCAGAATCTGACCGTGGGCGCAGGTACCAGCGCACAGCGTCTGGCGAACAACAGCGATAGCATCACCTATCGTGTGCGTAAAGGCGACTCGCTCTCGAGCATTGCCAAACGCCACGGGGTTAACATCAAGGATGTGATGCGCTGGAACAGCGATACGAATAATCTACAGCCTGGCGATCAGCTAACGTTGTTTGTGAAAAACAACGACATGCCGGACTCCTGATCGCATTGTAGAAATGAAGGCACTGGTTTCCCCCCAGTGCCTTTTTTATTTATCCCGCTTTATGTGCCTCAACCATTATCGTGTCGCTGGTAAATGAGCCATCCTCCTGTAACGCAAAGTAGGCTTTCACTTGTGCAGAAGCACTTTGTTGATATACGCGAATCGCGTCGCTCAACGCTGCAGGCGTGCGCATCCGCGCCACCCACGAACTGTACTCCAGCGCCAGACGATCGGTTAACACAGTATCGGCAATCAGGTTAGCGTCGTTGATTAACGACAGCCACTCTCCGCTGGAATAGTTGCGTACGTGTGAGGTATCGCGTAACGCTTCTACAGTTTGCAACCAGATATCGAGCACAGGATGGCCCGGCGACATCACATCCATCACAATCAGCACACCGCCGGGCTTCAGAATGCGGTTCACTTCCCGCAGGGCGCGACCGACATCATGCCAGTGATGCGCAGAATAACGGCTAATCACCACGTCAAATTCGTTATCTTCAAATGGCAGACTTTCAGCATATCCCTGCCGCGTGGCGATATTATCCAGACCTCTGCCTTTTGCCGCCTCAGCGACCACCTCAAGCATTTGCGAGGATAAATCATACGCCACCACCTGCTTTACGTGTTGCGCGGCCACAAAGCTGGCATGCCCCGCTCCGCATCCCATATCCAAAACGTGGGCTCGCGGAAATGCCGACAACCTTTCCCCCAGACGTTGCAAGTCACGGCCAGAGGCGTGCACCGCACTGGTTAAGTAGGCATTCGCCTGAGAGCCAAACTGTTTTTCGACATTGTCATGGTGAGAGCGTGTTGTCATTGTGTTGTCCTTCGGTTGTTGTGAAATAGGAAGGGCAACCATCACAGGCCTGCCCTACGGCAGACCTGACACACCGTTATTGTTCAGGTTTGCCGGGACTGAATTCAACGAGTAGCGGGTTGTGGTCGGAGGCGCGGGTGACCAGCACAGAGGCTTCACTCACGTTCAGACCGCGATAGAACACAAAATCGAGAGGACGACCAAACGCGCGGCGGCGCTGATCGTCGGTAAAGCGCACCTGGCGCAGCGACATTTCACGCGCAAAGCGGTACAGCGCATTCATCCGTCGGCGGCTCCAGGCATTAAAATCACCGGCCATGATCACCGGACCGCTGTGATGAGCAATCTGATCGCCAATGGGAAGTAACTGCTTACTATAAACATCAACGCCAAGGCTAAAGTTAACCGCGTGAATATTCACCACCATTAATAACCGAGAGTCAGGCAGCGGATACACCGTTACCAGAGCCGATTTCGCCAGCCGCAAAATAGGTTCACGCTCGCGCAATGGACAACAGTAAACAGGATGGGCAGCAGAGAGCGTCATGACGCCAGAGGGATGCTGAGGCAACACAAAGGCGGGAACCTGGTCGGCAGCAAGATAGTTAGCGGTCGCAAACTGCACCAGTTCAGGCGTGGTTTGTGCTTCCTGCAATAACACCAGATGCGCGTCTTTGCCAAAATTCTTCAGCACCGACTGCCATTCTGCGCGCTGCTGTTTAAAAATATTCCATACCAGCACGCGAATGCGATCTTCACTGCTTAACGGTACGCCTGCAGGTAATGCCTGGCCAATATGCGCAAACGACCCCGGCGGTAAAATCCGCTCGGCGGGTTGTCCGGCAACATAACGCATGGCATAGGTGTTTTTTCGCACTTTAGACTTTCAAACCTCTGTAACGTCAACCAGTCCGCAGCCGGACTGGTTCTTCTGTTATAGGGATTTTAGCACTCACTTTCAACGAACAATTGCAGTTTGTTTTGTAAGTGGGCGCTTACATCAGTGATTTACCCCAGAGCAACGCGCGTGGGCTTATCAAGACGACCACTGAGCCCCATCAGCAGGAAAGCCACCAGAACAATGAGTGCACCAATCCACGGTGTCTGCGCCAAACCATAATGCTCGACCGTTTGTCCGCCAATCACTGACCCCAGTGCAATACCGATGTTAAACGCCGCAATGTTCAGCCCTGAGGCCACATCAACAGCATTAGGCGTAAATTGTTCCGCTTTCTGTACCACGTAGACCTGTAGCCCTGGTACGTTACCAAAGGCAAAGATCCCCATAACCAGAATGGTAGCCAGCGCGGCGTACTGCGTGGAGGCTGTCACCTGAAAGACCATCAATAGAACAAACAGCGCGGCGAAAATGAATTTCAACGCCGGAACCGCACCATGCTTATCCGCCAACTTACCGCCCCAGATATTGCCGATAGCGACTGATACACCGTAACCCAGTAAGATCCAGCTTACTGCTGCCGGGGAGAATCCGGCCAGATCCTGCATCATCGGTGCCAGAAAGGTAAATGCAGTAAACACGCCGCCGTAGCCCAGCGCCGTAACGGCGTAAATCAGCAACAGACGAGGATGAGTCAGCACCTTCACCTGGTCGCGAATGCTGGCGGCAGCCCGACCGGGAATGTTAGCCGGGATCAGTAGCTGGCTACTAATCAGCGCAATCACGCCTAACATTGATACTGCCAGGAAAGTCTCACGCCAGCCAAAGTGCTGACCGATAAACGTACCAAGCGGTACGCCGGTTACCAGCGCCACCGTTAAGCCGCCGAACATAATGGCGATGGCGGAAGCCGCTTTCTCTTTTGGCACCAGACTTGTCGCGATAGTAGAGCCAATCGAGAAGAATACGCCGTGTGCCAGCCCAGTCAGCAGACGAGCGACAATGAGTGTCATATACCCGGGTGCCTGCCATGCCAGCAAATTCCCCGCCGTAAACAGAACCATCAGCGCAACCAGCAACTGTTTACGTGGCAGGCTGCCAGTCAGAGCGGTCAGTACCGGTGCACCAATCGCCACACCCAGCGCATAGATTGAAACCAGCATCCCGGCGGAAGGTAACGAGATCGCCAGTTGTTGAGCGATGGTCGGCACCAGGCCAACAATCACAAACTCAGTCGTGCCTATAGCGAAGGCACTTATTGTTAGTGCAAATAAAGCGAGAGGCATAAATAACTCCGTAACATCAGTAATCAGATGACACGCAGTATGCCGGGATGCTTTAATAACAAAAATATTCAAAATCTCAATATAATTTTGCGTCAGGTGCAAAAATGAAGGCAACCTCAGAAGAACTTGCGATTTTTGTGGCCGTTGTGGAAAGCGGCAGCTTCAGTCGGGCGGCAGAACAGCTCGGTCAGGCTAATTCCGCGGTCAGTCGGGCGGTAAAAAAGCTGGAGATGAAGCTGGGCGTAAGTCTGCTTAATCGCACGACCCGACAACTGAGCCTCACTGAAGAAGGAGAGCGTTACTTCAGGCGTGTGCAGCAGATACTGCAAGAGATGGCAGCAGCAGAAACAGAAATCATGGAGTCACGCAATACCCCGCGCGGTCTGCTGCGTATTGATGCGGCAACGCCGGTAATGCTGCATTTCCTGATGCCGTTGATCAAACCGTTCCGTGAGCGGTATCCCGAGATGACATTGTCTCTTGTCTCCTCAGAAACGTTCATCAATCTTATTGAACGAAAAGTGGATGTCGCGATACGAGCAGGTACGCTGACTGACTCGAGTCTGCGTGCACGTCCGTTATTTACCAGCTATCGTAAGATTATCGCTTCACCGGACTATATTGCCCGTTTTGGCAAGCCAGAGACCGTCGAACAGTTAAAACAGCATCTGTGTCTGGGATTTTCTGAACCCGTTTCACTCAATACCTGGCCGATTGCCTGTAGTGACGGACAGCTCCATGAGGTCGAGTGTGGGATTTCTTCCAACAGTGGGGAAACGTTAAAACAGCTTTGTCTGAGTGGTAACGGTATCGCATGTCTTTCAGATTATATGATTGATAAAGAGATCGCGCAGGGAGAACTGGTGGAACTGCTGGCGGATAAGCGTCTGCCAGTAGAAATGCCTTTCAGCGCCGTTTACTACAGCGATCGTGCGGTCAGTACACGTATTAGGGCATTTATAGATTTTTTAAGTGAATATATAAGAACAGCTCCCGAAGGAGCTGTGAAAGAGGGTTAAAGAGTACAAAGGATTGGGCAATTAATCCCAGGCAGGAGCGAGGCCTTCCGGGCTAACCAGGCGATCGTTGCAATCCAGTACCGCGATCGCTTTTTTATCTTCGGCATCCAGATGCAGGTCCTGCGCCAGCAGGTTGCTTGCCAGATTTTCACGCCTGGTAGAAGAAGGGATAACGGAGTAACCTTCATCCATTGCCCATGCCAGAATAACCTGCGCCGGGGTTGCGTTATGTTTAGCGGCAATGCGCGCAATCACTTCATCTTTCAGTGCCTTACCGTAAGCCAGCGTCATGTAAGAGGTGATGTGGATACCGTGCGCCTTCGCCCAGTCGACCACATTACGGCTCTGCAGATACGGAGACAGCTCAATCTGGTTGGTCGCGATATTGTCTGCGCCTACTGCGGCAATGGCTTTTTCCATCAACGGAATGGTGAAGTTTGAGATACCAATTTCACGAGTCAACCCCTGGTGTTTGGCTTCAAGCAGCGCCTGCATGAACTCCTCAACAGATACCGCATCGCCCGGAGATGGCCAGTGGATCAGCGTCAGATCGACATAATCTGTACGCAGTTTCTTCAGGCTTTCTTTCAGGCTTGGGATCAATTTGTCTTGGCTAAGATTTTCAATCCAGATCTTGGTGGTGATATACAGCTCGTTACGCGGTACGCCGCTTTCAGCAATCGCCTGACCAACAGCCGCTTCATTATCATAGATTTGCGCAGTGTCGACAGCACGGTAGCCCAGCTCTAGCGCCGTTTTAACGGAAGCGATAACTACGTCGTCTTTCAGGCGGAAAGTACCTAAACCGAATGCAGGGATAGTCATAGAATTCCTCTTTTTAATCACTATGTTCGTTAACTAAGAGGATTATGACCATCAGTTCTTTATAGAAAAAGAGTGATAAATGCAGAGGATTTTTGCGGATTCAGCAATAATTAAATGCAGGCAAAGAAAAAGCCCTGAGCTAATGCTCAGGGCTCTTAATAAATGGCGGAACGGACGGGACTCGAACCCGCGACCCCCTGCGTGACAGGCAGGTATTCTAACCAACTGAACTACCGCTCCACC
>NZ_JAOWDS010000004.1:0-305 GCF_030334545.1 Citrobacter sp. Ce129
CCATCCATACGGACCTGCACGCCGGTATAAACTATCTGGCAGAACCCGCCGCCAATATTCTGGAAAGCATCGGTGATCTGAATTTGTCGGTCATACACAAAGGGGCGTTTCAGCGTGGAGAACGTGACCTGACCTGCGGCGTTGGTCATCGTAATACCGTCTCCGCCGACTGGTGCGGTCTGGTTGAATATCACCAGGTCTATCGTCGCCGTTCCGGCCACGTCGTCCCGCCCTGTGTAGGAAATATCGCGAACGATGATACTGGTGCCATCAAACCCCACCGACACATTCGGGTTATCCCATTT
>NZ_JAOWDS010000005.1:0-200 GCF_030334545.1 Citrobacter sp. Ce129
GTGCCACTGGTATCGCCTTTCACCACCAGCTTATCCGTAACGGAATTGTCATCCCCCAGCGCGGTGTTCAGGGAAAGATGCCCACCATTCCCCGTATAATTGCCATTGACCACCAGCTGGTTACCGGCCTGCTGACCATTCACACCGGTTGCGAGGGTACCGCTGTTAACCAGGTCGCCCCCCACCGTGAACAGGAGGTT
>NZ_JAOWDS010000006.1:0-242 GCF_030334545.1 Citrobacter sp. Ce129
GTCCATTCCGCGCTGATTTTCTTATCCAGCTGTAACAGGCGGGTGTAGTCATTAAGCAGATGAATCGCTATCTGGAAGCGGCCCGCAATCAGCCCTGTGCGCAATAGTCCGGCGTACAGTTCCGGATCGGAGATACACTGGTAAGTAATCCCCTCCTGCAACTCATCGGGCAGAAGCAGAGGATAAACATCCAGCCCGGTCAGGCGTTCAAGTGCTGCCTTTAATGCCAGCTCGATCATGAC
>NZ_JAOWDS010000007.1:0-268 GCF_030334545.1 Citrobacter sp. Ce129
GCTTGTAGCTCAGGTGGTTAGAGCGCACCCCTGATAAGGGTGAGGTCGGTGGTTCAAGTCCACTCAGGCCTACCAAATTCGCCTCCGTGCTGTGTTACGGCGATGCTCGCATACTTCAGTATGCTTCGCACCACCGCGCCTTGCCCGGAAACGAATTAGGGTACAGAGATAAGTATTTACGATGGGGTTATAGCTCAGCTGGGAGAGCGCCTGCCTTGCACGCAGGAGGTCTGCGGTTCGATCCCGCATAGCTCCACCATCCTTTACT
>NZ_JAOWDS010000001.1:0-268 GCF_030334545.1 Citrobacter sp. Ce129
TACTGCTGTCACTATATGCAGCACCGTCCGGTGCCTGAGACGGCGCGTTTTGCAGAACACCCGCAGCAGTGGGGCCATATTCACTGGCCGGAAGCGCTTGACGTTGAATCACGGACGGCACCGTAAGCGACTGGAAAAATAAATATAACGTTGGGGATGCGCTTTCATTAACGCTTAATAAAAAGGATGAATGAATATTATGGCTAAAAAACCAGGCAATAAAGTAAAACGCCGCGTATCACTGTCCGCCTCTGACAATAAAAAAAAG
>NZ_JAOWDS010000008.1:0-204 GCF_030334545.1 Citrobacter sp. Ce129
TGGCGGAACGGACGGGACTCGAACCCGCGACCCCCTGCGTGACAGGCAGGTATTCTAACCAACTGAACTACCGCTCCACCGAATTTCTTTGTCACTACCCGGATTCTTCATCCCGGTTTACTGCAATTTGATGCCTGGCAGTTCCCTACTCTCGCATGGGGAGACCCCACACTACCATCGGCGCTACGGCGTTTCACTTCTGAG
>NZ_JAOWDS010000009.1:0-222 GCF_030334545.1 Citrobacter sp. Ce129
ACGGTGGTGTTTATGAAAGCATCTTTAGCCCATTTAACGGAAGGTTATAAGGCCAACTATCAAAACCTGCCGGACAAAGAGCCGGAGGTGGTGGGCTATAAGGGCTGGACCCGGATGCACTGCGATATGGATGCAGGGAAATAATCTGCAATGGGATATGCCCAAACCGCTTAACGTTTAAGGATGAATTATGAAACCAGGAATTAGGGTAAGAGTAATCGT